>JBAVQD010000153.1:0-82465 GCA_049693675.1 Candidatus Sulfotelmatobacter sp. | reverse complement strand
GCCATAGGGACAACAACGTTATCCGGAAGCCGCCAGCCCAGTTGCTCGGCGATTTCGAATCCAACCGTCTTCGATCCCTCTGCGTAATAGGGTCGCAGGTTTACATTGACGAAGCCCCAGCGCCGCTCCTCAGCAATCTGCGAACACAGCCGGTTCACCTGATCGTAATTGCCCGCGATTCGCACCACATTCGCGCCGAAGACCTGTGTGCCGAGAATCTTTGCCGGTTCAAGATCCGAGGGAATAAAAATCCATGCCTTCAGGCCCAGTCGCGCCGCATGCGCCGCAACGGCATTAGCCAAATTGCCCGTCGAAGAACACGCAACCGTATCGAACCCGAAAGCCTTTGCCTGCGACAGAGCGACGGCAACTACGCGGTCCTTGAAACTCAGCGTAGGCAGGCAAACGGCGTCATTTTTAATGTAAAGATTTTGCGCTGCTGCCTTGGCATCATTCTGGCTTCCTGCCAGCCGCGCAGCGAGAGTCGGAGCATGGAGCAGCGGCGTGAACCCTACTGGTAGCCGCGGCTCAAAGCCCTCAGGCAGCGGCAGCAGTTCCGAATAACGCCACATGTTTGGCGGACGCTGCGCAATTCGCTCCCGGCTGAAAGTTCCTTGGGAGATTGAAGCCCGGATCGAATCGTAATCGTAGGTGATTTCGAGAGGAGAGAAACACTCGTCGCAGATGGAGCGGGGCTGGTTTCCCCAGCTTCGTCCGCATTCCCGGCAGCGCAGTTCGTATTGAGCCATTGAGCTACTCGCTTTCTGTCACAGCAAGTAGCTGAGGACGAGCGGCCCGGAAAAGCGCCCTAAAATGCGAAGGCCTCTTTTTCCAGGAAATGGGAAAAGAGGTCGGAATGCAAATAAAAATGAAGCTCGCATCCGAATCTCATGTTCCCCGTTTCCGGGCGGGAGTTGGCACCTGGCGGTCGGGATATATGATCCCGATCCGGTTGCCGTGGCGTCACAGGGCTCGTCCCTCAGCCACTCTGCATGAAATTCCGGTTTGCCCCGAAGAGCAAACTTGTCTCCATAATGCTACACATTAGACCATGGCTCGTCAATAGACATTCCCGATAGCCCCCAGCAAAAAGTTCACGCGCTCCTGAACGGAGTCGAGAGGTAGTTGAATCAATTCGTAGCCAAGGCCCGAGTAGGTTTCGATCATCGCTTCATACGTCGCCCGAGCTTCCTCGAAAGACTGCTTGCGCTCAGCGTCGATCTGAAAAATATCTCGCCAGGGCGGCGCGATAAATACCCGCCGATTGTAGCGAAAAATCTGCGCCGCACGCTGTACATGGGTAGGAATCGAAAGCCCGCTCAAGCGCAAGTATCCCAGCACATCGGGCACGCCGCGATCGAAAACTACCGGAGCTTTTATGCCCAGTGCCATCCGATACGATCGCATCTCCCAACCCAGCATCAGCTCGGCGAAAGCACGCCGGTCAGCCCATGGCAAGGCCTCGCCGCCAATAGCCACCTGATCCTGAATGATCGCCCGGCCACCCTCTGGCATGGTGGAGATACCGCGTTTCGCCAACGCATCAATCACCGTGCTTTTCCCGGACCCCGGCCCGCCGGTGATTACGAACCAGCGATCAGAATCTGTAGTGTCCATTTCTTCCTCTGGCATTCATGGGCTGACCTACTACATTTTTTCTCAATCTTAAGTGTCCAAATTCGGCAGCGACGATACATCCGGTCGAATCAAAGTTGTTCCTGAAGCCTTCCATCGGTACACTCTTCTTTCGCCGAGGTGAGCATGGGAAAGCTGGAGATGTTTCTTAGCGGATACAAAAAAGCTTCGTGGTCTCGGATTATCCATCTTCGCACTGAACTGGTCCTCGGACTTACGCTCGCGTCACTCTTGGTGGCGCCGCCATGTTCAGCGCAGAATGACCTTCCCAGTGAAACTCCGGCCGCCGTCACGCCCGCCACCACGGGATTTGACTATGTCAAACGTGACGTGATGATTCCCATGCGCGACGGGGTCAAGTTGCACACTGTCATCGTTCTACCCAAAGGCGCGAAGAATGCTCCCATGCTGCTCACGCGCACGCCTTACAATGCGACCGCCCAGACCAGTCAAGCCGCCAGCGCGCACCTCGGCCCGATTCTTTATGGCTATGACAATCCAACTGACGTAATCGTCGAAGGCGGCTACATCCGCGTCATTCAGGACGTTCGCGGCAAGTATGGCTCCGAAGGCGATTACGTGATGAACCGTCCGCTGCACGGTCCGCTGAATCCCACGTCCGTCGACCACTCCACCGACACCTACGACACCATCGACTGGCTGGTGAAAAATGTTCCTGAGAGCAACGGTAAGGTGGGCATCCTCGGCATTTCTTATGACGGATTCACCACCCTGATGGCGCTGGTCAATCCGCACCCGGCGCTGAAAGTTGCGGTGCCCATGAATCCCATGGTCGATGGCTGGATGGGCGACGACTGGTTCCACAACGGCGCCTTCCGCGAACAGAACATGCCCTACATCTACGAACAGGAAGCTACTCGCGGGAATGATGAAAAATGGTGGACCGATCATTTTGACGACTACGACGTTTACATGGATTCCGTTTCCGCGGGAGAACTCGGCCGCCGCCATGGACTCGATCAAGTCGGATTCTGGCGCAAGCTTCTCGAGCATCCCAGCTACGATTCCTGGTGGAAGGAACAAGCCATGGACCGCATTCTTGGGTCTCAGCCGCTGAAAGTTCCGACCATGCTGGTCGACAGCTTGTGGGATCAGGAAGATATCTACGGCGCGCCTGCGGTTTACAAAGCACTGAAGGCAAACAACGCCAACGACGATAAATTATTTCTTGTGCTCGGTCCCTGGCATCACGGCCAGGAGATTGGCGATGGCAGTTCGCTCGGAGCAATTAAATTCAACAGCGACACCGGACTCTATTTCCGTCAGGAAATTCTTCGACCGTTCCTGGATAAGTACTTAAAAGACGAAACGCCAAAAGAAGACGTCGCCCCCGTCGCCGCTTTTGAAACCGGAACCAATGTTTGGCGGCGTTTGCACACGTGGCCCGCCGGGTGCGCCAGTGGCTGTACGATTCAATCGACGCCGCTCTATCTCACAGCTGGGCTAAAGGCGAGTTTAACGGCACCCAAAAGCGGCGACGCGGCATTCGATGAATATATTTCCGATCCCGCCAAGCCTGTGCCTTTCCGCGCGCGTCCCATACAACCCGTCGGCTATACGAATGGAATGACGTGGCCGGAATGGCTGGTGGACGACCAACGCGAAGCCTCCGGCCGTCCAGATGTTCTGGTATTTACTTCCGACGTCTTAAGCACTCCCATGAAGATCAGCGGACTGCCGGTTGCGAATCTCGTCGCCTCGACCTGCGGCACGGATTCCGATTGGGTGGTCAAGTTGATCGATGTCTATCCCGACGAAGTGGCGGGCGATGCTCGAATGGGTGGCTACGAGTTAATGATCTCCGCCGATATCTTTCGCGGGCGCTATCGCGAGAGCCTCGATACCGCCAAGCCCATCGCCTCCGGCCAGCCACTGCTCTACCGCTTCAACCTGCCCACGGCGGATCATGTGTTCCTTCCGGGACATCGCATCATGGTGCAGATTCAGTCGAGCTGGTTCCCGCTATACGACCGCAATCCGCAAACTTTCGTGAAGAACATCTTCTGGGCAAAGCCGAATGACTACCGCAAAGCGACGCAGCGCGTGTATCACGCGCCCGGTCAGGCAAGCTTTATCGAACTGCCACTGGTAACGGCACCCTAGAGTTTTTCGCGGCGATCCCGCAATTCCATCTCGTAGGCGAGTTCCCTCGAGGTCTCTCGCAACCGCTGCGCCAGGATCACCGCAAGCGAGAGATAGAAGCGTGAGGCCAGCCCGGGAAAAGCCACCAGCAGCGCTCTCAGTTCGCGAGCCTCCACTTCGTCGACCTCTACCTCTTCCTCGCTCGCAATCACCGCCGCGGTGGCTTTCCCACGCTCCAGAAAAGCCATTTCTCCGCAGATGTCGTCAGGTCCAAGCGCCGCCAATATCGATCGCGAACTGCATCCCGCCAATTCCACGGACGCTTCGCCCCGCCGGATAATGCAAATACCTTTGTTTACCTCGCCCTGTTTGATGATTTCATCGCCCAGCTTATACCTGTGCCGGTTCGCTTTTGCCTGAAGCAGGATCCAATCATTTGTGGTCAGGTATTGCAAGCGATTTCCGGCCATATCCATAACATCGGCGCGAATTGACCTGCTCTGAAGTTACTTTCGAGGATAGTGATGATACGGAATGACGGACATTCACGAACTACGGAACTGATTTCTCACCGGCTGTACTGGTTTCTCTTTTTGTCTTCATGCCGCTCCAAACCAAACTGGATCAACTGGTCGATCAAATCCGCATACTCGAGTCCGGAAGCCGCCCACAGCTTGGGATACATGCTGATCGCCGTGAATCCTGGCATGGTATTGATTTCATTTAAATAAATCTTGCGCGTTTTTGGATCCATCAGAAAATCAACGCGTGCCAGCCCGGAACAATCTACGGCTTGGAAACAACGCACTGCGAGTTCCTGGACTTGCTTGGTCTCCGCTTTGGTAAGCTTCGCCGGAATAATCAGCTCTGAACCTTCGTCGAGGTACTTGGCGTTGTAGTCGTAAAACTCTTTGACCGGAACAATCTCACCCGGTATCGATGCCACCGGCTCATCGTTGCCCAGCACCGAGCACTCGATCTCACGCGCCTTGTTCTTTTTTCCGCCCACACCTTGTTCGATCACAATTTTTCGATCGAACTTCGCCGCTTCCTCAATCGCCGGGCCAAGTTCCTTCCGATCGTGTGCCTTGCTGATCCCTACCGACGATCCCAGATTCGCCGGTTTTACAAATACCGGATACTTCAGCTTGCTTTCCACAAATTTCTCAACTCGCTTGGGATTTTTTCCCCAGGCACTGCGCAAAATCGTGACGTGCTTCACAATCGGGATTCCCGCGGCGATAAACAATGACTTCATGATGTCCTTATCCATGCCGGCCGCCGAACCGAGCACGCCCGCGCCTACGTAAGCGATGTCAGCCAATTCGAGCAGACCCTGAATCGTCCCATCCTCGCCGAACGTTCCATGCAGCACGGGAAAGATCACATCCACGTCGATCGCGCGATCGGTAGCTCGCCGCGTGAGGGCTGCCTCCGTCTGGAACGGTACGAGCCCGCTTTGCCGATGCACCGGCTCCGGAGGAACGACAACCGATTCGCCTCGGGCCAGTACCGCCGCAGGCTGCGTCGTTTCCGGATCTCCGGCACGCAGATGCCGCGCCTCCAGCGTCAGCTTGCCCTGCAGCAGATTCTCCGCGTCCCCGGCAGTCAGCCAACGGCCATCTTTGGTGATGCCGATCGGCACAACGTCATATTTATTTTTGTCGATGGCCTGCAGAACGGATGCTGCCGAGAGCAAGGAAACTTCATGCTCGCCGCTGCGCCCGCCAAAAAGAATTCCGACTCGAAGCTTTTTCATAATCTCTTACAAAATCTTTTTTCCAAACGCCGAGAGTGCCAACTCCACCGCCAGGTCTGCGGTCCGGTTATGCTCGTCGATCACTGGATTTACTTCAACGATCTCGAAGCTCAGCATGCGTCCGTGATCGGCAATAATTTCCATGGCAAGATGCGCCTCGCGATAAGTCGCTCCGCCGCGCACCGGAGTGCCTACTCCAGGTGCATCTTCGGGATCGATCCAATCCATATCGAGCGAAATATGATAACCGGCAGTGCCACGCCCAGCCATGCGCAGCGCTTCTTCCATCACCGTTCGCATGCCCCGCTCGTCGATGTCGCGCATGGTGAAAACCCCGATCCCGGCGCGCCGAACATTTTCTTTTTCAATCGAATCAATGTCACGCACTCCCACCAGCACACAGTTCTCGGGTTTCACTTTCGGGGAAAAATCAAAGATGTTCGACAACTCCGCCGGACCCAATCCCATCAGCGCCGCCAGCGGCATCCCGTGTACATTGCCGCTGGGCGAACTTTCGGGCGTGTTGATATCAGTATGTGCGTCGATCCAGATCAGGCCGACTCGCTGGTTCTGCCGGCGATAAAATTCTGCCACACCAGATACAGTTCCCGCCGCAACTGAATGATCCCCGCCCAATGTCAGCGGAATCTTTCCCGCCTCCAGCGTTTTAATCACCAGTTCTGCCTGCTTGGTGCAAGTCGCCGTGATCTCCTTCAAATATTTAGCGTGGGTGTCGCCTTCTTTTTTCTGCTCTGGAATCGCTACGGCAACGTTGCCGCCGTCCTCAACTTCGTGTCCCAATGCTTCAAGACGCGCTTCCAGCCCCGCCACCCGAACCGCCGAAGGCCCCATGTCCACACCGCGACGGGACTGGCCCAGATCAAGCGGCACGCCGATCACGCGAATTTTCTTGGGAGTGATGTTGGTGGTGCTGATGTTAGTGGTCATATGTCAGTTCATTCGGTATCCGGTCCGGGAAACAATTCAGCGGAAAGGCGCAGGTCGCTCTGGATTAAGCATTTCATTTGGAGGCGCTCTTTTTGGCCAGTTTGCCAATGGGTCCCCAAACGCCCGTGGCTATCAAAATAAGCAGGCCTGCCAAGATCATCAGTCTTGCCCCGAGCGGTGGCGGCAACTCGTACGCCATCCAATCCACAGAGCCCGGGCCGTGAGCGAAATGAATCCAAACTGCCAGCCATACCACGCCGATGATGATGTTGGCCATTCCAATAATGGCGGCAGGCCACTTTGATTGGATCCTGATCGTCATTTGTCCAGCGAGACCTCGGTAGCAACTACCTAGGGATAAAGTCTGTGCAGCATCCTGGGAAACGGAATCGTCTCCCGTACATGCTCCAGCCCGCATATCCAGGCCACAACTCGCTCAATGCCCATACCAAAGCCGCCGTGCGGAACGCTGCCGTATTTGCGCAAATCCAAATACCACTTGAACGCTTCTTCCGGCAAACCATGCTCGTGAATTCTTTGCACGAGCAACTCATGCGAAGCCATGCGCTGCGATCCGCCAATGATCTCGCCGTAGCCTTCAGGCGCCAGCACATCCACGCATAACGCCAACTCCGGACGCTGCGGATCAGGCTCCATATAAAAAGCCTTCACCTTTGCCGGATATCGATGCACCATCACGGGCTTGTCGAATTGCGCCGAAAGATAAGTCTCATCCGGCGAGCCCAGATCGCCGCCCCATTCGAACTTCGTTTCCAGCACACCTTTGGCATGACCTTCTTGCAAATTCTTGACTGCGTCGTCGTAACTGATCCGGGGAAACGGCGCCTCAATCTTTTCGAGTTTGGAAATATCACGTCCGATTGCTTGCAGGTCCGCACGCCGCCGATCGAGGCAACGCTTCACGACGAAGCTGATCAATCCCTCCGCCAGATCCATCAGGTCGTCGAGTTCCGCATAAGCAATTTCTGGCTCGACCATCCAGAACTCGGTGAGGTGACGCCGCGTCTTTGATTTCTCCGCGCGAAATGTCGGACCAAACGAATACACCTTGCCTAGCGCCATGGCAGTCGCTTCAATGTAAAGCTGGCCGGACTGCGTGAGGTAAGCCTGTTCGTCAAAATAATCCACCGGAAATAAAGTGCTGGTTCCTTCGCAAGCGGCCGGGGTAAGAATCGGAGGATCGGTGAGCGTGAAGCCGCGCTCATCAAAAAAATCGCGCACCGCCTTGATGATCTCGGCACGCACGCGCAGGATCGATGCCTGGCGCTGCGAGCGCACCCACAGATGCCGGTGCTCCATCAGAAATTCTGTGCCATGCTCTTTCGGAGTGATGGGATAAGGATCGGACTCGGGAACGCGCTGGACAATCTGCACGTTGACGACATCAAGCTCATAGCCGCCCGGCGCGCGCTTATCGGCACGCACCTTGCCCTCGACAATCACGCTCGATTCCTGAGTCAGCGTCTTGATCGCTTCAAAAACTTCCGGCGTGACCGCGTTTTTCGGCACCACGCCCTGAATCACGCCAGAGCCATCACGAAACTGCGGAAACAAAAGTTTCCCACTCTCACGCAGATTGTAGAGCCAGCCACGCAGCGTGACCGACTGCCCGTCATGCTTTCCGATTTCAGCAATAGTAGTGATAGGCGAAGGCATAAATTAAAGATTCGTTTACCGCAGAGAGCGCTGAACCCGCCGAGAAAACAAATGACTTGACCAAATTTCCTCGGCGACCTCAGCGTACTCGGCGGTGAAAGCCCTTAAGCTGTTTCCAGCCTGTCGAAGGTCTCCTGCAATTTCTCCAGCGGGTTTACCTTCTCATTCTCACCAAGTTCCAGCAGCAGCGGCGGGGTCTGCGGCGCGGACCGTAACAGCTCCATGGCTTCTTTCCAGTCAATGGTTCCTTCTCCCGGCCACAAATGAGAATCCTGCACTTTCGCGTTATCGTGAACGTGCGTGGAGCAAACCAGCTTCTTCAAAATCTCGAAAGCTTCACTCACCGAGCCCATGATATGAGCGTGTCCGAAATCGAAGCAGATTCCAACATCGTCAAAATGGGCGGCCCGAATCATTTCGATCAATCGATCCGGCGTGGATAATTCGTTTGGAATATTTTCCAGCAGAATGCGCACCCCCAGCGGCTTGGCAAACGCGCGCAAGTGTTCAATGGAGGTCATCGCAGATTCAAACTTCTTTTCGCTGAAGCTCTCGTTGGGTACTCCCAGATGCTGCACCAGAAAGCGAAACGGGATCTGCTCCGCGATTTCTAGCGCCCGCTTCACTTCATCCATCGCCTGCACCAGTCCAGAGCGGTCCGTCGATGCCAGGTTGATGGGAGGCGCTCCGGCCCGCCCCCATTCATAGTCGGCGTAGAGCGGCGAGTGCACTGAGTTCAGCGGCACGCCGCTGCCGCGAAACCACTCCGCGATCTCTTTTACATGCGCCTTGCGGTTGGCATAATCGAGATGCTGCCGTGCCGCGAAAATCTCGATGGCCTGTACGCCGCTCCGGGTCAGCCCATCCAGAAGTCCCGGATGCAGCCGCTCTTTCACGTACAAATAAGTTGATACCGCTTTCAACATGCGTGATCCTTATCGCGAATTTCTGATTGATGATTGTTGATTGTTGATTGAAACCCAGATCATCGATCTTCAATCAGCAATCAAAAATCAGCAATCAGCAATTCTTTAGTACCCGATGGCCTTCCCATTTTCCCTGTAATCGCTGGCGCCCAGCCGTTCTCCCGTCCTGGGATCGACCGCAACACACTCCGCATCGCTCCAGTAGGGAGAAAAGTTCTCGCCCTCGTGCAGGCCGAACTCTACTTTGTATCCCATTGTCTGCAGCCGCTGCACGGTATCTGGTGAAAACCATTGCTCGACATACAGCACGTCGGGCACCCATTGATTATGAAAGCGCGGAGCATCTACTGCTTCCTGGATATTCATGCCGTAATCCACAACCCCCATCAGAACATTGGCCACTGTGGTAATAATCTTCGAACTTCCCGGTGAACCGAGAACGAGAAACGCTTTTCCGTCATGCACCACAATGGTCGGCGTCATCGAAGAAAGCGGCCGCTTCCCCGGACCGATCGCGTTCGCGGCTCCCTGAATCAGCCCATCGGAATTTGGCGCTCCGGGCTTCGCGGAAAAATCATCCATCTCGTCGTTCATCAAAAACCCAAGGCCGTCCGCAGTCACTCGTGATCCAAACCAGTCGTTGATGGTCGTCGTGACCGCAACCGCATTCCCCTCGGCGTCGACTACAGAATAATGTGTGGTGTGCTGCGACTCGTGATTAGCCAATGGCTGCGGATGTGCCGCCGCGTATTGCTCCAGTTCGCTGAAAATTGCGGGGCGCTTCAAAGCTCGGCTGGCCGTGGCTTTTGCGTCGTCGATCGATTCCCGCCAGGCCGCGGCATACTTTTTATCAATTAGTTGCGCGACTGGAAGTTTCGAAAAATCCGGATCGCCCAGAAATTCCGCGCGATCAAAAAACGCCCGCCGGAACGCCTCGGTTGTAAAGTGAATGGACTCCGCCGATCGATCGCCGAGTTTGCCCAGGTCGTAGCCTTCAAGAATATTGAGCGACTCCACCAGAACCGTGCCTCCCGAAGACGGCGGAGGAGCGCTGAGGATTTCATATCCTCTATATGTCCCGCGAATCGGCTCACGCTCTTTCACTTCATAGTGCGCCAGATCGTCAGCCGTGATCAGCCCGCCGCCTTTCCGCATGGCGGCTGCCAGTTCGCGCGCCAGCGCCCCATGATAGAAATCGTCGGGCTTCGCCGCAATCCGCTCCAGAGTACGCGCCAAATCAGGTTGTCGAAAAACTTCACCGGCCTGATAGTAGTTTTCGTCACGCTGGAAGATTCTTCGCGATTCGGCAAACTGGCTTAAATATTTATCATGCAGGTCGCGCGCTTCCAGCCAGCTCAACGGATAACCTTCCCGCGCCAGCCGAATCGCGGGCGCCATCACCTGTTGCAGCGTCAACTTGCCATATTTCTGTTCGGCGTAAACCATGCCCGCCACAGATCCAGGAACTCCAATTGCCTTGTATCCATATTCACTCGCGCCCTCGATCACATTGCCTTGCGCGTCCAGATACATATCGCGGGTGGCCGCTGCCGGAGCCTTTTCCCGGTAGTCGAGAAAATGCGTCTTCCCGTCCGCCATACGGATCAGCATGAATCCGCCGCCGCCAATGTTTCCCGCCGCAGGGTGCACCACGGCCAGCGCAAGTCCAGTCGCGACGGCTGCATCTACGGCATTGCCCCCAGCCTGCATGATTTCGACTCCGACCCGCGAGGCCAATTCGTGCGCGCTGACCACGATTCCGTGTGGCGCGTGCACCGGCTGTGTAGAGGCTGAAGCCCGCCGCTCTCCACAAACCGCTACTGCCGCCAGCAGCAGCCAAATCAATAATTTTTGCCGGGATCGCATTAGGATCGAAGGTGTCCAGGAACGGGCGGACTCTTGAGGCTAGCCGAGGCGGCAAGCAGAGTCAAATCAGCCCTGCCGCGGAATGTCAGCGCCCTTTTGTCTTCTTGTGACGGGAGCGCTCCTTCACACTGTGCTTTTTCTTGACTTTCCTTCCGGGAGCCTTGGCCGCGACCATTTCGTACGACGCCCGGATAAAATCCTGCAGTTCATTCCAGCGCAACGCATCCAGGCGGTCGAGCATCACCCATTTGTAACGCCCAACATAAGGTGCCGGACGAATGTCTTCGTGTTCGATCAATTCCGCAAAGGTCTCCGGTGCGCATTTAAAACACAGCCGTGGATTGTCCAGCCCCAGCATCACAAAAATCTTTGCCCCAACTTTGAAGCAAAGCTCATCGCCCCACTGCAACTTTTCCGTAGCGTTCGGCAGTTCCAGGCAAAATTCGCGAATTGTATCGACGTTCATCGCTCTCTAATTATTAATTGTTTTAATTTGCACCGGCACGATGCCGCCATAATCAAACTTAATAAGGAGATTGAAATGCAAACTCGCAAACTTGGCAACTCCGATCTAAACATTACTCCCGTGGGTTACGGCGCCTGGGCCGTTGGCGGTTCCGGCTGGCAATTCGCCTGGGGCTCGCAGGATGATAGCGACTCCATTGCCGCCATTCACCGCGCACTCGAACTAGGCGTTAACTGGATTGACACCGCCGCCGTCTATGGCCTGGGACACTCCGAAGAAGTTGTCGGACGCGCCTTGAAAAGCTGGCGCGGCTCCCGACCCTACGTTTTCACTAAATGCGGCCTGCGCTGGGATTCCAAGGGACAAGTACAGAAAGTCCTCAGCGCCGATTCCATCCGCCGTGAAGCGGAGGATAGCCTGCGCCGACTGTCTCTCGACGTGATCGACCTTTGCCAGATTCACTGGCCTCCCGATCCCGATTCGCCGGCTCTCGAAGAAGGTTGGTCTACGCTCGCCGACCTTAAGCGCGAAGGCAAAGTTCGCTGGATTGGGATTTCCAATTTCAACGTCGCGCAGCTAAAACGCGCGCAAGCCATCGCTCCCATCACGTCTCTCCAACCGCCTTACTCGCTATTGCACCGGGAAGTGGAAGAGGACATTCTGCCTTACTGCTTGCACAAAGGAATTGGCGTGATCGTCTATTCGCCCATGGCTTCCGGACTGCTGACCGGAGCGATGACCCGCGACCGCGCCGCCCGACTCCCCCAAGACGACTGGCGCAGAAGCCATCCCGACTTTACCGAGCCCAACCTGTCGCGCAATCTGGAACTCGTTGATCTTTTGCGGGAAATAGCCAAGCGCCATAATCGCGCGGTAGGAGAAGTTGCGATCGCGTGGACGCTGCGCAATCCCGCCGTCACCGGAGCCATCGTCGGTGCGCGTAACGCGAAGCAAGCCGAAGGCGTCATGCGCGCCGGCGACCTTCAACTCAACGATAAAGAAGTGAGCGAGATCGACGATTTCTTCGCCGAAGCGGCAGCGTGACAAACTTTTTTTCACTGCCGAATTAACTAGGTGCATTCAAAAAATTAAATTTGTCATTCCGAGCCACTCGCAGCCGCGCGAAAGCGCGGCGCGAGCGGCGAGGAACCTGTTGTACGCTTTTGTCTAAAAGCCGCGCATCACGGGAGTGTCTTAATCACCGTGACCTTGCTGTAAGCCACGCGAAATCCCAGCCGCTCACAGTTCCGCTGTGAAACCGTGCCCTGCGTTACCACCACCGCATACTCATATCCGGAAAGTCTTTTCTGCGGACGACTGTACAGCTTGCTCAGTCCGGAAGCGCTGAAAACCATATCCCACGTTCAAAATGGGGCAACCTTCCCGTAATGAATCGGCCACGTCCGAAAAGAAAACAGGTTGTGACGATCATCACGCCAGTTGCGAGGGCTGCTGTCGATAATGCATGCAGAAGTGGCAAATCGTGGCAGGCGTTGCCAAAGCATATTGCGATGCAGCAGGTGACGATGGCTGTACTCAGACCTCGATTTCACGCGAGTTCAATATTGACCAGATTGGTAAAACGGGCTTTTCGTAAGGTGAAATGTCGCAATGCAAAATGTCGCAATGCAAACTCGTGGCGACTTCTTGGCGAAGCAAAAAATTGCTTTTAAACGCAGTCATGACCAACCTCAGGTGTCGAAGGAGGGCGCTAATGCCAGCAGATTCCAGGATCTCACGAGTTCTTTTGTGCTCCGCCGTATTCCTCTCCGCCCTCGGCTTCGCTGCGGGAGAGTCTCAGCCGCAGGGGCAGAGCGCTCAATCCGCCGGTGCCCAGGCAGTCAGTGCCCCTGCCTCCGAAGCCTCCAAGTATGTGGGAGCGGAAACCTGCAAAACCTGTCACGAAGAGATTTACAACGCCTGGGAAAAGACGCCGCACTGGAAAACCACGCTGAACAAAGCGGGCGGTCCAGCCAAGCAAGGTTGCGAGGGTTGCCACGGGCCGGGCGCGGAGCACGTCGCCGGAGGCGGCGACAAAAGCAAAATATACGTCTTCGAGGGCAAGTCCCGGGAGGAAACCAGCGCCCGCTGTTTGACCTGCCACGGCGAAGGTCACGAACAGTCTCACTTTGCCGAGTCCGCCCACGCCAGCAGCGCAGTCGGATGTCTTGACTGTCACTCGCCTCACCACGCCGAGGGCCAACAAAATCTGCTGGTTCAGGAGCAGCCCAAGCTGTGCTACGGCTGCCATACTTCCGCCAAGGCGGACTTTGCCAAACCCTTTCATCACCGGGTGAATGAAGGCCTGGTGCAGTGCGCCGACTGCCATAACCCTCACGGCACGGCAACTGTAAAACAGGTGCGGAGTCTGCCTAGCGGGGATGCCGTTTGTTACAAGTGCCACGTCGACAAGCAGGGACCGTTCGTCTACGAGCACGTGCCGGTGAAGGCCGAGGGCTGCACCAGTTGCCACACCCCCCACGGTTCCACCAATCCCCGGTTGCTGAAAGTCAGCATCGTGAACATGCTCTGCCTGCAGTGCCACACCTTCCCGACGGTTGGCCCCAGCGGGCCGGTACACAACCAATCGGCGAAGTATCAGGCCTGCACCCTCTGCCACAGCCAGATTCATGGATCGAACTTCAGCGAAGTGTTTTTTAAGTAAGGGGAACATCAATGATGCTGCCAAGAAAAATCAGCCTGCTGTCTTTCCTAGGCTCTACCGCAACCTTTGGCTTCGCGTTAAGGCGGAGTCGAGCTGCGAAATGGTCTGGCATCAGGCTTCTCCTGAGCGTGCTTGCCTTGGTCTTGCTTGTGCCGTCATCCGAAATGCTCTTCGCGCAGGGCTCCGGTGCGGGCCAGAATCCGCCCGCCGAGCCCGACGGCGTCACCGGCGGCGGCTATCAGATTCACTCCTCGATCGAACTGGGTGGCCGGGCGGTTGGCATCACCGGCAGCGGCGATATGTACGACACACTGGTGAATCTGCAGACCGGGCCGCGGATTCTCGACCAGACCATTTCCATGCATTCGCTGGATCACCAGGGCCTGCTCTTCGACGATCTTTTTCTTAACAGCTTTGGCTGGGGCGGCGATCCAAACAACGCTTTGCGCCTGCGTGCAGACAAGAACAAGTGGTACAACCTGCAAGGCAGCTTCCGGCGCGACCAGTATTTCTCCGATTACGATCTGCTGGCGAATCCGCTGAATCCTCCCACCTCCACTCCTTACATTCCAGTTCAGACGTCACCGAACACGTTCGACACTACGCGCCGCATGACCGACTTCGACCTCACGCTGCTCCCGCAATCGCGCGTCAGCCTTCGCCTCGGCTATTCCCACAACAACATGACAGGGCCGGTATATACCAGCATTCACGAAGGTACGGAAGGTCCGCTGCTCCAGCCGTGGAACACGACCATGAACTCCTACCGCCTGGGCGCGGACTGGAGGATGGCGCCGCGAACTGTCCTCAGCTACGACCAATTCTTCGACTACTATCGAGGAGACACCGACACTCAATTAGGTTCTTTCGCGGCCGCGCTCCTGCCCGGCAGCGGTCCGGTGCAGCTCGGCCTATCCATCGACACTGCGAACAAAGAGCCTTGTGCGGTGAAGCCGCCGGCCACCAGCCTCATCAGTTCGACCGGTACTCTAACTGACGTCACCTGCAGTGGCGACTTCAGTTACCAGCGCAACCAGCGGATCCGTACTTCCACCCCAACCGAGCGTCTCGGATTTCGCAGCAATTTCTTTCCCAGGGTCGATCTGGTCGCATCGTTTTCCTATAGCGATGCCGAGATGAACACGCCGCTCGACGAGTCTTTCGACGGATTGATTACCCGCACCAGCACTCGCGCCTTCCTCGGCACCGGGATTGCCAATGCCAGCCGCATCTCCGACGTGCTCGACCTGGAGGCTACGGTCCACCTCACCAAACATGTGCGCCTGATCGACAAATTCTATTTCTGGGCCTACCGCATCCCACAGAACGGTAATTTTAGCGAGGTTGACAGCGATTGCACCAACCCGGCAGCCTGCACGCTGCTTACCCCCCTCAGCGCAACCGCGCCCACCACGACGCCCACACTCGCCCAGTCCTCCTTCAACCAGGGCCTGAAAAGAAATCAAAGCGAACTGGCTTGGGATATTTCGAAGAAAGCCGGAACCCGCGTCGGCTTCCGCTACGGAGACCGGGTCTTCAATCTATTCAACAACTTTTCCGGAACCGAGACCATGAACGCATATTCGACAACTGGAGAAGATCATTTCCTGGTGGACGAATACACCACGCTGCTTGGCTTCTGGGCACGGCCCACCACTGCACTGCGCTTGAATTTCGACCTCGAGCACACGAATTATGACAATGTGATCGTTCGCATAGCTCCCCGCAAGGAATCGCGCTATCGCTTCCAGACAAGCTACATGCCCCGGCAGTGGGCGGTTCTGGGCGCTTCCATTAACATCCTCGAAGATGCCAACGCGGACTCGCTTACCAATTACATTGGCCACAACCGCAACTATGGAGTCACCGCCTCGCTCACACCGCGCGAACGCTTCGGAATCGATCTGGCATACAACTATAACGACGTGATTCAAAATGCCCTGATCTGCTTCAGTGACACGCCGCCAGTCGGCGTCACTCTCCCGTTCGTGACGAATGCCACCGCTTGCTCCGGCCCGATCGTTCCTCCGGCTACAGTTGCGACGAATCCCCTGCTGGCAAATTCGTTCTACACCAACAACACCAACTTCGGGATGGCTACCGTCAGATTTAATTTGGACAAGAGAACCTCCGCCAACGTCGGGGGCAGCGTTACCAACGTCGACGGCAGCGTTCCTCAATTCAACATTCTGCAGCCCCAAGGCAGCGCTCAATACAGCTTTTACCAACCGGTGGCCTACCTGCGGGTGGACTTAGGCCATAAAGTCGCGTGGAATACCGGCTGGAATTATTACCAATACAATGAGGGCTCGTTCGTGGGACCTACGGCGCCGCGCTACTTTCATGCGAACACATTAACGGAGTCGCTGCGTTACGCATTCTGACGATCGACCGTTCCTCGTCGTATGCAGGAACCTTCGGCAGAAACTTCTAGACTTGTTCCCTGGCTTCGCCCAACGCCACGCTTACATCAAGTTTTTTCTTGTTGCGGTAAATTGTCACTTTCACCGTGTCGCCAGCCCGGTGGTTATTCATAATCTGCGCCAGGGAGTCCTCATCCTCAACTTTTTCACCATCGATGGCGATGATTAAGTCTCCGCCCAGCATAATGGGAGTGTTTCCCAGATACGCCTGCTCATTACCCCCGCGGAGGCCGGCCTGATCCGCCGAGCCGCCCGGAATCACTTGTACAATCAGTAGCCCGTAATCCGCCGGCAGTCCCATTTCCTCGGCCAGTTCGGCGCTGATCGGAATGGTGCGCACGCCCAGGGCGGGCCGGCGCACGCGCCCCAGCGTCATTAAATCGTTCAGCACCGCCTTCGCGGTGTTAATCGGAATCGCGAATCCGATCCCGGCATTCTGCCCCACGCTGGAGAGAATCATGGTATTGATCCCGATCACTTCTCCATGCCAGTTCATCAGCGGCCCACCGGAGTTGCCGGGATTAATCGCGGCGTCGGTTTGAATGGCTTCGTCAATCGTTGCCCCACTTGGCTCGCGCACGGGACGGATCGAACTCACAATGCCACGCGTCATAGTTCCTGCCAGCCCGAAGGGATTGCCGATCGCGTAAACCTTCTGCCCGACCTGCAGGTTGCGCGAGTCGCCGAGTACCGCGGGAATAAGATCGGGCGCCTTGATTTGAATGACTGCCAGATCGTGCGGCGGATCCGTCCCGACAATCGTCGCTTCATAAGTCTTGCGATTATGCATGGTCACCTTCACCTGCCGCGCGCCCTCGACGACGTGATAGTTGGTGAGGATGTGGCCCTGCCGGTCAATGACGAAGCCTGAGCCTTGCCCCTCCTGCGGCACCAGCCCGTAAAAGAAGTCGAAAGTCATGGCGCGCGAGGTAACGTTTACCACCGAGGGGATATTCTTCCGGTACACGAGGATATTGTTCTGCTCTTCGCTGTCGAGCCCCTCATTACCGGCAGCTTCCGTAATTTCCACTTCTGCAGGATGGTTCAGCCAATTCGAGGGCTGCAGGAAACTGGTACGCGAATTCGAACGCCAGGTAGTGAAGTAGAAAAACGCGCCGGCAAACACCAGCGCGAAAATTGCAGGTCTTAGGAGTTTCATAAGTCAGCCTTGCGGAACGCGAATCGAACCTGGAAGCTCAAGTTAGCCGAGAAAAGCGCTCCCAATCGATTCTAATATGTTCCGGGGTAAGACATGCGGCAAAGACGACCTGGCGCAACGGTCGCATTGATCGCCTGCACGCGTTCAGGAAGCTTGTTGTGATACTGGGACAGATAAGGACAACGGGAAGCTCACGGTCACTACCGTGCCAGTTTCGGCGGATTTTATTGCGAAGCTACCACCCAACTGTTTTACCCTTTCGCGCATACCCTGAATCCCGACGCCAGCTCTGGGCGGTCTCGCGGACGATCGGCCATTCTTGGAGCCAAGCATGTTCGAGACCGGCATGTTCGAGATCGGCACGCGCGATTCGCGTCGATGATGGTTCCATCCGGTGTCGGCAGGATGAGAAAGGAATAGGTTTGACTGAATGCGGCCCGCATCCGGGATTCGCGCTGCCGCAATGTCTCTTCAATGCGTTTTCGCTCGTGACGTCACGAGCAATTTTTGAAGCCCCGATAATCTTGCCCCGCGAATCTCGAACCGGAGACACGGTGAGAGAAATGTTGAGCCTCTCCCCCGACTTGGTCATCCGTACGGTCTCATAGTGCTCGATCCGCTCGCCATTCCGCAGCCGCCGGATAATTTCCTTTTCTTCGTCCCGCAATTCCGGTGGGATGATCATCGTGATCGACTGTCCCACCGCTTCTTCGGAAGTAAATCCAAAGGTCCGTTGCGCCCCCGCATTCCAGCTCTGAATGATTCCATTCAGATTTTTTGAGACAATCGCATCGTCGGAGGATTCCACGATCGCGGCAGGCCTGTATCGCGCCTCTTCCCCCTCCCGGCGTGCGCTTATATCTTCCGCCACCGAAATAAAATGCTTCAATTCCCCCTTTTCATTTCGCGCGCCCGAAACGGTCAAATTTACCCAGATGATGGATCCGTCTTTCCGAACGTAGCGTTTCTCCATCGAATAGGTTTCCAGAGCGCCACTCTTCACCTGTTCGCCTTGAGAAACTTCTTCTCCAAGGTCCTCGGGATGAGTGATCTCCTGAAAAGTCATCACCAGCAATTCGTCTTTGCTATATCCGGTAATCTCGGCGAGCTTATCGTTCACGCGTAAAAATCGGCCACTCGGGCTGACTTGGGCAACTCCCAACGCAGCCAGTTCGAATGTGGACCGGTAAAGCTGTTCGCTCTCGCGCAGAGCTTGCTCCAACGCCGCGCTCCGCTGCAAGATCTCTTTGGAATCGATAGGAGGGTTTCGGTCCTGCTCTGACAACGCCCGTTCAAAAAACGGTTGCCCGCGCCCCACGCATTTCAGCGCGGCCAGCAAGTCCCGGGCAATGGACGATTTCACCACGTAACCGCGAGCGCCCGCCTTGAAGGCCTGGCGAACCATCTCTGGAGAATCGTGCTGGCTGAGAATCAATATTTCGGAATCGGGAAGCGCTGCACGTATCAGATGGGTGGCTTCCAGGCCATTTAAACGCGGCATGCTGACATCCATGACGATGACGTCGGGATTTAGCTCCTGGGCTTTCTCTACGGCATCCTGCCCGTCAACCGCCTCGCCGCAGACCTCGTAGTTGGAATGGCTCTGGATAAGGGCGCGGACGCCTCGACGGACGACTTCATGGTCATCGACTACCAGCACCCGCATAGTTGTTTTCCCGCACGTGTCCGCCAGGCGAGGGAGGCCAGACACAGTGTTTCATCATACGCAGACTCTGACGAACCCCCGAATACAGTGAACCATGTACGGCCAGGGCTATAACAAACGAGCGCTATAAACGAATATCAGGCCCGGGCGATCCGTTCAAATCCGGGAAGCAGCCTCGGCGCGCAGCTTTTGCCACACCTCCACGACCCGCTCGCGTGTCCGGTCGAGGGAGCCCGAGTTATCGATCACAAAATCGGCCGCCTTGATCTTTTCCGCTTCGGGCAGTTGCGCGGCCATCCGGCGCTCGACTTCCTTCCGGGCAACGTCAATTGCCAACTTATGCCGCGCCGCGAAGCGAACGACGCGTTGGTCGTCACTACAGGTGACGACGATTAGGCGGTCAAATCTTTTCGCGGCGCCCGCTTCCAGAATCAGCGCGGCTTCCACAATCGCTACGGCATGCGGGTCTTGCCGTCCCATCTCTTCCATCCACTCTTCCTGGCTGCGAATTACAGCAGGATGCACGATGCGGTTCAGTAAATCCACGCGAGAGGGCCCTTGAGATGACGGTTGATTTCCGGACCCGACTCCCGGGCCAAACGCCGCGTCCGCGAGTTTGGCGCGATTCACGCTGAGATCGGGGTTAAGAATTCCACCGCCGAAGTGGCGCACCACCTGGTTGTAGACCGGCTGACCGGGCCGCATGAGTTCATGCGCGATCCGATCGGCCTGGACCAGGCATGCGCCCAATGCAACAAACATCTCGCCGACGACTGATTTGCCCGATGCGATACCGCCTGTAAGCCCGACCTTCAGCATGAAGGTATCTCCGAGATGGAGGACAACAAATGAAACGAAAAGTACGCGAAGAGAGGAAGCTTCGGAAGCAGTTTCTCAGCGCACTCGGCGTTCTCGGTGGTGGAATTGCTGTTCAGGCGCGTGACAGCTCCGGTATGCGGCTGCCGCGACGCATCTTCGCGGCCTTTACCGTGTTGTACATGAGCATCGCGATAGTCAGTGGACCGACTCCGCCGGGCACGGGCGTGAGCGCTCCCGCAATCTCGGCTACCTCGGGATGCACATCGCCAACCAGGGTCGACCCTTTGGTTCGGAAAGTCTCCTCCCGCTTCGCATTGCGAGTCGAACCGCCGAAGAGGCGTTGGAACTCCGCCGGGTCCGTCACCTTGTTCATGCCAACATCGATCACCGTGGCTCCGGGCTTCACGAAGTCCCGGGTAATCATTCCGGCGCGGCCGATTGCCGCCACGAGAATGTCTCCGCGGCGGCAGACTCCGGGAAGATCCCGCGTTTTCGAATGGCAAACGGTAACGGTCGCGTTGGCATTCAGCAAAAGCATGGCGGCGGGCTTGCCAACGATGTCGCTGCGCCCCACCACCACAGCTTCCTGTCCCGCAATGGGAATCTGGCTGCGCTTCAGAATCTCGATCACGCCTGCCGGCGTACAGGGCACCAACCCAGGTCGCTGCGTGGACAGAAATCCTACGTTCACAGGATGGAAACCGTCCACATCCTTGGCCGGATCAACCGCCATCAAGATCTGTTTGGAGTCTACCTGCGCAGGCAGAGGCAGTTGCACTAGGATGCCGTCAATCTCGTCGCGCCGGTTGAGGTCTTGAATCAGTGCCAGCAACTGTCCGGTCGTCGCGGCCTCGGACGGGGTGTGCTGCTCGCTGTAGATCCCGACTTCCTCACAAGCCTTCACTTTGCCACGCACATAGATTTCCGAAGCCGGATTATGGCCGACCAGGACGACGGCCAACCCCGGTCGAACTCCAGCCGAGGCCATACCCCTGACTTCCGCAGCCACTTCACTGCGGATATCGTTCGCGATTCGGCTGCCATCGAGGATTCGTGCAGGCATAGGCTCCAACCTTACTTGGACTTCGTCTGGAAAAATCTTACACCGGCGCGGGCATCGAGCGCTGCCGCAGCCGAACAGATTTTCCCTAGTGACAGCCGTGGTTCCCGGCGAAGGCGTAAAATGCTCGGCATGATAGCTAAGGATTTACTGGAAATTCTGGTCTGCCCGGCCTGCAAACAGCCCCTGGAATACCGTCCGAGTCCGGAGACCCTGAAGTGCTCGCAATGCCACCGCGTGTACCCGGTAAAGGACGATATTCCCATCATGCTGGTCGATGAAGCCACAATCGAGAACGCCTGATTCGGCCTGACCATCTGCTGTGCCGCCCGAGCGGCTGCTCACCGAGGGACCTCGCCCAACTGAACCTATGGAGCTGTGCGCATTCCCGCCCAGAATGACACTCCGTGTCAGTATTGAGACCTTCCGGGTACCTCGGACACCTTACCGAAGTGGCCGGTATTCCTCTACCCTCCCTGCAACTTCTTACTTTCAGAGGGGTTTATGAATCTAAACCAGCTTGCCGGACGTATCTCAAAGTAACCGGCGGCTGCGGCAGCAGAATTGCATGCAACTTCAATAGCTGCCGATGAGTCTAATAAGCAATTGTGGTAGGTAGGTCGGAGTCGGAGGTGATGACGGCCATGTTTGAAAACGCGATGAACATAGCGGTGAACAACGATAAAGACAGATTTACGGCGACCGAACTGGCAGCCCTGCGCAGCGATTTGCTGCAGGGCGGCATGATCGATTCGTATGAAGCCGCCGAACTGCTGCAGGTTTTCTTGATGGGCCGGGGCTATGGGGTTTCACCCAAAGCGGCCCTCGATGCCGCTGGCCGTGTCGAGATGGCGGGATGCGCCCTGCCGGTGCTGCAACATGAACTTGAGAACCTCGCGATGGTGATGTAACCCAAGCGGGTCAGACATTCTGGATCAACCGGTCGAACCAAGATCGACTGATTCAGTTCCACGCAAAGAGAGCCGGGCCAACCAGCCCGGCTTTGTGGCGTCTGCGGGCAGGCTAATTTTCGCGCCGCCGATTACGCTCCTGAATGTTCATTCGTAACGGAGGCTCTCAACCGGATCCAGTTGCGCCGCCCGGGCCGCCGGGACGGTGCCGAAGATTACTCCCACCACCGAAGAAACGACAATCGCAATGATCGCCGACAGGCCGGAAATGGGAATCCTATACTCCGTCAAAAATCGCACCGAGTAGGGAATAGCCAGGCCGATCACGATCCCGGCGAACCCTCCAATGAAGGAGATCAGAATTGCCTCCGCAAGAAACTGAAAACGGATCTCCCGGTTGGTCGCGCCAATGGCCTTTCGGATCCCAATCTCCCGGATGCGCGAAGTCACTGTGGCCAGCATGATGTTCATGATTCCAATTCCGCTCACCAGCAGAGTCACCATGGAAATCAGAAGAAGTACCCATGTAAGCCCACTGGCGATTCGATCGGCCATAGCCAGAAGCGCGGTGAGATTCGAGACGTCGTAAACCGACTCCGAGCGGTGCCGTGATTGCAATACGCGCTTGATTTGAGCCGTGGCCGGAATCACCATCGAGGGATCTTCCATGGAGAAATACAAGAGCTTGACGCTGGGAATCTCCATGAAATACCGGCTGACGGAATAGGGAATCAGCATCGTGTTATCGACGATTTCTGACTGCCCGAAAGTTTCCACGCGCTCCTTGAAAGTTCCGATGATGGTGAAAGGCAGTCCATTGAGCTTGATGATTTTGCCCACGGCGACTTGCGACGAGCCGTAAACCTCAATCGCCATTTTCTCGGTGATGACCCCGACCTTGTTGTGAGCCTGAGAATCCTCCTGATCGAAGAATCTTCCGGAGGGAACAACGAGATTGCGTACCCGCAGATACTCGGGGCTCACGCCGAGAATTGTGACGTCCTTCTCTTTACCGTTGCCCACTGGAACGCGATCGGAAAGTTGGGTCACAGGAGACGAGGCAACTATGCCGGGCACAACTTCCTGAACAGCGTGAAGGTCGTCGATGGTGAGCGGGTCCGGATTGGAGTTGCTGATGTGCGGCGCGCCACCCAGGTATTCCGCCCAAATCTCGTTCGTCCCAATCGCCTGAATCTGGTTGAGAACAAATTGCCGGCCCGTCATGCCAATCGTGACGACTAGGATGAGTGACGCCGTGCCAATCACCATGCCCAGCGCGGTCAGGATGAAGCGCACTTTGTTGCTGCAAAAAGTGTCGTAGGCAAACGCGATGATCTCGCCGAAGGCCATTTTGGGCCTGAGGCGGTCGGGCATCAGTGCAGCAGCCATGTGATTTTATGCTACGTAGCGGATAAGAAAGGCGCAAGCGCCTGGCAGGGAACGAACGCCCTGCAAGTAAAGAATTGTAAGTACACAGACTCAGCATGTTCTGTTATGGCAAAGTATAGTCAGTCCGCAGCACCCATTGGAGCGAATGGCACTGCCACTGATAACAGCTTCCGAACTCGATACGCGCAAACCGAAAACCTCCGCGACCGTGAAGAGTTCACTGTTCTGGATGGTAGTAGTGGCCTTGGCGCTGCGGCTCGTAGTGATGTGCTTTTCATATCCGGAACGGACCGACCCCTATCGAGATCACTGGCGTTTTGGGGGCGAAGCCGGAAGGATTGCTCGCTCCATCGCACAGGGAGAAGGTTTCAGCAACCCTCTATTTGGCAAGACCGGACCAACCGCCTGGCTGGCGCCTGTTTTCCCGTATCTCCTGGCGGGGATTTTTAAACTATTCGGCATCTACACCAAAGCTTCGGCGATTGCAGTTCTCGCACTCGACTGCGTTTTCTCTGCGTTAACCTGCATCCCCATTTACTTCATCGCTAAGAAGACTTTTGGCGAGGGGACGGCGCAATGGGCAGGCTGGTCCTGGGCATTTTTTCCCTACGCAATTTTTTTCTCCGCCGATTTCATTTGGGCGACAACACTGACCACATTGCTGATGACCCTGGTATTCCTGGCCGCGCTGCACATCGAGAGTTCCTCTTCCGTGTGGCACTGGGTTGGTTTCGGTGCCCTCAGCGGTTTCGGTGGCTTAACCGATCCGGTGGTGATGTCCGTGGCGCCGTTCCTGGGAGTGTGGGCCTGGTACCGTCTCTGCAAGAGCGGCCGTCGCTGGCTAGCGCCGGGCATTGGCGCTGTCTTGGCGGTGACACTCGTGGTCGCGCCGTGGTTTGTTCGAAACTACGAAACGTTTCATAAATTCATTCCGTTCCGTAGCTGCCTTGGTCTCGAAGTGTACTTCGGCAATAATCAGGATTCCTGGCACTGGGGACCTCCCGGCTATCACCCGTCAGACAACGAAAACGAGTGGCGGGAGTACCAGCAACTCGGCGAGATCGCCTACACGCAAAAGAAGTTTCACGAAGGACTGGCATTTATCAATTCGCATCGTCTGCTGTACGCGCAGCAGACACTGCGCCGAGTAGTTTATTTGTGGACCGGTTTCTGGAGTTTCAGCCGGCGATATCTGCAGGAAGAACCGGCCGATCCGTTCAACGTAATTTTCTGCACCGGGCTTACTATCTTGACTCTGCTCGGACTTCGCCGGGCATGGCTTCTCAGCCCGCACATTGCCATGCCTTACATACTGGTATTTCTATTCTTTCCGATCATTTATTATCTGACGCATCCCGAAGATTATTATCGTCGGCCCATCGATCCGCAGTACATCGTGCTGGCCGCCTACGCGGTCGCTGCCTGGGTTGCGGAACGGAAGGTAAGGTTTGCGACCATCCGGACGCAAGTTGCCGCCGCATCGATCAAGTGAGCGAGATTCTTCCTGATAAACACAAGACGCTGAACTTCCTCTGGCTTTTCTTGCTGACAGTGGGAGCATTCCTGGTGCAGGGTTATCATCCCTTCGCTGAGGATGCCGAGATCTACCTGCCGGGCGTGGAGAAAATTCTGCATCCGGAATTATTTCCCGTCGGACGCGAATTTTTCCTGTCGCATGCCAATCTGACTTTCTTCCCCAATGTTGTTGCTCTTTCTTTACGAGTCACTCATTTGCCGATGGAGGTCAGCCTGCTCGTATGGCAAATAGCATCCATTTTTCTGCTGCTCCTCGCCTGTTGGGAGTTATCTGGTCTGTTCTTCCCGAGCGCCAGAGCGCGGTGGGGCGGAGTTTGTCTGGTTGCCGCACTGCTTTCAATCCCAGTCTCAGGCACGGCGCTCTACATCGTGGACCAGTATTTAAACCCGCGGAATCTGGCGGCATTCGCCGGAATCTTCATGCTCGCTCGAACCTTGGAGAAGAAATACGTCCGCGCGTTCCTGTGGCTGGTTTTTGCTGCCTGTATGCATCCGCTGATGTGGGTCTATTCCTTTTCGTTCTGCCTTTTATTTGTAGTGATGGACAGATTGGAGAGTTATTGGAAACGGTGGCATCCAGCGCCGCTGGCCGCGTTGTTCTGGTTGCAAATCCCGTTGGCGCCCCCGCCTTCGCCCGCCTATCACGAAGCAGCCAAACGCCACGCCTACCATTACATTCAGAACTGGCAGTGGTATGAACTGCTGGGAATCGTTGCGCCGCTTATTTTGTTCTGGTGGTTCGGTCGGATCGCTCGTCGCCGGCAATGGCGCATGGTCGAGCGCGTGAGTCGTGCCGTTATCATCTATGGCTTGATCTATCTCATCGAAGCCGTCGTGTTCGACCTTCCCGCGCGTTTTGAAGCGCTTGCTCGCCTGCAACCTCTTCGCAGCCTGCACTTCGAGTACATCGTAATGTTCGTCATGATAGGGGGCTTTCTCGGCGAGTATGTGCTGCAAAACCGCGTCTGGCGCTGGTTGCTGTTATTCATTCCCTTGAGTGTGGGAATGTTCCTGGCACAGCGGGCACTTTTTCCCGCGAGTGCGCATCTGGAATTGCCGGGTCGCGCATCCAAGAATCCATGGGCCCAAGCCTTTATTTGGATTCGGCGGAACACCCCGGTGGACGCGGTTTTCGCTCTCGACCCCTACTACATGGATATCGCCGGCGAAGATGAAGTTGGATTTCGCTGCCTCGCCCAAAGAAGCCGTCTCGCCGACGGAGTGAAAGACAACGGCGTGGTCAGTATGTTTCCTGCCTTGGCTGAGGAATGGTGGGCGCAAGTGCAAGATCAAACGCCGTGGAGAAAGTTTGGTCCGCCAGACTTCGAGCGGCTGAAAGGTAAGTATGGCGTGAACTGGGTAGTGGTGCAGCAGCCACAAGGCACCGCACTCGATTGTGCCTATCAGAATGCTGCAGTTCGCGTTTGCCGTATTCCTTAGAATGATGAAAGAAAAGAAAAAGAACGCAAGCAAGACCAGCCCACGGACAATGAGCTTTGCTATGGATCTATCGACTGGCAACTGCAGTTAGGAGAAATTTATAGAATGTCGACCGCCCAAGCAGTTCAGGAACTTCTTCAGGATACAGACCGCTTGTTTCCCTACGAGCAGTGGAGGCCGCGATTACCTGCCTTAGGCGCGCGATACCGTGAGAACCAGCCTTGCCCGCACATTCTGCTGGAAGATTTTCTTGCACCCGCGACTGCTCTTGCGATGGCTGCGCAATTTCCCCACCCTGCCAGCGATGCTTGGACGCAATACAAACACGCCAACGAAAATAAGTTGGGAATGGCGAAGCGCCAACTCTTTCCCCCCACCCTCGCCGCCGTAACCGACGAACTGAACGCGCCAGAGTTTGTCGCTTGGATTTCGGAATTAACCGGAATTCCGAATCTGATGTCGGATCCTATGCTTGAGGGGGGCGGTCTGCACCAGTCGGGCCCGGGCGGATATTTAAACGTGCACACGGATTTTTCCATGCACCACTTTCATACCAATTGGCGCCGCCGCGTGAACCTCATCCTCTATCTGAATCCTGGATGGCGCGATGCGTGGGGCGGAGCGCTTGAGCTGTGGGAACAGAATATGACGCGTTGCGCAGCCAAGTATCCGCCCCTGCTCAATCACGCTCTCATTTTCACCACCGATGCGCGCTCCTTGCACGGATTTCCAGACCCGCTCACTTGCCCGAAGGGCGTGTCGCGAAAAAGCCTGGCTCTGTACTACTACACTCTTGAGAACAACAAGAAACTTACAGGACATTCCACCGATTATTTTGCGCGGCCTCAAGATGGCTGGCGAAAGTCGGCGACGATCTGGTTGGATAAGAAAGCGGTCGATGTCTACTCGCGCGCGAAAGCGCGCTTCGGATTCTCTGATGCATTCGCCAGCAAAGTCCTGGGATTCTTGTCCGGGAAAAAGTGACCTCAAAACTTGCTGCGCACCGGAAACGGGTCAGCAACAGCTTTTTCTAGGCGGGACGCGCGGTTCTACGAGCGTAATACGTGGGATATCCAGCCTCAAGCTTACGCCCCTGGTCGCTAAACCGCGGCAAATGGATCAAGCCGGCCTTCTGCAGCGCAAATTGCAAAGTCGTGGCCAGTACTCCGAAACCATACTTCACGCTGCGGCGGAAGTTGATTGAGGACGCCTCTTCGAAATACTTCGTAGGGCACGAGACTTCTCCGATGCGAAAACCGAAGTGTACACATTGCGCCAGCATCTGATTATCAAAGACAAAATCGTCGGAGTTTTCGAGCAGCGGCAGTTCGGTCAGCACTTCCCGGCTGAAGGCCCGATATCCGGTGTGATACTCCGAAAGCTTTACTCGCAGAAATAAATTCTCGAACGCCGTGAGCATCCGGTTGGAGATGTATTTGTAGACCGGCATCCCGCCGTGCAGCGCCGTGCCGCCGATAATGCGCGATCCCAGCACCACATCGTAAACCCCGTACGCCACCATGCTGGCCATCGCCGTAGTCAAGTATGGAGTGTACTGGTAGTCGGGATGAAGCATGATGACCACATCCGCGCCCGCCGCCAGCGCCTCTCGGTAGCAGGTCTGCTGGTTGCGGCCGTAACCGTAATTGCGGTCATGCTGGAAAACCTGCAGGCCGAGCTGCCGCGCCAGATCCACCGTGCGATCGGAACTGCGGTCGTCCACAAGAATACGAATATCCACCAGATCCGGAAGTTCGCCCACCGTGACCGCGAGGGTTTTCTCCGCGTTGTAGGCCGGCATTACGACCGCGATTCGTTTTCCATTAATCATTCGTGTGACTTTTATGATACCTGAGATCAGATACGGCAAGCTCCATTTTGAATAGATGCACCCTCCACGGCTTCGGAGGCTTGCCCCCACGCGCCCGCTGTGAAAAACTATATTTTCAGGATTCGCCTCCGTGGGTGAGCCGGTGAATTCGATCCGCATCCATGCCGACAGGAAAAACACTCTTCGAAAAAATCTGGGATGCCCATTTAGTGGCGCAACCGAGCGACCGCTCTCCCATCATTTACATCGATCTGCACCTGGTTCACGAAGTAACTTCGCCGCAGGCCTTTGATGGTTTGCGAGTCGCCGGAAGAAAAGTGCGCCAGCCGTTGCGAACCGTCGCCACAGTTGATCACAACATTCCCACCGAACCGCGCGGCACTCCGATCACAGATATGATTGCCGCAAAACAGATTGCTGTGCTGCAGGCGAATTGCAAGGAATTCGGCGTCCGCCTTTTTGACATGGACTCGCCGGAACAGGGAATCGTTCATGTGATCGGACCGGAACTGGGGCTGACACAGCCGGGGATGACGATCGTCTGCGGCGATAGCCACACCAGCACCCATGGCGCGTTCGGAGCCTTGGCCTTCGGCATCGGAACCTCGGAGGTCGAACACGTTCTCGCCACCCAATGCCTGGCGCAGAAAAAGCCGAAGACGATGAAGATTGACGTGCGTGGCCGTTTGCCGGAGGGTGTGACTGCGAAGGATCTGGCTCTCGGAATCATCGGCCAGATCGGAACCGACGGCGCCAGCGGTCATGTAATCGAATATGCTGGACCCGCGGTGCGCGCGCTGTCGATGGAAGGCCGCATGACGCTTTGCAACATGAGCATCGAGGCTGGCGCCCGCGCCGGAATGGTGGCGCCCGACGAAACCACGTTTGCTTATGTCCGCGGCAAGAAGTTCTCTCCCAGGGAGAGCGACTGGGAAAAAGCAGTGCTGTACTGGCGGAGCCTCGCCAGCGACGAAGACGCAACCTTCGACAAGGTCGTGGATATCGATGCGGCGCAGCTTTCTCCGTTCGTCACCTGGGGTACAAATCCAGGAATGGTGGCTCCCGTGACCGGCCGCGTGCCCGAGACCAGCGCCTTAAAAGAATCCGACCGGCGTGCGACCGAGTTAGCCTTGCAGTATATGGGCCTCGAGTCCGGCAAGCGAATCGAAGATATTGGAATCGAACGCGTCTTTATCGGATCATGCACAAACTCCCGGCTTGAGGATCTGCGCGCCGCAGCGCGCGTCGCCAAGGGGCATCACGTGAGCGCAAAAGTACGGGCGATGGTTGTGCCGGGATCACAGGCCGTGAAGCGTGCGGCGGAGCAGGAAGGCTTGCATCAGATTTTTCTGGACGCTGGCTTCGAGTGGCGCGAGTCAGGTTGCTCGATGTGTTTGGGAATGAATCCAGATATTCTGCAGCCGGGCGAGCGTTGTGCCTCCACCAGCAACCGGAACTTCGAAGGCCGCCAAGGGCGGGGCGGTAGAACCCACCTGGTCAGTCCTATGATGGCCGCTGCCGCGGCCATTGCCGGACACTTTACAGATATTCGGAACTGGAAGTTTCAATAAGACGGGCGTCAATAATGCTGACAATGAGAATGAGTCCAGGGAATTTTCAATGAATCCATTTCGCATCCATCGCGGCCGCGTAGCTCCTCTCGACCGCGTGAACGTTGATACTGACCAGATCATTCCCAAGCAATTCCTGAAGCGAATCGAGCGCACGGGCTTCGGACAGTTTTTGTTTTATGACTGGCGATTCGCTGCGGACGGAAAGAAGACGTCCGCTTTCGTGCTGGACGATCCGCGTTACGCAGGCGCCAGCATTCTGGTGGCGGGAAATAATTTCGGCTGTGGCTCCTCGCGAGAGCATGCAGTCTGGTCCCTCGCGGACTTCGGTTTTCGCGCCGTGATTTCTTCTTCGTTCGCGGACATCTTCGCCAACAATTGTACGAAGAACGGATTTCTTACCGTACGTTTGACTGACGAGGAAGTCGCGAAATTAATGCAGCGAGCCCGCGAGACGCCGAACTACCAGCTAACCGTTGACTTGGAACGATGTGAGGTGCGAGACGAACAGGGATTTTCTGCAAAGTTTTCCATCGACGACTTTATCCGGCATTGCCTGCTCAACGGCCTCGATGATATTGGACTGACTCTGCAACACGAATCGGAGATCACGACCTACGAGAAGCTTCATCCCGCGCTCTCCTCAATGCAGGCGCCGTAATCGGCCATGCGCCGGTTGAAAGCGAGTAAAGATTTGTAAAATCTAAGGCTTAGGCTTGACCAGCTGCGACACCAGAGTTGATGCTTGATTGGTAGAGTTCCACATGTGCGTTCCGGTTCCTGACTGCGTCCTCCAGCCGGAGGACCTTGGCGCAAGACAATCTGTCGTTTTCCGTGCAGAGGTGCCGCAACCGTTCCCGAATGAGAACGTCTAATAAATGGCACTCTGTTCTTTTGAAGTCGCATCCGAACGTGAAAATGTGAATATGATTGCTTCGAGCTTTTGTCAAGCTACATCTCTACTCTCGCGGCGCATCCGCTTTTTTCTTTTGCTCGGCCTGCTGAGCATTGGTGCGTCTTTCTCCGGCTGCGGCGCCGCCGATTCCAAACAGCAGAAGGCGCAAGCCGCGGGCGCCCGCTCGGAATCGGTTTCGATCGCAAAAGTAGAACGGCAAGACGTTCCAGTTTATTTGGTCGGATTGGGCTCCGTGACTGCGTTCTACACGGCAAACATCAAGAGCCGTGTGGACGGGCAGATTATGCGGGTCAATTTCCAGGAGGGCCAGACCGTCAAGCAAGGCGATTTATTAATCGTCATCGATCCTCGCCCTTTTCAGGTCCAGCTCGAGCAAATGCAAGCCCAGCTCTTCAAGGATCAGGCGTCCTTGCGTGATGCGCGATTAAACCTGGAGCGCTACACCACGCTCATTCCTTCCGGCAGCATTGCCCAGCAGCAGGTAGATACGCAGAAATCCACCGTCGATCAGCTCGATGGCCAGGTGCGCACCGATCAGGCGCAGATCGATAACGCAAAACTGCAGCTTGTCTATTGCAATATCACAGCTCCCTTCACCGGCCGCGTCGGCCTGCGGCAAGTGGATCCAGGAAATATCGTTCACGCCACCGACACCACTCCCATGCTGATCCTTACGCAACTGCAGCCGATCGGGGTGATCTTCACCCTGCCCGAGGATGAGCTGCCGATCGTTGCGCAACACATGAAGAATTCCACGCTGGCAGTGGAGGCTTATAGCCGCGACAACCAAACCAAGCTTGCGACCGGAAAACTTCTCACCATTGATAACCAGATCGATCAGACAACCGGAACCGCCAAGCTGAAAGCCGTTTTCGACAACAAAGATAACCAGCTTTGGCCCAATCAGTTCGTGAACGCAAACCTGCTGCTTGAGACTCGCAAACACAGCACGGTATTGCCAACCGCAGCCGTGTTGCACGGTCCTCAGGGAGCGTTCGTTTACGCCGTGAAGCCGGATAACACAGTGGAGGCCCGCAACGTTGCGGTTTCGCTGACCCAGGGTAATACCACAGTTGTCGCCAGTGGCATTGATCCCGGGGACACGGTTGTGACCGACGGCCAGGACAAACTCCAAACCGGCAGCAGAATTGAGCCTCGTAACATAAATCCGGCCAACGCACCCACTGGCAAAAACGGTGCTGGCAGGCCGGCCTTAGTGACGCCAGTTTCATGAGTCCTTCACGCTTATTCATTCTCCGCCCGGTGGCGACCACGCTGTTAATGATCGGCGTGTTGCTGGTGGGGTGGGTCGCATTCCTGCAGCTGCCAGTCTCTGCTCTGCCCGAGGTCGATTACCCAACCATTCAGGTGGTTACGTTTTACCCCGGAGCAGGTCCCGAGGTAATGGCTTCTTCAGTCACTTCTCCGCTGGAGCGGCAGTTCGGCCAGGTTCCCGGACTCAGCCAGATGACCTCCACGAGTTCATTCGGCAGTTCTGTGATCACGCTGCAGTTCGCGCTCGACCAGAACATCGACGTGGAAGAACAACAGGTGCAGGCCGCAGTAAATGCAGCCGCAACCTATCTGCCCACGGATCTGCCGAATCCTCCGATTTACAACAAAGTAAATCCCGCCGATTCGCCCATCCTCACGCTGGCGCTCACCTCAGCCTCGCTGCCTCTTTCCAAAGTTGAGGATCTGGCCGACACAGCACTGGCGCAGAAGATTTCGCAGTTGCCCGGCGTAGGCCTGGTTTCGATCAGCGGCGGACAGAAGCCGGCTGTGCGCGTGCAGGTCAACCCAACCGCACTCGCCTCCTATGGATTAAGCCTCGAGGATGTCCGCACCGCTCTGGCGCAAGCCAATGTGGATCAAGCCAAGGGCGTCATCGACGGAGCCCGGCAGTCCTACACCATCGGCGCTAACGACCAGCTTTTTACCAGCGCACAATACAAGCCAATTGTCGTCGCCTATCGCAATGGCGCGCCGGTGCGCTTGAGCGATGTCGCCAACGTAATTGACGGCACGGAAAACGATCTGCTCGCGGCCTGGATGAATCAGACTCCAGCCGTCATCGTAAACATCCAGCGCCAGCCCGGCGCCAACATCATCAGCGTCGTCGACCGAATCAAGAAACTGTTGCCGCAGTTGCAGGCATCTCTTCCTTCCGCAGTCAACGTTCAGATTCTTACCGACCGCACCACCACGATTCGTGCGTCTGTAAAAGATGTTGAATTCGAGTTGGCGCTGACCATTGTTCTGGTGGTCATCGTTATTTTCTTCTTCCTGCGCAATCTGCGCGCCACATTCATTCCCAGCGTCGCTGTCCCGCTCTCAATCGTTGGGACGTTCGGCGTCATGTACTTGCTCGGCTACAGCCTGAACAATCTCACGCTAATGGCGTTGACCATTTCCACCGGCTTCGTTGTGGATGATGCCATCGTCATGATCGAAAATATCGACCGCTATCTCGAGGCAGGCGATTCTCCGCTGGATGCCGCGCTCAAGGGATCGGGGCAGATTGGTTTCACGATTGTGTCGCTCACGGTCTCGCTGATCGCCGTGCTGATCCCGCTGCTGTTCATGGGCGATATTGTTGGCCGGTTGTTCCGCGAGTTTGCAGTCACCCTCGCTGTGACTATTCTCGTCTCTGCCGGTGTTTCTCTGAGCTTGACGCCGATGATGTGCGCCAAACTGCTCAAGCATCGCAGGGAAGGCGAAAAGGGACGCTTCTACGAGGTCACGGAAAATTATTACAACCGCGTCATTGCGTTCTACGGCCGCACCGTGAAGTGGGTGCTAAAGCATCAGACCGCAACTTTGTTCGTAACCTTCGGAACCCTGGTTCTGACCCTGGTTCTCTACGTCATCGTTCCAAAAGGATTTTTCCCAGTGCAGGATACCGGCGTAATCCTGGGCATTTCAGAAGCACCGGACGACGTCTCGTTTGACGCAATGTCGCAGCGTCAGCAGGAGCTGGCAAAAGTAATTCTCAAAGACAAAGATGTCGACAGCCTGTCCTCGTTCATCGGCGTGGATGGCACGAACACAACTCCCAACAGCGGCCGCATTCAGATCAATCTGAAGCCGCGCGACGAACGCAAAGACGACGCTTCCGCGATCATTCGCCGCCTCCAGCCCGAAGTGGCGCAGGTGCACGGCATCACGCTCTACATGCAGCCCGTCCAGGACCTGACGGTGGAAGACCGCGTCAGCCGGACTCAGTTTCAATATTCCATTGAAGACGCTGACGCTCAGGAACTCGCGCAATGGACGCCAAAGCTGGTGGGTCGCTTGCGAGCGGCTCCCGAACTACGCGACGTAGCCACCGACCAGCTCAACGGTGGCCTTGAGACCAATCTCACGATTGACCGCGATACTGCATCGCGACTGGGCATCTTGCCGCAAGCCATCGATAACACGCTGTATGACGCCTTCGGCCAGCGGCTGGTCTCGACAATTTTCACCCAGTTGAATCAGTACCATGTCGTGCTGGAAGTCTTGCCCAGTTTCGCCAAAACTCCCGACGCGATGAACGACGTCTACGTGCGCCCGAGCAGTACGATTGCGAACTCCGGAGCGCCTACCGCGAACGCAGCCACAGCCACCACCAGCGGAAATCCCGTTCCGCTTTCTACATTTGTCCACATGCAATCGACCCCCACTTCACTCGCCGTAAACCATCAGGGACAATTCCCGGTGGTAACGCTTTCATTCAATCTTGCTCCAGGCGCCTCTCTCGGCGAGGCCACCAAAGCCATCGATCGGGCGGAAAAAGATATCCAGTTGCCGCCTAGCATTCACGCTGCCTTTCAAGGGACTGCGGCCGCATTTCAGAATTCGCTTTCCAGCGAGCCCTTCCTGATTCTCGCCGCCATTATTACGGTGTACATCGTTTTGGGAGTTTTGTACGAAAGCTACATCCACCCAATTACGATTCTCTCCACGCTTCCGTCCGCCGGCGTGGGGGCGATCCTGGCTCTTATGCTCACCGGCAACGATCTCACCGTGGTCGCGCTGATCGGAATCATTCTGCTGATCGGCATCGTAAAAAAGAACGCCATCATGATGATCGACTTCGCTCTCGAAGCCGAACGCGAGGAGCACAAGCCGCCGGAAGAAGCGATATTTCAAGCCTGTCTGCTGCGCTTCCGTCCCATCATGATGACGACCATGGCGGCGCTGCTTGGCGGATTGCCGCTGGCCCTGGGGACAGGGACGGGAGCGGAGCTGCGGCGGCCGCTTGGGATCACGATTGTGGGCGGCCTCATTCTCAGTCAGATGCTTACGCTCTACACTACGCCGGTGATTTACCTGTGGTTTGACCGGCTGGCGAAGAGATTTGAGAAGTACAAGATCGGCAACCCGATTCCGCAGGAAATGCCGGCGGATTAGGCTTTGCAGATTAAAGCATGACTATTTCGGCTCCATTTATCCGGCGTCCGATTGGCACGTCGCTGCTGGCGGCGGCGGTGCTGTTCTCGGGAATTCTCGCGTTCAATTTCCTGCCGGTGGCTTCGTTGCCGCGGGTCGATTTCCCGGTCATCAGCATCGGCGCACAATTGCCGGGAGCCGACCCGCAGACGATGGCTTCAGCCGTGGCGACGCCGCTGGAGCGGCAGTTCGGGCGCATCTCAGGCGTGAACCAGATGACCTCGTCGAGCCAATTGGGCTCGACCGGCATCGCGCTGCAATTCGATTTGAACCGGAACATCGATGCCGCGGCGCGCGATGTGCAAGCGGCCATCAATGCCGCGCGCAGCCAGTTGCCTTCCAATCTGCCGAGCAATCCCACCTATCGCAAAATCAACCCCGCGGACGCCCCCATCCTGATTCTGGCGCTCACCTCGGACACGGTTCCGGTGGCGCGTTTGTACGATACCTCCGACTCGATTCTGTCGCAGAAGCTGGCCCAGGTGAATGGAGTCGGCCAGGTATTCACGTACGGTTCGGCGCCGCCCGCCGTGAGGGCCGAAGTAAATCCAATGGTGCTCAACAAGCTCGGAGTGGGATTGGACACGGTGCGCAACGCGCTCAATCTGGCCAATGCGAACCAGGCCAAGGGACAAGTTTCGGGCAAGACCACGTCGTGGTCGTTCGCCGACAACGATCAGATCTTTACCGCGGATGAATACCGGCCGCTGATTGTCGCCTACCGCAACGGCGCGCCTGTAAGGCTGGCGGACGTGGCAGAGGTGCAAGACTCGGTGGCGGACGTGCACAACCTCGGCCTGGCCAATGGCAAGCCCGGCGTGCTGGTGGTTATTTTCCGTCAGCCTGGCGCCAATGTCATCGAGACGGTGGACCGGGTGCTCGCCCTGATGCCTTTTCTTCAGTCCTCGATTTCTCCGGCTATCAAGCTGGCGGTGGTCTCGGACCGCACCGTTACGGTGCGGGCCTCGGTAAAAGACATCGAATTCACCCTGATCCTCTCGATCGTTCTGGTGATCCTGGTGGTGTTCGCGTTTTTGCGCACGGTGCGAGCGACGATTATCCCCAGCGTCGCCGTGCCCCTTTCGCTGGTCGGGACCTGCGGAGGCATGTACCTGCTGGGCTACAGCCTGGACAACCTTTCGCTGATGGCTCTGGCCATATCCACCGGATTCGTGGTGGACGACGCGATCGTGGTGCTGGAAAACATTACGCGGTATGTGGAACAGGGCATGGACGCGGTGACGGCCTCGTTCAAAGGCGCCTCGGAAATTGGATTCACCGTGATTTCCATGAGCGTGTCCCTGGTGGCGGTGTTCATCCCGCTGCTGCTGATGGGCGGGATTGTGGGACGGCTGTTCCGCGAGTTCGCGGTCACGCTGAGCATGGCAATTGGGGTTTCGTTGCTGGTTTCGCTGACGACGACGCCCACCATGTGCGCCAAATTCCTGCGGCCGCACGTGCCAGACGAGCGGCACAATTTTTTCTATCGCGGCAGCGAATGGTTCTTCGACAAGTTGCTGGCAACCTACGACCAGGCCCTGAAGTGGGTTCTGAAGCGTCAGTTGGCGACACTGATCGTGACCATTCTGGTGGCGTGTCTGAGCATTTACCTGTACAAAGTCGTGCCCAAGGGCTTCTTCCCGCAGCAGGACACGGGGCGGCTGCAGGGATCGGTACAGGCGGCGCAAGACATCTCATTCCAGGCCATGAGCGGCAAGATGGATCAGTTCGTGCATATCATCCTGAAGGATCCGGCCGTGGACACGGCGGTCGGGTTCGCGGGCGGGGGCTCGGCGACGAACCAGGGCCGGTTCTTCGTCATGCTGAAGCCGCGCGAGAAGCGCGGCCAATGCGACACCCCGCACTTCTGGAACCCCTGCTACTTTAGCGCCGACGATGTGATCAATCGATTGCGGCGTAAGCTTGCGGTGGTTCCCGGAGCCACGCTGTTCCTGCAAGTGCAGCAGGACCTGACCATTGGCGGGCGCTTCGGGGCGGCTCAGTATCAGTACACGATCCAAGGCGAGGACTTGACCGAACTCAACAACTGGGGCCCACTGTTGTTGCAGAAAATGCGCGGCTTGAAGGAGCTGCGCGACGTAAATACGGACCAGCAGGATAAGGGATTACAAGCGCAACTGGTGATCGATCGCGATACCGCCAGCCGGTTGGGAGTGGCCGCGCAAGACATCGATAATGCGCTCTACGACGCGTTCGGCCAGCGCCAGGTGTCCACCATGTACCGTCCGCTCAACCAATACCATGTGGTGATGGAGGTGGCGCCGCAGTTTCAGCAGACGACCGAAGCCCTGCAAAATATTTATCTGCGCTCCACCAGCGGCGCGCCCATCCCACTGTCGGCGTTCACGCACTTCGCGTCCTCCAACATTCCGCTGGCCGTGAATCACCAGAGCCAGTTTCCGTCGGTCACGATTTCCTTCAACCTGGCTCCCGGAATCGCTCTCGGCCAGGCCACGCAAGCGATCGAAGCCGTCCAGCGCACGATCAACTTCCCCTCGACTATCTCGGCCAGCTTCCAGGGCACGGCGGCGGCTTTCCAGGATTCGATCTCGAACGAGCTGATCCTGATTATCACCGCCCTGATCGCCGTATACATCGTGCTGGGCATGCTTTACGAGAGCTACATTCACCCCATTACAATTCTCTCGACGATTCCATCGGCAGGGGTGGGCGCGCTTCTCGCCCTGCTTCTGACGCACAACGAGCTCAACGTGATTGGCACCATCGGAATTATTTTGCTTATCGGCCTGGTCAAAAAGAATGCCATTATGATGATCGACGTTGCCTTGGAAGTGGAGCGCACGCAAGGGAAAAAGCCCGTCGATGCTATCTACGACGCTTGCCTCCTGCGCTTCCGTCCTATCATGATGACGACCATGGCCGCTCTGTTGGGTGGCTTACCGCTGGCTTTGGGCCACGGGACTGGCTCCGAACTGCATCGCCCGTTGGGCATCACGATTGTCGGCGGCCTTATCGTCAGCCAGGCGCTCACTCTGTTCACTACCCCCGTGGTGTATGTTTATCTTGATCGCCTGCGGCTGTTCTTGCGCGGCGGAGAGAACTTATCCTTAGCCGGGACTCCGCAGCCAAGCCCGGCTCACTCGGCAGATTAGCCGATAAGGCCCTGCACAAGGATGGAAGCACTTCTTCAGGATCTCAAAATTACACTTCCCGCTGAATGCGCATCCAAGTCTGTAGACGCGGGTATAGACCTATTTCTTACCGCCGACCTTATGATAGAACTATAGCGCTCCGTGCCGACTTCCCGGCAACCCGGTATTATTGTTAATCGCTTTCAAATTCTCTCAGGAGTCATGGATGCTTCGGAAGGCACTCGTTCTATTATTTGTTTTTGCGAGCATGGCCGCCTTTGTCAGTTGCGGCAAAACGGGAAGTCATTTCATCTACGCGGCCGTCCCCGCCGCCAATCAGCTCGCCGTATTCCGGGAGGATCCCTATTCCGGAATTCTCACTCAGCTCGCCGAAAGCCCATATACGGTGGGATTCGGACCTGAGTCCGTGGTCATCCATCCTTCCGGAAAATTTTTGTACGTGGCCAATGCCGGCCAAAACGAAAACGATGTATCTCTTTTCGACATTAATACCGATGGAACTGTAACCGAGGTGACCCCCAGAACTCCGACGGGCACACTGCCCATTGTGATGGCGATGGATCCAGCCGGCAATTATTTGTATGTTGGCAATGTCGCGTCCAACAATCTTTCCGTCTACTCGATCAATACCAAGACCAATACTTCAGCGAATCCTCTGGGCCAGCTGACGCCGGTCACGGGCTCTCCGTTTTCCATCAACCTGGCTCCCAAGAATATGCAGGTCTCGCCGTCGGGAAAGTTTCTCTTTATCAGCGCCCCGGGGCAGGCCACCGGGCTGGTCGCAGTTTTCAGCGTGAACGCCGGGGTGCCCAGTCTGGTGAGTTCCAGTCCCACTCCGGATAACGATCCTTCTGGCCTCGCCATCGATCCCAAAGGCTTATACCTTTACACGGCAAATGCTACCCAAAGTTCAATTTCCATCTATTCCATCGCCGCATCGGGCACTCTAACTCAGGTTCCCCAATCTCCGCTCGCCGACAACGAGCAGCATCCCGTGGCAGTGTTGGTGGATCCCGCTGGAGCTTTTCTTTACGTGGCGAATCAGGGATCCGGCAACATCTCAAGCTATTCCATCACCTCGGGCACCGGTTTTCCGGTCACGGTCACCGACTCGCCGTTCGGCTCGGAGGCGCAGCCCAGCTTCCTGGCGATGGATCCGAACGGAAAATATTTGTTTGTCGGCAATCAGGCCGGCAGCGCCGGGATCGAAGCGTTTGGTGTGAGCAGCGGAAGCCTGAATACCATCAATACTTATTCGGTCGGAAATACCGTGGCATCGATGGCAGTCTTGCAGTAGTCGGCACCAGTAGTCAGCACCAACGATGTAGGCACGTGCAGAGGACAGGACGGGCGACGTAGTATGCGCGATCTGAGGACGATCGGTTGTTTACCGGATTATGACAACCAGAAATCTTCAATTCTGCGACAATAGCTATGCTGCTGTCGGGCATCACGTTGCAACCGGCATGGGCTCCTCCGCCATCTAATTCGGGAGCAGGCTTCCCAGATTCGGTCGGCTTGGGCGGGTTCCGCGCCGAGACCAAGGTCAGGACCCATAACCCATGAAGATCGCAAGCGCCGCGAGCGCATTCCCCAAGCATTACTACACACAGAAAGTTCTTTTGGAGCGTTTACAGGACTATTGGGGCCCTCAACTCAAGAACCCTCTGCTGCTGGCGCGCCTGCACCGGAACGTAACCGTGGATGGCCGCTACCTCGCCATTCCTGCCGAGCAATATGTCGACATCAAGACTTGGGGCCAGGCCAACGACATTTGGATCAAGGTGGCGCAGGAATTGGGCGAGCGCGCCCTGTGCCTCGCCCTTCACAACGCAGGCTTAAAAAAGGAAGATCTCGGCTGCCTGTTATTTACCACCGTCACCGGCGTTGCCAGCCCCTCTATTGACGGAATGCTGATCAACCGCATGGGCCTGCCGGCAAACATTCGCCGCACGCCAATCTTCGGTTTAGGTTGTGTAGCCGGCGCCGCTGGAATTGCTCGCGCCTCGGATTACGTTCGTGCTTATCCTTCCCAAGCCGCAGCTCTGGTTTCAGTCGAACTTTGTTCGCTCACTTTGCAGCGCGAAGATTTGTCGGTCGCGAACCTCATCTCCTCTGGACTTTTCGCCGACGGCTCCGCGGCAGTGATTGTGACCGGAGACGAGTTCGAAGCGTCGCAACTGGAAAACTTTGGAACTAAGATCTCCGGCCCCACCATTCTCGCCACCCGCTCCATTTTCTATCCCAACACCGAAGACATGATGGGCTGGAATATCTCCGAGAAAGGTTTTCGCATCATACTATCTACCGAGGTTCCGACTCTTATCCGGCAGAATCTGGGACGCGATGTGGATTCGTTTCTGGCCGACAACGGCCATCAGCGCAGCGACCTCAAGAGTTTCGTTCTCCACACCGGAGGACCCAAGGTGCTCGATGCATCCGCCGATGCGCTGGGGTTGCACAACGGGGAGCTGGATGCTTCCTGGGATTGTTTGCGCAAAGTAGGAAATCTTTCTTCCGCGTCCGTGCTTTGCGTGCTCGAAGATGTGATGAAAAATCGGCGTCCCGCGCCCGGAACACTCGGACTGCTCGCCGCCATGGGGCCTGGTTTTTGTTCCGAGCTTTTACTTTTGCAGTGGTGAGGTCAGGTTCGTTGTCGAATGCAACCGATGTCTTTGTAATTGGCGGCGGCCCCGCAGGTCTTGCCGCCGCCATCGCCGCCCGCCAACAAGGCCTGCGTGTGCTGGTCGCCGATGGAGCCCGTCCCCCGATTGACAAAGCTTGCGGCGAAGTGCTGATGCCCGATGCCGTCACCGCGCTCGCCAGGCTCGGAATTTTCCTGCCCGCCGCTGACCGCTCGAGTTTGCGCGGCGTCCGTTTTATTAGCTCCGGAGTGTCCGCTGAGGCAGCTTTCCCTTCCGATACTGAAGCAGTCTCGATCCGCCGCACCGTGTTGCATCGCATCATGGCGGAACGCGCCGCCACTCTGGGCGTCGGTCTGTTATGGCAGAACGTAGTCACGGGCATTCGCGGTGAGGAAGTTCGCTTCGGAGACCGCGCCATTCGCGCCTCCTGGATCATCGGTGCCGACGGCGCCAACTCCCGCGTACGCCGTTGGGCCGATCTTGACGCCTGTTCGCACACCAAACTTCGCTATGCCTTTCGCCGCCACTATCGCGTAGCTCCCTGGAACGATCGCATCGAAATACACTGGGGAAAACGCTGCCAGGGATATGCCACTGCGGTGAGCAACGACCAAGTCTGTGTCGCGATAGCGTCTTCCAATCCGAACCTTCGCCTGGAATCTGCTCTTGCGGAATTTCCTGAACTTGGCGCGCGCTTGCGCGGGGCTGAGTCCACCTCCACCGAAAGGGGCGCCATCTCGGCCAACCTCACGCTGCGGCGCGTCTGGAAAAAAAATATCGCGCTCATCGGCGATGCTTCCGGCACCGTCGATACCATCACCGGAGAAGGCCTCGGTCTGGCTTTCAGTCAGGCTTTGGCGCTGGCGAATTGTCTCAAGGCCAACACTCTCACCGGTTACCAGGCCGCCCACCGGCGCCTGGCGCTGCGTCCATCCCTGATGGCCCGGTTGATGCTGACGCTCGACGGCCGCCCCGTCGTTCAACAACGCACACTCCAGGTCTTCCGTAAGCATCCTGAGATTTTCCGGCGCTTGCTGGCTTTGCATGTGGGAATGCTCTCGCCGATTCACCTTGCTGCCGACGGGCTAACGCTTGGCTGGGGACTGCTCACCGCATAACCGATGAAAAAAACCGCTTACGCCTTTCGCCGACGTGACGTGTCGTGGCCGATTCTTGTCACGATGATTGTTTTCTCGCTCACTCGAATTCAAGCGGTCGCACAAGATTCGACTCTCCACCTTGATCCTCAGCGCACGGCCATCAATTTCACATTAGGCGATGTGCTCCACACCGTTCACGGAACATTTCATCTGAAGGAAGGCACGCTGCACCTGGCTGCCGCTTCAGGCAAGCTGACCGGGGAAATCGTAGTGGATGCCAGAAGTGGCGAGAGCGGCAACGGAATGCGCGACCGCAAAATGCATAAAGAAGTTCTGGAGAGTGACCGCTATCCTGAAATTACGTTCCGTCCCGATCGAGTCGACGGAGAGGTAACAACCCAGGGAAGATCCTCTGTGCGCGTGCACGGAATTTTCACCATCCACGGCTCCGATCATGAACTCACGGTTCCCGCCGAAGTCCAAACGGCTCCGGGTTATTGGACGGCAACTCTCCATTTCGCCGTGCCCTACGCCAAGTGGGGAATGAAGAATCCCAGCACATTGTTTTTGCGCGTCAGCGAATCGGTCGATATCGACCTGACCGCGTCGGGAATCGCAAGCTCACCCTGAATCAGCGACGCAACGAATGGAATTCTGAATCAGTATCCATCTTGCGGAGAGATGCCCTTACCCTCGATGCATTCATAAGATCGTCCCGCCGCGAGGTTAGTGAACTCTTCCGTTCTTCCACCGGGCCAGGCGATAACCACGCGCTCCACATGATCGCGTTTTTCCAACCCGAACGTAAGTGGAAGTTCGGACTGCGACAGATAACTCGAACCGCTCTTCACCATCTTCGCCTGGCTCAAGCCGCCGCTGAAAATGCGCACGGTCGCGCCGATCCCATCTCGGTTCGACTTGGTGCCAACCAGCCGAAAACGAATGCTGCGATTCCCGCTGAGTTGATCGTTTCGGTAGAGATAAGCCGGACCGTTGTTCGTAGTCAGCAACAGATCGAGATCGCCATCGCGATCGAAATCCCCATACGCGAGTCCGCGTCCAACCTTCGGCTGATCGAATCCGCCACCAATCTCCGCGGCCACGTCGTGAAACTTTCCCCGGCCATCGTTGAGAAACAGCATCGGTGGTTGCGCATATCCCACATTGCCCTGAATGTTTCTCACCGTCTCATCGATATGGCCGTTGGCCACTCCGAGATCGAGCCAGCCGTCGAGGTTCGCATCCAGAAAGGCACATCCGAATCCCAGGCTGTTTTTGGATGCCATTCCCACTCCCGCCTGCGCCGCAACATCTTCATAAGTCTTTCCCGAAAGCTCGTACAGGCCGGTCATTTCATTATCGAAATTTGTGATTGCGACTCCCGGACTGCCCGAGTTCATGAAGTCGCCGACGTCTACGCCCATGCCCGCTCGCGCCTTGCCCTCGCTGCTGAACGCTAATCCAACCTCAACCGCAGCATCTTTGAAAGTTCCATTTCGCTGATTCCGGTAAAGCTTGTTGGGTTGAGTGTCATTCGCCACCAGTAAATCGGGCCAGCCGTCCGCATTCTCATCCAACATAGCCACGCCGAGAGATTTCGAGCTACTATCAAAAATTCCGCTGGATGCAGTGACGTCTTCGAATGTCCCGTCGCCCCGATTATGAAACAGCCAGCAGGTCTCTCCGCGATAAGCCTCGGGCGTGCAATAAGATTTATGCTTGCCGTCAAGGCTGCAGAATACGTCGCGCTCTGGCGACCACTTCACGTAGTTGCAAACAAATAGATCGAGCAGCCCATCACGGTCATAATCGAACCATAGAGCCGACGTGCTGAACGCCTGGCGTTTTCCCAGACCGCTACGATTCGTAACGTCGATGAAGCTGCCTTTGCCCGTATTGTGGAACAGCCGATTCTGACCCACGCAGGTAACAAGAATGTCGGAAAATCCATCATTGTCGTAGTCGCCGACCGCCACTCCCATGCCATACATCTCAACATCAAGTCCGGCGCGCGTAGTAACGTCAGTAAATGTTCCGTTGCGGTTGTTGTGATAAAGCCGCAGGGTCGATCGCCGCTGTTTGTGGCCGGGCCAGTCCATCCCGTTGGTCAGGAGAATGTCCTGCCAGCCATCGCCGTCGTAGTCGAGGAACGCGCAACCGGAGCCCAAAGTTTCGGGCAGTAACTTGCCTCCGAAAGCCCCGCTGTTGTGCTGAAACTGAATGCCGGCGCTGGCGCTCACATCCACTAGCCGAAACCCGGGCGAGGCCGCTGTGCCAGATACCGCGCCCAGCGCCCGAAGCCACGGCAACTGTGAGATCGACGCCAGCCCAGCCATATTCCGCAGGAACGATCTCCGATTCAACGATCTCCGAGGCAACGATCTGCGAGACAACGATCTGCGATTCACGGAACGCTCACCAGCCCGGCGCGAATCGCATAGGTCACCAGTTCAGCAGTTTTGTGAATGCCCAGCGCATTCATGATATTGGCGCGGTGAACCGCAATCGTGTTGGCGCTCAGATCCAACTCCGATGCAATTTCCTTATTCGATTTTCCATCCACAATCATCCGCAAGACTTCAAGCTCGCGCGGAGTAAGACCGCTGCTGCGTTCACCTTTGAGAGGCGATTGCTGCTCGATCTGCGGATCAAAAATAGTTTCTCCCCGCGCCACACGCCTTACCGCCGGACCAAGTTCCAGATTCATCGCATTCTTCAAAATATATCCCTTGGCCCCCGCCTCAATGGCCTGCCGCACCCACGTATTTTCCGAATGCATGCTGAGCATCAGCACCGCTGTTTCCGGCAGGTCTTCAAGAATCTGCCGCGTCGCATCAAGCCCATTCATCCCCGGCAAAGCGCAATCCATGACTACAACTTTTGGTTGCAACCGGCGCGCCAGCTTGATGGCCTCTTCACCATCCCCGGCTTCGCCAACAACGGTCATATCAGGTTCGTCTTCCAACATCCGCCGAAACCCGCGCCGCACCAGCCCGTGGTCATCTACCAGCAATACCGTGATCTTTTTTGTCATGTCGTTTTCAATCTTTATTATCTCTCGTCTGTATCGGTGTCAGTTCGCATCTCTCTCCCGAGACTCTACTCTTTCTCGCGGTACCTTCACGTGCACCACCGTCCCGCCATCAGCGGGAGTGGAAAAAGCAATCCGTCCTCCCATCAGCTCCGAACGCTCGCGCATCGCAACCAGCCCAATCCCTTGCTTCGCCGGTTGCCCGTTGAAACCCGCGCCATGATCTTCTACTTCCAGCTCGAGTACGGTCGGCAAAAAGCGCAATCGCACCCAAACCTGTTTTGCCCCGGAGTGTCGTGCCACATTGTTCAGAGCTTCCTGCAAAATGCGGTAGATCTGTACTGCCGCACTACCCTCCACTGCAAAAGGTTCGCCCTGCTTTTCATAGGATATGGCAATTCCAGTCTGGCGCTCTACCGTGGGAATGTACCAGTCGAGCGTGCTCTCAAGGCCCGCCTCATCCAGCATAACCGGATGCAGTGCCTGCGATAAACTTCTCACGCGGTCCAGCGTGTCCTGAGCAATCTGCCGAACTTCCTGCAGATCGCTGCGCAGAGATGACCCTTCCGGAGCGTGAGCCCCGGCACGGCCAAGCATCGCTCCCATCGCCGTCAGGATCTGGCCGAACTCGTCGTGCAGCTCACGGGAAATGTAGCGCAACGTGGATTCCTGAGTGGCAATGAGTTTCTGCGCCAGCTCGCTGCGGCGGTCCGAAAGCTCTGCCATGCGCGCAAACAGCCGCCGGTTCCATCGGATCATGGAGAATCCAGTCAACAAAATGGCCAACAAGGTCGCCGCCAGAAATACAAACACTTGCCGCTGCACCCGGTCGTAAATATGAATGACCCGCTGCGCCGCTTGCTCTTCGTTTTCGCTGTTCTGCACCAGCAGTCGAGCCACGGTCGTACTTAGCGCCTCCTGGCGCGCTTGCAGCGAGAGTTGTATTTGACCTCTTGCCTCTTTCTCCCTGCCTGAGCCAGCGAGGATAAATACCCGGTCGACCGCATTCCAGAATTGCGTGAGAGAGCTGTTGAGAGAAATGCTTTGCTCAGGCGTGCGCGTGGTGGATGCTAAACCGGCTTCGATGTGCATTGCATCCTCCAGATCGGTACGAATGCGCTGGAACTGTGCCTGCCACGCGGTCAGCGGATAGGGCTCGTCATTGTCAATCATGTCGCGCATCGCGACGGCAAGCACATTCAGGTCGTTTTGAATGCGCAACAACTGCAGTGAATCCTTGCGATTGCGGTCAATCAGTTCCGACTGCAGCTTTCGCAACCCCGCGACCTGCCACGTGATATACGCCGAGTAGGCGACCACCGCGGCCAGCGTGATGATCAGGCCAAGCAACAGCCCCGCGGTTGGAGAATGCCCGGGAGAAGTGGGACGTGCCACGCCCCGAGCATACAACGGCGAGCCGGAACATGTCACAATGCAGTAATAATGAAGCGAAACCAGGCTTGGCGGAGTCCAACAATAGATTGAGTACAGCCCTCACACCACTCCAAAAGATTCCTAAAGTTGAACGACTCCGCGCGATCCTGCCGGAAGTCTGGATGCTCATGCGTCCGCGGCGCGGACTGCTTGCGCTCGGTTTTGTTTTGATGGTGATCAACCGCGTTGCGGCACTGGTGCTGCCCTATTCCACACGATTCTTTATCGATACCGTCATTAATAAACACCACATGGATAAGCTGCGGCCTCTGGTCTTATTCGTTCTCGGCGCGACTCTGGTGCAGGGCATCACCTCTTTTTCTTTAACCCAATCCTTATCAAAGGCGGCGCAGCGCCTTATCACCGAACTGCGCCAACAGGTGCAGGCTCACATCTCGCGCCTGCCCGTGGCTTTTTATGACACCAACAAAACCGGCGCCTTGGTCTCTCGCATCATGAGCGACGTGGAGGGCGTGCGCAATCTCTTAGGCACAGGCTTAGTGGATTTCGCCGGAGGCCTCGTCACTTCGGCAATCGCCCTTGTCTTGCTGCTGCGCACCAGCCCGCAGATGACGCTGATCGCCGCTGGCTCATTTGTCTTTTTTGGCGTGGCGCTCAACAAAGCCTTCGCCACCATCCGGCCAATCTTCCGCGACCGCGGCAAGATTAATGCCGAAGTCACTGGCCGGCTCACCGAGTCCCTTGGCGGAGTCCGCGTGATCAAGGGCTATCACGCGGAAAAGCGCGAGGAAGCAGTCTTTTCCGCGGGAGTTCACCGTCTGCTCGATAACGTGATGCGCACTCTCACCGCAACTTCCGTGATGAGCCTCTCCGCCAGCGTGCTTCTGGGAGTAGTGGGCGCCGTCACGATGTATGTGGGCGCACACCAGATCGCCTCCGGCACCTTAACCGTCGGCGGATTTGTTTCCTACACACTGCTCTTGGGTTTTCTAGTCGCACCCATCATGCAGATCGTTTCCATCGGAACTCAACTCACCGAGGCTCTGGCCGGACTCGAGCGCACCCAGGAAATCATGCGCGAACGGCCCGAAGATCAGGATCCAATCCGCATCACATCGCTAACCGACATTGTCGGACTTATCGACTTTGAAAACGTAAGTTTCACCTACGATGGAATCCACGACGTGCTGCGTAATATTTCCTTCCGCGCCGATCCCGGTACGGTGACCGCACTCGTCGGCTCGTCCGGTTCCGGAAAATCTACGACCATCGGCCTGATTTCCGATTTTTATACACCGACACGAGGCAGGATATTAGTGGATGGCACAGACCTCCGCACCGTTCGTCTCGATTCCTACCGCACTCGCCTCGGAGTCGTGCTTCAGGAATCTTTTCTCTTCGATGGAACCATTCGAGAGAACGTTTCATTTTCACGGCCCGATGCCAGCGAAGCAGATATTCTGCGCGCTTGCCGCATCGCCCGCGTGGATGAGTTCGCCGAAACCTTCGCCGACAAATACGACACAATCGTCGGCGAGCGCGGCGTGAAACTTTCCGGCGGACAACGCCAGCGAATTTCGATTGCCCGCGCAATTCTCGCCGAGCCCCGCATCCTGATTCTCGACGAGGCAACCTCCAGTCTCGACTCCGAATCCGAGCAAATGATCCAGCAGGGACTTTCTTATCTGATGAAAGGCCGTACCACATTCGTGATTGCGCACCGCCTTTCCACGATTCGCCGCGCCGATCAGATCCTGGTGATGGAGCAGGGACAAATCGTGGAACGTGGTACTCACGATCAACTCTACGCGGCCCATGGCCGTTATTACGACCTGTACACCAGGCAACATGGCATCGAAGATAACTTATTTCTCGCGCCGGGCGAGGGCGATTCGACCGAACCGGAACCTTCTGTAAACGGTAATTCTTCTGCTCCACGTAACGGCGGCGCGCCGGCGGATGCCTTGGGTGTGCTGAAGGGACAGGTGCGTTAGCGCATGGCTGAGAGCAGATCGCAAGTAGACGGCGGTGCCGCGATTCGAGTCGAAAATCTTTGCCGGCATTACCGCATGGGCGAGTCCGTGATCCGCGCCGTTGATGGCGTCTCGCTGGAAGTGCGTGCTGGCGAATTTGTGGCGCTGCTTGGCAGCTCGGGTTCAGGAAAATCTTCGGTACTAAATCTGATCGCGGGTTTGGATCGTCCCACCTCCGGCAGCGTAATCGTTCACGGCAAAAATCTCGCGCAACTGTCCCGCGAAGATCTAGCGCGCTATCGCTTGCACACCGTCGGAATGGTGTTTCAATCGTTCAATCTGATCGCCAGTATGACGCTTGCGGAAAATGTGGAATTGCCTATGCGCTTTGCCGAGATCGAACGCGGAAAGCGTGACAGTCTCGCGCAGGAGGCACTTACCCGAGTGGGCTTGCAATCTCGCAGGAATCATCGTCCCAGCGAACTCTCTGGAGGAGAGCAGCAGCGCGCCGCACTCGCTCGGGCGCTCATTAACCGGCCGCAACTTCTGCTCGCCGATGAACCTACCGGCAATCTCGACAGCCGCACCGGAACCGAAATCATGAACATGGTCCGCCAGTTCAATCAGCAATTGGGCATGACCGTAGTGATGGTCACGCACGAGCGCGCCTTGGCGGAACGTTATGCGCAGCGCCTCATCTTCTTAGCAGATGGAAAACTGGTGGCGGAAGAAACTCCAATTGTCTCCGCGGAGGCGCGCCAATGAAACTCCCCGATCTGGCGGACCTGGCCCTGCGCAACTTGCGCGAATCTGTTCTGCGAAACTCGCTGACCACCATCGGTATTTCCGTTGGCGTGGCATCTTTAGTCGCAATGCTGTCTCTGGGCATCGGCTTGCAACAACTCGCATCGCGCCGTCTGATGAAGTCCGGGCTGTTCGATACCGTTGTGGTTACATCCAGACGCGACCTGCGCAACTTCGGCCACAATGAAGATCGCAACGGACCTGCACCCGGAGAAAGCCGCATCCTGGACGAACCCACCCGCCTCGAAATCGAGCACCTGCCGAATGTTCTCGAAGCTTATCCTGATATCCGCTTCATCACCGAGTTACGTTACGACGACAAGCCGCACCTGACCATGATTGCGGCTCTGCCTTCCTCCGCAAAGTCCAACGACGCCTTCGATGCGCTGCAGGGTCACTTCTTTTCGTCAGACATGGCCCCCGAAGCAGTCATTCAAAAGGCATTTGCCGAAGAGCTATTAGGCAAAACGCCAAAAGCCGGGGTCGACGAAACGAACGTGGCGCAACTGGCTGCTCCACTTCTCGGCAAGGAATTGACCATGCGCTACGCGCAGCGCGAAGCAGCGCCGAGTGCCGCTTCAACCTCACCAGACAAGAAAGTTGCCGGCGATGAGGCGACCTCCGATGCCGCTTATTCCGTTGTCTCCCGAGAAATAAAACTTAAAATAGTCGGTGTCGCCGACCTTGATCCCGAGAGCATGCGCGGTCCAACTCGCGCCCGAGTTTTTATCCCGCTCAAACTTGCCGAGAGTCTGCACGTGATGCAGCCCACGGATCTGCGAGAGGTTTCTCGCGCCGCGGAAAACCAGCCGTCCTACTCATCCGTCAACGTACGAGTAAAAAATCCCAGCCAGATAAGAGATGTCGAAGCCGCAATCAAGAAGATGGGATTCAATACTTTCTCCATTCTCGACGCCACCAGAAGTCTGCAGCAATTTTTCGCCGTGCTCGACGTTTTCCTGGGAATCTTCGGCAGCCTGGCCCTCGCCGTCGCTTCCATCGGAATCGTAAACACATTGGTGATGGCCATTCTCGAGCGCCGTCGCGAAATTGGAATCATGAAAGCCATCGGCGCCAGCGATGGCGACGTAAAGAAACTTTTCTTCGCAGAGGCCGGTGCCATGGGTATTCTGGGCGGTATTGTCGGCGTCATCCTGGGCTGGGCGATCGGACAAGTCATCAACCTGGGCACAAATGTCTACCTCAAGCGTCAGTCGCTTCCGCCCGAGCATTTCTGGGCAGTGCCGTGGTGGCTGGTTGCATTTGCTCTCGTCTTTGCGTTCGCAGTCAGCCTGATCTCTGGCCTGTATCCGGCCGGACGCGCTGCTCGCCTGGATCCCGTGCAAGCGCTGCGCTACGAGTAAACTGAATCGATGCACAGCAGTTTTCGAATCTTTCTTTTCTTCGCAACCTTCCTCGGTTCACTCGCAGTTCACGCACAAAGCCGCATCGAATGCGACGATCTGAACAGCCGGATCCTCACCTACGCAGTCCATTACTGCGTCTACCTTCCCGCCAGCTACGACTCCGAAACAAAAAAGAACCCTCCACAACACTATCCCGTGCTCTACTTCCTCCACGGCCTGGGCGACAACGAGAAAACACTTTTCAACAGTGGTGCTTGGACGATGCTCGACGATCTCCGCCAGCAACATAAGCTCGGCGATTTTCTTATCGTCGCCCCCGAAGGTAGAAGGAGCTTTTACATCAACTCGGCCGACGGCTCCGTACGCTACAGCGATTTTTTCCTGCAGGAGTTCATCCCACTTATCGAAAAGAAATACCGCATCGGCAAAGGCCGCAGCAATCGAGCAATCACCGGAATCTCCATGGGCGGATTCGGTGCGCTGCGTTTCGCCTTCAGCCATCCCGAAATGTTTTCTGCCGTCAGTGCCCAGAGCGCCGCGCTGATTACCGAGTCGCCCCGGGAACTTGATCTCGCCGCCCGCTCCGGCGCGCCCCTGGGAAAAGTGCTGGCGGATGTCTTCGGAGATCCAATCGATGTTCCTCACTGGAACGCCAACAACCCATTTCTGCTCGCGCGAAAAAATGCCGCCGCCCTGAAGAAACTTGCCATCTATTTCAACTGCGGACAGGATGACAACTATGGTTTCGAAAAAGGCGCCGCCGTATTGCATGAAGAGCTGCAGAAGCTGGGCGTGAAGCACGAGTACCATCTGTACCCCGGCGACCACAGCTTCACTTATTTCCTGGCCCACTTCACCGAGGTGATGGAGTTTCATTCCCACGCCTTCGGCTTGATTCACTAGCGTTGCCACTTGACTCGCGCGGTTCGCGCGGCAAAACTGGTCGAGTGTAAACTAGACCCTGCAACATGCGGAGAGGTGGCCGAGTGGTTGATGGCTCCGGTCTTGAAAACCGGCATACCCGAAAGGGTATCGGGGGTTCGAATCCCTCCCTCTCCGCCAGACTTCTCGACTTACGCACTTACCTCCCGAGTTTTGCGTAATGAATCGACTCATCTACTTTTTGGTCGGTTGCTAGTGTGCCGTAGGTGTGCTGAACGCATCATTCCTGTGTTATCCCATTCGCGTGGGTAAGGTAGTGACAGGTGCCCTGCCCTCTAGACGTTTCTGTATCTCTCTGGGTATGCAAGTTCGAGAGAGTTTCACCTCAGCGGTAGGAGCTGAATCTCGTCGCGCTTCAAGGACGCGATGAAGTCCGAATGAGACAGAGTATCTGAATCTTTCGCATCTGCTTCAATCAGCCATAGGAAGTTTTGAATAAGCTCTACTCCGCGCGGTCGCCGCTCAAATCCTCTCAGGTCTCTGTCGTCGGGAAAACCAACCGGCGTGTTGGGAATCACGACAAGCGGCGAAGCTAACCAGCTGTAAATCCTGCATTTTTGCGTGGCATGCGGATTGCTTTGTCCGTAATGGCCGTTGTGCATAGACGACAAGGAGGTTTCCAAAATGAACGGACCTGACTGGACCTACTGGCTGCAAATGATGAACCTTGCAATGGTCGCGGTCGTGGTTTTGGCGGGAATCACAGTGGTGATCCCTGCCTTCTGGGAGTTAGGAGAAAGAAGACGGCGACTCGCGAGACGGACGCTCGGCGTAGACCAGGAACTGCGGGCGATGCTCAGAGCAGAGCCGCACCGCATATCCATACCGGAACTAGGGCTGACCATGGCCGATGGCGGCGAGGAGCTAAAAACTTCGGATCATGATTCCACCGATAAGAGAGCTCGGGGGTGAATTATGGTCTGCCCATTTCTTAGCGAAGGGCGCGCGCAATACTGCCACGCCGCGCCGATGCGCAAGCTGATTCTCGACGGACCGAGCGTGACCGGCGGACTGTGCGCTTCAGTGCAGTACCGGCAATGCGAATTCGTAGAGAAGAACTCGGTCCAACGGGACCGCTGCCCGCATCTGGAAGAGGTCCATGTACAGTATTGCGGCGCCTCGCCCATTACCAAGTTAGTTCCTTTTAGTGATTCGCAATTCTCCAGTTGCGCCAGCGGCAGGTATCGCTACTGCGACTCCTATCTGGCGCGGGCACGACCGCACGCAACCGCTGCGCCGCCGCAACTGGTGTACGCGCCAAATCATTTCTGGCTGGATATCGACGAATCCGGTCTTTGCCACATCGGGGTAGATGATTTTCTGGCCGATGCCGTGGGGAAGGTGGAACGGATCGTATTCGCAAGTTCGGAGGGCAAGCATTGCCCGGGTCTGACCCTCGCCATTCATGGCCTCGAATGGCCAATGTTCTTTCCCAACCCGATCGTCATTCAGGCGGTGAATAGCCGCGTGCGCAGCGATCCTGCACGGCTGACAAACGATCCTTACGGCGCGGGATGGTTGTTCGAAGGCCAGGAGGTGGCGGGAATGACACAAGAGGGTCTGCTCTCCGGTGCGAAAGCCGCGGACTGGCAGAAGGGCGAACGCGAGCGGCTGGCGCGCGAAATCCACGAAATGCACGCGCCCGGGTGCGATGGCGGCTTGCCCACGCGGGGAGTCGCGCGCCTGTTGTCCCGGGGGGAAATGCTTTGCTTATTTCAGGATTTTTTTGGTCATAGTGGCTGGTTTGCGGAGGCATGAACGCGATGCGGAACACCTTCGTCTTCGGATTGGGCTTTGCAGTCGCGCTGTTGGCGGGGTGGGTGGCATTTCCGCGCGGACTCTATGTGCGACAAAATCAGCCTCTGGTATTTCGTCACAAGACTCACGCAGAAAAATCAGGTATTGCTGAATGCGGTCAATGCCACGTTCTCCGTGCTGACGGCACGTTTGCCGGCACTCCAACATTAGAGACATGTACCGCCTGTCACTCCGAGCGCATGGGCACGAGTGCAGGCGAAGCCATCCTGGTAGACAACTACGTCAAGACAGGACGGGACGTGCCTTGGCTGGTCTACGCCAGACAGCCTGCGAACGTTTGGTTTTCGCACGCAATTCACGTTCAGAAAGCCGGCTTAGCCTGCGCTGCTTGCCATTCCACCTATGGCGAATCTGACGAGGTGCGAATCTACGAGCAAAATCGCATTAGTGGATACAGCCGTGATATTTGGGGGCACTCGATCTCGCGCATCAGGTTTGGACGGCATGATGGCATGAAGATGGCCGACTGCGAAGGTTGCCATCGCCAGCATCATGTCCAGGCGGAATGCCTGAGCTGCCATCAGTAAAGGAATAGGGTATGAAGATTACGCGGCGAGATTTGCTGGTCTGGAGCGCAGGGGCGGCGGCGGGCCTCGTGGTTACTCCCGTGCCCTGGAAGCTGTTGGGTGACGCATCGATCTGGACGCAGAACTTCCCGTGGATTCCGCAGCCGACGCGCGCGCCGGTCGAAGTGAAGGATTCGTTTTGCACTCTCTGTCCGAATGGATGTGGCATGCGAGTGCGGATGGCCGGTGGCTGGCCGGTGGGGCTGGCCGGGCGCAGTCATCCCATCAGTCGCGGAGCATTATGCCCTCTGGGGTTTGCCGCCCATCAGATGATCTGGCATCCGCAGCGTTTGCAGACAGTGCGCCACCGCGGCCGTGCCTCTTCCTGGAACGAAGCACACTCGGCATTCGGCAGAGCATGCACTGAGGGACCAGTGGTCATCGTCGACGGCTATCCGGGACGGGCTGCTTCCACATTGTTCGCAAGCTTTGTTGAAAAGAGAGACGGCATGTACCGGGTTGTAGCGGGAGCAGAAACCCAGGCTCTGATGCCGTATGAAACCTGGAGCGGCGTGCCGGCAGCCGCATTGGGCTACGATCTTGAGAACGTCAAGACGATTGTAAGTTTTGCCGCGCCGTTGCTGGATGGCTGGGGAAATCCGGGAGGCTTGCCTCGATTGTGGGCGGAGCGAGCGGCAGGTGCGGCAGACCCAGACCTGCGGCTGATTCAAATCGAGCCATCGTTGTCGCGAACTGCGGCCCGGGCATGGCGATGGTCGGCGATTCATCCCAGTGGCGAGGCGGCGTTGGCCGCAGGGATTGCCCGCGTCCTGCTCGAAGAGCAACTCGTTGGGGCACGCGGCCCCATGCCGCTACTCACACTGGCTGAGAGTGCGGAGCAATCGGGGCTGAGCACAGATGCGATTCGTGATTTAGCGCGGTTGATCGTGGTGCGGCCGCCGGTCGTCGCAATCGCAAACGATGACAATCCCGCGGTGGCGGCATTGAACGTTGTTCTAGGCGCTGTGGGGACACGTGGCGGAATCCTGCTGAAGGCGAAACACGCGAAGTCGTATGTCTCGGCCGAACCGTTGATTCCTTCTGCGCGCGCGGTGCTGATCGATTCCACCGTTCCCTGGGATTTTGTTCCGGAGACCAATGCCGAGGTCTTTCGTTTCGCGGCATGGGATGGGGGATCGAGTACGGCGGATTGGCTGCTCCCCGCGCCGGGCTTTCTGGAAGAGCTGACCGATGTTCCGACCGCGCCCACGTCAGTGGTAGAGACCTATGCCATCGCTCCCAGTCTGGTGAAGGCATCGCCAGAACTGCAGAGCAGTTCACAGTTTCTCGGGCTCGCCGATCCCAACCTGGTCAAGGTGGAAGGAGTGATTCACTCCCGTTGCGCAGATCTGTTTCGGCAGCGCGCAGGAACCTTGCGAGGCAGGGAGGAGACGCCGATCGCCAAGATCGCATCGGCTCAAAAACTGGAAGAGCAGCTCCGGAGCGGAGCAGTTTGGATTGGCGAGCCGCAGCATCAGGATAGGTTGCGATGCAAGCTGAGCCAATGGCCAGCAGATGAAACTTCCGCGCGGCGCCCGCTCAACTCGTGGGCAACCTGGCGGACGCCGGTGCTGCCTCCGTTGGCTTCAAAACTCTACCAGGAGTCGAACCTGCGCGAACCTGCGGAGAGGAGAAATCTGTGAACGCCCGATACGGAATGGTGATCGATTTGGATCGCTGCACGGGTTGCGGAGCATGCATGATGGCATGCGCGGCTGAGAATAACGTTCCGGCGCTTCCCCGGGCAACTTCCCGCACTGGCCTGACGCCCATGCTGGTGCGCAAGGTTTCGAACGGAGGCGAGGGGGAAGCGCAGCGCGAGGTATTTATCCCCATCCTGTGCATGCATTGCGAACATGAGACACCATGCGTGAGCGTATGTCCGCAACAGGCTGTCGAGGTGGACAAGGCCACAGGAATCGTGATGCAGATGCCGCAGCGCTGCCTGGGCTGCCGTTATTGCATGACCGCGTGTCCTTACCACGCGCGTTACTTCAACTGGTGGGATCCAGCCTGGCCACAGGGCATGGAGAAGAGCTTGAATCCGGGAGTCGCCGTGCGGATGCGTGGCGTGGTGGAGAAGTGCAACTTCTGCCATGCTCGGCTGCATTCTGCGAAAGAGAAGGCCGCTGCCGCGGGCAGGCGCGAGATTGATCCTGCCGACTATGTTCCGGCCTGCGTGGAGGCGTGCCCGACTACGGCAATCCAGTTTGGCAATCTGGCAGACAGGGATGACCCTGTTTTTCGCGAGGCGCATTCCGCGAACGCATTCCGGTTCCTCGAACGGATCGGAACCGAGCCCAAGGTTTACTACAAATCCAGCGAGGCGTGGGTGAGGGACTTGAAAGAGTCTCCATCACAGAAGGAGGCGCAACGTGGCTAGCATGGCTCTCAGTGACCGACGCTGGATCGCGCGAGGCGCAGAGCGAACTTCGCTGCCGCATTTCCTGCTCTGGCTGGCTCCCTGGGCGGTTTTGCTGGCGGCGGGAATTTACGCGGGCGGGTTGTGCCTGTACTACGGCCTGAACCAGACCAACATGGACAACCGCTTCGCCTTCGGCCTGTGGATTTTTCTCGACTTGTCGATCATCGCGCTGGGGGCGGGAGCCTTCTTTACCGGCTTTCTTGTCTACCTTCTGAAGCGTGCCGATCTCCGACCGATTCTGAACAGCGCCGTGGTTGTGGGCCTCATCTGCTACAGCGGCGCCGTCACCATCCTGATGATCGACGTCGGACAGCCGTTACGCGCGTGGTTCACCTTCTGGTACCCGAATACTCACTCGATGCTCACCGAGATCACATTCTGCATTTCATGTTACTTGCTCGTGCTGTGCATCGAATACGTGCCCATCCTGCTGCGAAACCGCCAACTGCGCAAGTTGCCGACGTTCCTGGTTTTCGAACACCAACTGCATAGGCTGATGCCGGTACTCGCGGGGGTCGGGACATTTCTTTCTTTCTTCCACCAGGGATCGCTGGGCGGGCTTTACGGAGTTTTGCGCGGCCGGCCGTTCGCCTTCCGGCAAGGATTTTTCATCTGGCCCTCCACGTTCTTTCTGTTCATTTTGTCGGCCATCGCTTCGGGGCCCAGCTTTCTGATTCTGGTTACCGCGGCAGCCGAGAAAGTCACCGGCAAGCAACTTGTGCCGCGCGAAGTGTTCCGGCGCCTGGCATTCATTTCCGGCATTCTGCTTGGCATCTACGTTGCCGCCAAGGCGATTGACTCACTGATCTGGCTGAACATTACATCGCCGTCTTTGGGATTTGCGCCGTGGCAGTTTTATATCCATCCACCGTTTGGAACATCCCTCGTATTCGCGGAGATCGTGCTCTGCGGATTGCTGCCCGCTTTTCTGTTGACTTATCGCAGGACCGCGGAACGGCGCGGATGGCTGCTGACTGCAGCCGCAATGGCTTGCGCTGGTGTTGTGTTGAATCGCTTCCTGATGACGATCCAGACGCTGGCTCTACCTACCCTGGCATTTGATCCGTTCCTGAAATATTCGCCAAGCTGGCAGGAGGTGACCAGCTTCGCCGGCGTTATCGCCTACGGAGTTATTGTCTACTCGCTGTCGTATCGATATCTGCCGCTCTTTGCAAAATCGAAAGGAGACAACCAAAATGTTTCCTTGGACTGATGGATTTAGCTGGACCGTGAATCACGTGGTGTTTCTTTCGCTGTTCTTTGCCGTAGTGTTGACCATTGTGACGACGGTCGTCTCGGCTGCGCGGCGCGCGGCTCATGATCTGCATAAACATTCAGGGGCTGAGATTTGCTGGACGTCGGACTTTGCCGAATTACCGGAATCAGAAAGACGCTGCCGGCATGAACTCGCAGGCCGAGTTGCTTCCCGAATGTGCGACAACGCATTCGATTGCCGCCACTGCGCCAAATATTCCCAATATGCGGCAATGCCTGCGTCGGAGACAGATCTCGACCTGGGAATCAATTACTCGAAGAAGCGCTTTTATCATCGGGGCCATACGTGGGTCGAGCCGCAGACAGACGGCACTCTCTTGATCGGGCTTGATGATCTCGCCGAACATCTGGTCGGCATCCCGGATTTCGTTGCGATGCCGGCGATCGGCACTGAGCTTGACCTGAATGGAACCGCATGGCGTATGAAAAAAAATGGAAAGGAAATTGAGGTTCGCGCACCGATCGAGGGGAAGGTAGAAGATGTTGGAGGCTCGCAGCGAGGCTGGTACCTGAAGATTCGTCCGCGCTTAGACCCGCACGATCCGGCGACAATGTTGCACCTGCTTCGAGGTCCGGAGGTTCGAGGCTGGCTCAACCGGGAACTGGAACGATTGCAACTGCAGTTGCGAACTCGCAATTCCGCGCCCGCCCTGGCGGACGGCGGAGTTCTGATTCACGATCTGATGGATGCCATGCCAGAAGCCGATTGGGATACGGTGCTTGCGGACACATTCCTCGAAGCGTGAGGGTCAAGGGTTCTTCGACCCTCATAGCGTGGAGGTAGAGGGTCGAAAGAAATCGCGGATCAAAAAAAACCCGCGGCAGTGTGCCGCGGGTTGAAACACAATGAGCAATAACGCCTGAAGCTTGGCAGCACGCCTTGAGTTTCTCAGCCCTTCAACCACCTGCGCCGCCAAAGGCCCAAACCCACCAGCGCTGGACCAAGCAGAGTGATGGTGGCTGGTTCCGGAACGGTGCTGGCGGAGGTCGTTAAAGTTCCCTTGAGATTCACGCCCTCCAAAAAGTTATCTGTGTCTGTGATCTGGATCGTCAGCGTGTTAGTCCCGACAACGAAATCGCTTCGCGGAACTACGAAGGACTGGAGTGAGCCCCAATTGGCATTGCCAAGCGTCGCAATTACATGTCCGTTCAGAAGGAGTTCTCCGCTGTCATCGAGTGTCCAACCTCCTGAAAGTGCGGCTGTCGAAATATTTGCCTTGGTCAAAGTGAACGTCGTGCTGTAGGCACCGAGGCCGTTATCGCAACAGTTAGTCGGATCATATGCAATCCAAGAGGAACTCGAACTGTTGGCGATCCAGCCGCCATACCAGTCGGCGTCTGACGGAGTGACTATCGAAGCAGTCCCCGTCGCCCCCAGGTTGTAGCTGTTTTGTTCGACGACCGTATAAGTGGCTATGCCCGTTGACAAATTGTCTACGCTGTTTGCCAGCGCCGTAGTAGCCATGACTAGGATCGCGGCAATTACAAGGAGGCGCTTCATCTGTTATCTCCTTTCGTTTAGAACTGGGCTCAATACGTGACCACTCGGACTCTTGGTAATCGTGAGGAACGCACCCACGCGTCTGGCAGCTCTGTGCAATCTGTTCTCCAAACTCCGGTGGGGCCGGCCTCGCTTTTAACATGGATTACGACGTCTCCCAGCCGCTGGATATGAAAGGAGTTACCAAGCGATTGATTTGTGCACGGCCTGGAAGTTCTGTTTCCAGCCAGCGAATTCAGTACAACTTATTTCAGCTTAACGGAAAAATCTTGGGGAAGATGTGCTTCTCCAAAAAGCCCCACCGAGCAGCGCGTCTGTTACCGAGGCCCGCCAATATTGCGAAAATCCCGGACGGAAGGTTGCGCCTGATTAACGCGGGAAAATTGTGGCTTCACGTAACGAGCGATTAGTGCGCGATCGCGTAGCGCTTCAGCTTATCGTAGAGCGTAGAACGATCAATCCCTAACGCTGCCGACGCCTCTTTGACATTGCCATGTTTTCTTTCGAGCGCGGCTACGATGGCGCGGCGTTCCAGTTCATCGAGGGGAAGCTCCGGAACCTCCCAATTCTGCGACCCCTGCGCCTGCGGCTGGAACCAGGAAAAATCCTGCTCTTCGAGCATGCCATTGCGGCAAGTCACGATGGCGCGTTCGACCACGTTCTCCAGTTCGCGAACGTTTCCCGGCCAATCGTAGGCCATGAGCACTTTGAGCGCTGCCGCCGAGATGCCACCAATGTCTTTTCCCAACTCGGAAGAGATGCGCTGCACGAAATGCTCGGCGAGCAAAGGGATGTCCTCGCGCCGCTCTTTCAATGGCGGCAGGCAAATCTCGATTACGTTGAGGCGATAATACAGATCTTCCCGGAATCTCCCCTGCTGTACTTCCTCCGCCAGATTCTTGTTCGTAGCGGCGATAACCCGCAGATCAACTTCTACTTCCTGATTTCCTCCAACCCGGTAGAAGCGGCGCTCCTGCAGAACCCGCAGCAGATCAGCCTGCAGCTTGGGCGAGATGTCGCCGATTTCATCGAGGAAGATCGTGCCTTTGTCCGCCAGTTCGAACTTGCCTTTTGCTTGTCCAGCAGCACCGGTGAAGGCGCCCTTTTCATAACCAAACAATTCGCTTTCCAGCAGTGTCTCGGTCAAGGCGGCGCAGCTCACAACGATGAACGGCTTGTCAGAACGATTGCCGGAGAAGTGGATGGCTCTAGCCACAAGTTCCTTGCCCGTGCCACTTTCGCCGCGTATCAGCACCGTACTGCGAAGACTGGCGACTTCCTGCGTCAAGGCAAGAATCTCTTCCATGCGCGGATTCTTGGTAATGATGTCACGATGACAATAATGGCGGCTGATTTTCTTGCGCAGGATCGCGTTCTCGCTTTGCAATTTCTTGAACTTCATGATGCGCGAAACCAGCATAGAAATTTCCTGCGGATTGCAGGGTTTGACAATGTATTCCTGCGCCCCCTCCTTCATGGCTTGAATGGCAGTGTCGACAGTGGCGTAGGCGGTGATGATGATGACCGAGGCCTCCGGCCGGATGCGGCGGACTTCCATCATGGTCTCGATCCCATCCATGCCGCCCGGCATCTTGAGATCGATAAAGCAGATCACATAATCCGTAGACTTAGCCAGGTCCAAAGCCTTCTGACCGTTCGGCGCGGTGTCGACGCGATAGCCATCTTCGCGCAGCCATGCCGCCATCGATTCGCACATCACCTCTTCGTCGTCCACAACCAGGATGGGCCAATTCTTGTTCATATTTCTCCTAGAGCGAAGCAACCCGCTCCACTAATTGCAATCCGCAAGGTGCACAGAAGCGGTCCGATTTGGCATCCACTCCCTCGATGTGGGTGGCCAGGCTCATCGGACACGTCCGCTCCGGGCAATGGGTCAGTCCGAACGTATGTCCGAGTTCGTGAAGCACTTCCTTCACCGTGCGCTCCCGCAGTAGAGCTGGATCCGCGGGAAGCCCGTAAAACTCCTGGCGCAGCCGGCAGAGTGAGACTAAGGAGATGGGACCATCCAGTTGGGCCTGTCCAAACAAGAAGGTCAGCGCAGGGATGGCCAAATCCGCCTCGGTGATCCCGAGGACCCGAATGGCGTCGCGCGGAGCGGATTGAGCCAACATCTTCATAACCTCGACCGACTGGTACTGCTTCCGCCTGGCGTCATAAGCGGCTTCCGGAATCGCCAAATTCGGCAAGCGCACCACCGGAAGCGGAAACCATTCGGCAGCCGCTTCCTCTGCCCATTGCAGCGCTTCTTCGAGCACGCTCCCGATGGCCACGACATAAAGGGCATTCACACTACCTGCACCTGCAGTGTTTCCGGCTGGGTAACGCCGTTTCGTGATCTTAGCGGGAGCGTGACGATAAACGTTGTGCCTTCATTCCGTTTGCTCTTCACCTCGACTTCACCCTCGTGAGCCTTGACGATGCCGTATAGGACCGCCAGTCCCAGCCCAACTCCCTTTCCTTCCGGCTTGGTGGTAAAGAAAGGATCGAAAATTTTCGGCAGATTCTCCGCCGCAATGCCTTCCCCGGTATCTTCCACGCAAAGTTCCACGCTGTTTGCGTCAGTCAACCAGCGGGTGCGGATCGTGAGTGTGCCGCCACCACGCGGCTGCATAGCCTGGGCACCGTTCAACACAAGATTCAATATGGTCTGCTGTATCTGAGACGCATCGCACTCCAGCAGCGGCAAGTTTTCTTGCAGTTGCAACACCGTCTTCGCATTGACCAGCTTAAGTTTGTGTTCGGTTAAGTTGAGGGTCGTGCGAATCACCTTGTTGAGATCCGCGGGTGCACGTCGCGGCTTGGAGCCGCGGGAAAATGCGAGGAGATCAGAAACGATACGGCCGACCCGGGCGGTTTCTGTCGAGATCAGTCCAAGATACTTGCGAAATTCCGCCTCGCGTCCGGCAGGAAACGCGCCGTTGGCCATCAAGCGCTCCAGCAGCACGGAGAGGTTCAGCACGCCGGAGACAGGATTGTTGATTTCGTGAGCGACGCTGGCCGCCAGTTCGCCGAGAGATGACAACCGATCGGCTTGAACAAGTTTGCGCTGCGCCGCCTGGAGTTGCGCGGTGCGTTCCTCCACCTTGATTTCTAACGTTTGTTGCATTTCGTTCAATTGGGCAACCGCCGACTTCAGGCGTTCTCGCATCCCATTGAAGGAATCCACCAATTCGTCGAGCTCCTGGCTGCGGCGGCTGATTTCGATGGGCCGATCCAGTTCCATCGCGCTGACCGTCTTGATTCCCCCGATCAACTCCTGGATAGGTCCAGCCACAAAACGCCGAGTGAATAGAATGACGAATGAGGCTCCGATAGCCACTTCCAGCACCATCATCAGCACCGCCTGAAGGGTCATCGCGCGCGTCTCTCTCTGGACCGGATCCAAGCGCAACGCGACGTCCACAACCCCGAGCACCTTGGTCGAAGCGCGATGCGCATGGCAACTCGCGTTGCTGCACGAGGATTCGTTGTAGATGGGCGTCACCATGTTGATGGTCTTCACGCCGTGCGGGGAAGTGGCATAACGGACGCGCTCCTCTTCCGTGAGCTTGTCGCGAACTGGGCCCCGGCTGTGACACCCAACGCAGACTTCGCTGGACTGACTGGCGGCGACGGATGGTTCCTGGCCGTCGGTCGAGAACACCAGTCGGCCGTCACGGTTGAACATCCGGATTCGGTCTACTCCCTGCTTGTCTGCGATGACGCGCATGATGTCGTACGCCGCCTTGCGGTCGTCATCATGCATAGCGTGCCAGGTGGCGCTGGTGATACTGCGGGAAAGCTGATCCGCACCCAGGACCATCGTCTCTACCATGTGTTTCTTTTCGGTGCGGAAATTGAGATATCCGCTAACCGAGCTGATCACAACGATCAGCACCGTCAGCGAAAGGATCAGCTTCGGGCCGAGTTTCCGGGACATCAGACCTTACCCAAGTTTGCTTAACAGATGAAGCCGTGCGGGACTCCCAGCAGGAGATTCCCTGTAGTTAAGACTACAAACGAAGGGAGCGGGCTGCGGTGATTGTCGTCACAGCCAGGTGGACCTTTGCCAATCCATTGCATCAGCAGGCCTTCTGGGGAATCAATGTCTGCAGGAAGGCTTCGCCAGCACGCGAGAGATCTTGTTTGCGGCTTGCAACCACCGTCAGGAGGCGGTTTCGGCGAGTGGGAGCCAGACTTGAAAGCGCGTGTTGCCGGGATTCGAAGTGACCTGAATATTTCCCCGATGTTTTTTCACGATGCGCTGTACGGTGTCGAGGCCGAGGCCGGTGCCTTCTCCAACTCCTTTGGTGGTGAAAAAGGGCTCGAAGATGTGGGGCTGGACTTCCTCTGGGATTCCGGGGCCGTTGTCGCCAATTTCAACCACGACCGAACCATCTTCGCGGTAGGTGCGGACGCGGAGCTCGCCTTTGCCGTGCATGGCGTCGATGGCATTATCGATCAGGTTGGTCCAGACCTGGTTAAGTTCGCTGCCAAACGAATTCACCAGCAGGGGAACGCGTTGATAATCGCGCTGGACCTCGACGCCTTTTTTCAGCTTGTGATTCAAGATGGTCAGCGTGGTCTCCAGGCTTTTTACAACGTCGACATTCTGCACCGGAGACTGGTCCATGTAGGTGTATTCCTTGATGGCGCCGACCAGGTCCGATATCCGCGAGGTGCTGCTCTCGATTTCGTGGAGAAGGCTGGCGACCTCGACCGAGGCAGCGATCCGGACGAGGGCGGCGCGGGCGGTCTCTGCGTCGAGGGTTGCGAACAACGATTCAACCACTTCTGGCTTGATGTTACGTCGAGCAAGACCGGCCGCCAGCAGCCACAAATCGTTCTGTCCGTGACTGCGCAACAAAGAATCGATCTGATCTTCCAAATCGTTGATAGTCAGGGCATCGGGCGGGACTACATCGGTTTGCGTGAATGAGGCTTCCAGCTTTTCAATTTCCGATTTTTGAGCGGGGGTGAGATCGCGTTTTCCCAGCTCGAGACTGGCGTCACGAATTTTTTTTAGTATCTGGCGCAACTGGCTGGCGGCGCGTTTCGCTGCAGAAGCAGGATTGTTGAGTTCATGCGCCAGTCCTGCCGAAAGCTTTCCCAGGGAGGCCAATCGATCTCGCTGTTGTTCGAGACGGGTGGTTTCGCGAATCCGGTCGGACATGAGGCCCACTAGGCGCTTGGTGAGTTCCGGCATTTTCTGCACGAGATCGGGAAACAGCGCGGAAGGAAATCGCAGAGCGTGGGAGTCCGTGAGGGCTCGCCCGCCGACGGTAAACTGCTTCATCCGGGAAAAAGGCAGCACTCCCGTAACATCGCCCGGCTCCAGATCAAAGACAAAGGTTTCTCCATTGAGTTCGCCGCGCCCTTGCAGCTGGCCTTCGAGAATCACAAACATTGCATCGGCGGGATCGCCCTGGCGGGAATAGATGTCACCGGCCTTGAGAACCAGTTCTTGCGATTGGCTGATGAACCAGGTGAGCTGATCGTCGGGCAGATCAACGAAAACTGGGACGCGACGTAGTTCGGATGTGTCGACCATTTATACCTTGCTTAAATACTGATGGATGAACTGCACAGCAACCGATCCTTCACCAACTCCGGAGGCCACGCGCTTGATGGAGCCGTGGCGCACATCGCCCACGGCGAAGATGCCGGGAACATTGGTCTCGAGCAGGAACGGATCGCGGTCGAGTGTCCATCCTTTGGTGCGTTGTCCGTCGCGGATCAGGTCGGGGCCGGTCAAAAGGAAACCGCGCTCGTCCCGCTCAATGAGATCGCCCAGCCAATCGGTGCGTGGCAATGCTCCGATGAAAATAAACATTGCACTGGCAGGGACGCGCTCGACCGTGTTGGTATCGGAACAGAGCACGGAAATCTCTTCGAGATGAGTTTCGCCGTGAGCTTCGGCCACGCCGGCATGGGTCCAGATCTGAATGTTCGGCGTTTCTTTTATCTGGTCGATCAAGTATTGCGACATGGTGCTGGAGAGCGATTCGCCGCGCACAAGAATAATGACGCGCTCCGCGTATCTGGCAAAGTTCATGGCGGCTTGACCGGCGGAGTTCGCGCCGCCGACTACGTAAACGATTTCACCTTTGCAGGACAGAGCCTCGGTGGCGCCACCACCATAATAAATTCCCGCACCCTGCAATCTGTCTACGCCGGGAGCCGCAAGACGGCGCCATTGCACACCAGTCGCGATCATCAGCGCGTGACAGGAAATCTCGTTTCCATCCGCCAGCTTGATGATGCGGTAAGAGCCTTCGGCACGGACGCCGACGGCTTCCTGCGACAGGATCTCAACTCCGAAACGCTGCGCTTGCACGACGGCGCGGCGGGCCAGATCTGCGCCGCTGAGACCGGTGGGAAATCCCAGATAGTTTTCGATGCGGGAGCTCATCCCGGCCTGACCGCCGGGCGCTTCGCGCTCAATCATTACGGTGTGCAGACCTTCGGAGGCTCCGTAGACGGCGGCGGCCAGACCCGCCGGTCCTCCACCCACGATGGCTAAATCGTAAAAGCTGGTTTGTGCGCGCGTGCGCAGGCCGACTTTCTGCGCGACCTCAGCGGGAACGCCTTCGAGAAGCTTGGTGCCGTCGGGAAAAAGCACGACGGGAAGATTGGCAGCCTCGGGCCCGAGGGCTTCCAGCAGGAGCTTGGTTTCGGGATCATTGGCGGAAAGCTCGACATCGATCCACTGGTAGGGGACGCGATTGCGCGCGAGAAAATCACGCAACTCGTAAGAGCGGGGCGACCAGCGCGTGCCCAGTAAGCGGATTCCTTGAAAGGTTGGGCGGAACGAGGCTTGCCAGTCATCGAGCAAGTCGTCAAGCTGCGGGTACAAATGCTCGGTTGGAGGGTCCCAGGGCTTCAGGAAAAAAAAGTTGATGCTGGCCTGATTGATGGCGCTGATGGCGGCGTTGGTATCGGCATAGGCAGTGAGCAACGCCCGCTTTGCGCCGGGAAAGATTCCCATGGCCTGCTGCAGGAATTCGACTCCATCCATGTGTGGCATGCGCTGGTCGGCAAGCAGTAACGCCACGCTGTCATTGCGCACCTTCAACTGTTTCAGCAGATCGAGCGCACCCTCGGGCGAGTCGCTGCCTATGACGCGGTATTCCGCGCCGTACTGCGAACGCAGATCGCGCTCGATCGCCCGCAGAACATCGGAGTCGTCATCCACGCTCAGCAAAATTGGCTTGGGCATTGTAGATCCGGTTTCGCGCTCTCGGACAAAAAGATACTCCCAGACGGCATGACTTGTCCGATGGTTTAATTAGATACGAAATTGAGACTTTGGTCGCGCAATTCATTGGCATGGTGATGTAATATTTACGAACAACCCCGGAAGCTCGCGCGTCCACCAAACTATCCAAGTAAATAAATCTGTCGTGATGCGTGCGAGGGAGCACCGCTTCTCCTCGGGCAAGGGCAGCCGCGGGCCGCGAGCACTCAGTACAATGACTTCGGCATTTAAAGGTAAGCAGGCAAAAACATTTCAAAGAGGAATCCAAATGGCTGAATCGAAATCCATCGCAAACGAAAATGAAATTTCTCGTGACCGCCTCGCCGAGCTGTTGAACGAGGATCTTTCCCGCGAATATCAAGCCATCATCGCCTACGTGGTTTATTCCCAGGTGCTCAGCGGTGCCCAGTATATGGATATCGCCGCGCAACTGGAAATCCACGCCAAGCAGGAGCTCGATCATGCCTTGACCTTATCGCGGCAGATCGACTATCTCGGCAAAATGCCCGTGGTTACTCCCAAACCAGTACGTACGTCGAAAGATGCCAAAGAGATGCTGCGCTTCGATCTGGATAATGAAAATGAAACCATACGCAATTACCGGGATCGCGTGGGGCAATGTGAAGCTCTGGGAGAATACGCGCTGGCGGAACAGATTCGCCAGATCCTGGTGCAGGAGCAGGACCATCAAATTGATTTAGCTACCGCCCTAGGTGAGGAAGTGCCGGACCTGGGCGGCGGTCCGCAGAGGCGCGCTCTGCGCGGGCGTCGCTGACTCCGCCGCTCATATCGTAGCTATTGGGAGCCGCGGGACTGATGTCGGCGATGGCGGCGGCATGGGGAAGCGCCGCACCCGGGCAAGAAGTCTGTCACGACTATCCCCGCGCGGTCTTCCAAGGGTGGGAACTACGAATGCGAAAGCAAAAGCCCCGAGGATCGCTCGGGGCTTTCAGAAACCGGACACCGTTTTACAAGACACTTACTAGGATACGTTGGAAAAACGCACTGTCAGGAACTATAGCGCTTTCGCTTTCGCGAATCGTCCTGCTCCGCTCAGGATGGCAAACTAGTCCCGAACCCCATCCATAAATGCCCGCAACTTGCGCGAGCGCGAGGGATGACGTAGTTTCCGCAGCGCCTTAGCTTCGATCTGGCGGATGCGTTCGCGGGTTACGGCGAAAGACTGGCCCACTTCTTCCAAGGTGTGCTCGCTGCCGTCTTCGAGACCGAAGCGCATCTTGATTACTTTTTCTTCGCGCGGAGTCAGCGTGCGCAGGACTTGACCAGTCTGGTCCTTGAGGTTCACGTTGATGACGGCTTCTGCCGGCGAGACTACGGCGCGATCTTCGATGAAATCGCCGAGATGCGAATCTTCTTCTTCGCCGATTGGCGTTTCGAGGGAGATTGGCTCCTGCGCGATCTTGAGAACCTTGCGCACTTTCGCGACGGGAATATCCATTCTCTTAGCGATTTCTTCGGATGTAGGTTCGCGTCCCAGTTCCTGCACCAGCTGCCGCGAAGTGCGGATCAGCTTGTTGATGGTTTCGATCATGTGCACGGGGATGCGAATTGTACGCGCCTGATCGGCAATTGCACGAGTAATTGCCTGCCGAATCCACCAGGTTGCATACGTAGAAAATTTGTAGCCGCGGCGGTATTCGAATTTGTCGACAGCTTTCATCAGGCCGATGTTGCCTTCCTGAATCAGATCGAGAAACTGCAATCCGCGATTGGTGTATTTTTTGGCGATCGAAACCACGAGTCGAAGATTGGCCTCAATCAGCTCGCGTTTGGCCTGCTCCGCATCCATGTCGCCTTGGATAATCTCGCGCTGCGTGCGCTTGATTTCCTGGAACAACAGGCCAGCTTCCACTTCGAGCTTTTCGATCTCGCTTCGCACTGCCCGCGACTGGCGGCGATATTCTTTTTTTTGCTCCTCACTGCGGGTAGCGTCCGCCTTGCGCTCAAGGTTCTGCGCCTGGCGGTCGAGCGAGCGCATGCTGTCGACAGTTTTGTTGACGCGATCGATCAAGCGCTTACGCTCAGCGTTGGTAAAGCCCAGCTTGCGCACCGCGATAGAAACTCTAACGATGGCGCGGGCCAGATTGCGGCGGGCGCGGCGATGATCTTTCGGCCGCTTCTTCTGCGACATCTCCACGTATTTTTCCTGCACCACGGCGACTTTTTTGTAGAGCTTCGCCATGTTGTCGATCTTGCCGGTAAATTCGTTCAACCGGTTTTGCAGGATCTCGTCGGTGATTTCTTCCTCGTCGAAGGTCACGACCTCCTTGATGGAGCGCACACCTTTCTTGAGGTCTTCGCCCATCGCCAGAAGTTCGTGAATCACGATAGGAGAGCGCGACAGCGCTTTCAGTACGCGAATCTGGCCGCGCTCAATGCGTTTGGCGATTTCAACCTCGCCCTCGCGTGTGAGCAGAGGAACGGTACCCATCTCGCGCAAATACATGCGGACGGGATCGTTGGTTTTTTCCAGAGCACCGGGAGTGAGGTCGAGTTCAACGTCCTCGCCCTCTTCGCCTTCGTCGAATTTTTTATCGAGCGCCGCGGAAGGCAGCTTGGGGCCTTCGAGCACATCGATGCCTTGCGTGCTAATGGTAGTCAGAAGGTCGTCCAGGTCTTCGGGACTCACCACGTCGTGTGGTATGAGCTCGTTTACCTGATCATAGGTAAGGTAGCCCTTCTCTTTCCCGGCATCGACCAGCTTTTTTATATCGTCGTACTTGTCTTCAAGAGCCAAGAGGTGTCCTCAAATTCGTCAATTCGCTCTCGGGGGAGCGTATGGTAATGTGTTCACAGGTGGGAATCTGGGGTGTCGCGGAGTTGTGCACCTAGCACAAACTTAAGAGTTTAGCACATAAGTGCTGCTCGGTCTATCACTTGCCCCGCTGAAAAGTGCCCTCGCCCGCCCTGTCGATAACTCTAACTCTGCTAAATGCTTAGATGACTCTCATCGCCGTTTTGTTTCATGCTGTTTTCTGGCTTCCGGACCCAGATCTCAAGCCAATTTCGGCCAAACTTGGGTCTCTCAGCGCGCGGCTCAACCGCTCCACTTCCAGAAGCAGTTCCTTCATACGTTCTTTATCGTCGCTGATGTCGGGCTTCTTCAACTCGCGCTGCACCTGCTCCTGCTGACGGCGCAGGTGAATACGCCGCAAAGCCCGGGCCGCGCCCTCCAAGCGCTCAGCCGTGAGTTCTTCATCTTCTTTCAACAGAATTGAAGCCAGCATGCGCCGCTCGCTGTCGGAGCAAGGCACTTCCATTACATCGGCCATTTCTGGTCCGGCATTCAGCAGGGCTTCAACCAGCGACTCGGTGGCGAGTCCGCGATGCAGGCCTTCGCTCTGGAATGTGTATTGCGCCTGGCGTGCGGGATCGAACTCTTCTTCCGCGCCATCGCGGGCGGAAAGGCGCTCTCCGGGCTGCATTTGGCGGAACGAGGCCAGGGCGCGGATGAGAATACGTTCAGCATCGGTGGCTTGGGCCTCAGGCCGCGCTCTTACTGCTGCGGCCGAACGCTCGGAAGCCACGTGCCGCAGTTCCTGCCGCAATACGGCGGAATCGATGCCAAGCTTTTGTGCAATCTCCTGGCTCAGTTCATCGCGAACAATCCGGCTGGGTACGCGTTGAATGTGGGGCAACAAATAGTTCACCGCTTTTACTTTGCCTTCGGCGCTGCGCACGGGAAAGTGCGCGCGGGCGCGGTCGATCAGATAATCGAAATATTTTTGCGAGCCGCGCAGCGCCTCGCCGTAAGCATCTCTACCTTTGCGGCGAATGTACAAATCCGGATCGAAACCCTGCTCCAGCGTGAGTACCTTGACTTGGAATTCTTCCTCTACCAGTAGACCCTGGGTACGCTCAGTAGCTTTCGCTCCCGCTGTATCGGGATCGAAGTTGACCACTACGTTCTTGCTGAATCGCCCGAGGAGCTTGGCCTGAATCTCGGTAAAAGCCGTGCCCGAACTGGCGATCACATTGTGAAATCCGGCGGCGTAGACGGAAATGCAATCCATCTGACCTTCGACGAGGATGGCGTAATCGAGCTTGCGAATGGCTTCTTTGGCGTGATCAAGATTGAAGAGCACGCGGCCTTTGGAATAAATTCCCGTCTCTGGCGAATTCAGATATTTTGGGCCGGCCTTTTCGTCGGTTGCGAGAGTGCGGCCGGTAAAGGCGATGATCTTTGCAGCTTCGCTGGCGATGGGGAACATTACGCGGTTGCGAAACTTGGAGTAGAGGCGGGCTTCCGGCTTCTGGGTTCCGGCTTCTGGCGGCGTTTTTGCATCAAAATCCCCGCCCTCTCCGCCCAAAGAGCGGGCGGACAAGGACGGGGCACCCTCAGTTTGCTTCCAGGAAAATAATCCGCTCTCGCGCAAGACTTCTTCGCTGAACTCGGCGGCCAGGCGGTCGCGCAGCAGGAAGCCGGAATCCGGTGCATAGCCGATGCGGAAGCTCGCAATGGTTTCTTCATCAAGGCCGCGTCCCTGTAAATACTCCCGGGCTCGCGATCCATCGGGGCGCTTTAAACATTCCTGAAAAAACGCGGCTGCGCGCTCCTGGGCGTCAAACAACTGTGCGCGGAGCTTGGCTTCTTTCGCCTCAGCGGGGCTGGAGTATGTGGCTTTGGGCAGCGGAATCCCCAGTTTTTGCGCCACCAGCCGGAGGGCTTCGGGAAAAGTGATGTTCTCGATTTTCTGCACGAAGCTGAACACGTCTCCTGATACGCCGCAGCCGAAGCAGTGATAAAACTGCCGCGTGGCGTGAACCGAAAACGACGGCGTTTTCTCGCCGTGAAAAGGACAGAGGCCGGAATAGTTCTGTGCCCCAGCCTTCTTGAGCTTGATGTAGTCGCCGATGATGCGGACGATATCCGCCTGCTGCTTTACGGTCTCTTTGAAATCTTCAGTGCTGGGCATGGCTGGACAAGACGTTCGACTGACACTACTCCCCTTAGGATTGTGAGCCAGAGTGCCTCTGATGGGAATATACCCGACTCGGATTGCTGTGGAGAAGTTGTGGAATAAATGTCTATCCGGTTGATGGCCTAGGAAAAGCGGGCTTTATTGACTAAGTTTCCTCCCTGTCTAAATCACACCCTCAGTTCCACGACCGTCGCGCCGCCGCCTCCTTCGTTTTGCGGAGGCTCGGCTACGGATTCAACGTGGGGGTGCTGCTGCAGGGCCTGGCGCAGGGTTTTGCGGAGGATGCCCATGCCGCTGCCGTGGACTACGCGCACGCGTGGCAGGCCGGCGAGAAATGCGCGGTCGACGAATTTCTGCACTTCACGGGTGGCGTCGTCTACGTTGAAGCCGATGACATTGATTTCCGAGGGCGCATTTTGGCCTTCGTTTTCGAGCGACACGGAAATTCCCCGCGCGCGCGCCGCCTTCAACGGAGAATCGCCTGGCCGGGCGCCAGAAATTACTGCAGCGATATCGTCGCGCGCAATTTTCATCTTCATCGCTCCCACCGAAACTTCGAAGTGAGAATCATCCAGCTTGCGCAAGACGGTTGCCGCGCGGCCGGTGGATTTCAATTTCACGGTGTCGCCCTGGGAAACATACTTCACGATCTGCGGCTCGGCGTGAGGATCGCCCTGATCGGCGCCGCTAGTGTGGGCGACCACGGCGGAATCGAACTGGTCGCGGAATTCACGGCGGAGTTTGGCGACGCGGCGTTCAGAATCTTTTGCCACCTTCTGCGCGGCGGCTTTGTCCTGGATTGCATTCACCGATTCGCGCGCCTGATATTCGAAGTCGCGCAGCACGCTTTCCAGCTTCTTTTCCATTTCGCGGATCTTGTTTTGCTGGTCCTTTTTTCCTTCGAGGGCGAGACGTGTTTTTTCTTTTTCTAATTCCTGTTCGCGGGACTGTAGCCGCAGACGATCGTTTTCAGCCTCACGCAGGCTGGCATGGAGCCTGTCCAGAAATTCGCCAACGTCGCGGGACTGCGTTCCCAGGCGTGCGCGTGCTGCTTCGATGATTGCTGGATTCAATCCAAGGCGCTGTGCAATATTGATTCCGGCCGACGCGCCGGGTACGCCGATTTTTAATTCGTAAGTTGGTTGCAGCGTGCTTTCGTCAAAGCCGACGGAAGCGTTGATCACTCCGGCGGTATTCGCGCCATAAACTTTCAACGAAGTGTGATGAGTTGAGATCACGGTCATGCAGCCGATGCGGCCGAAGTGCGAAGCGATCGCCACTGCCAGTGCGGCGCCTTCTTCCGGATCGGTGGCCGAGCCTAATTCATCGAGCAGAACCAGTGATTGCGGAGTCGCGGTGCGAGAAATGAAATCGATGTTGGTGACGTGCGCGGAAAATGTGGAGAGGTTCTGCTCGATGGATTGGTAGTCGCCGATGTCGGCTAGAACGGCATCGAACACCGGCATTTCGCCGCGGTCGGCGGGGACTGGAATTCCTGCCTGCGCCATTAACGCCAGCAGACCGATGGTTTTCAGGGTTACTGTTTTGCCGCCAGTGTTGGGACCGGTGATGACTAACTGGCGGCGGTCGCCTTCGAGTCCCACTGTGATGGGAACTACGGTTGCGTTCTTGAGCTTCAGATTCCGCTCCAGCAGCGGATGGCGAGCGTTGTGCAGGAAGAGGCGAGCTGCGCTCGCGGACGGCCGGGGGCGGCCGTCCCCACATGGACCTTGCTGGCTTCCGGCGGCCTTGCTTAGCTGTACAGCGACGCAGTTGTAGTCTTCGGCGAAACGAGCTTTGGCGAATTGCAGCTCCAGTTCACTCAGCACCGACGCGGACGCGAGAATTCGATCCGCCTGTTCGCCGATGCGGCGCGTCATTTCGAGCAGGATGCGGTGAACCTCGGCCAGTTCGTCGTCGAGCAAGCGAACCAGTTCGTTGTTTTGTTCGATCGTCTCCAGCGGCTCTACGAACACGGTCTGGCCGCTGGAGCTGGCGCCGTGCACCACGCCGTGCACCCGACGCTTCTGTTCGATCTTTACCGGGATGACAAACCGCTCGCCGCGGATCGTCACCAACTCATCCTGTGCTGCGCCACCTTCGGCCAGCTTGCGCAAGTATCCGCGAAGCGATTCCTGGATGACGCGCTTTTGCTTTTCAATTTCGCGGCGAATCCTCGAGAGTTCCGGTGACGCGCGATCTTCGAGGGTCCCATCGGGCTGAATTTTGTTGCGGAAGAATCGGAGGAACTCCGTGAAATCGGAGATGTTTTCCGAAAGCGTTCGCGTCTGCCGCCATTCCGTTCGCATGCTCGCTGGAGGATGCAAAGCAATCTCGCGCCACTCGGCGGCGCGATCCACCAGCAGTAAAACATCGCGAATGTCTGTGGTCTCAAGTACAGCACCGCTGATGCGAGACTTTTCCGCCAATTGTGCTACGTCCAAGAGGCCGGAAAAATCGAAGCGCCCGCCGACGCGGCGAAATTCGCGCACCTCTTCCGTCAAGGCTTGTTGCTGCTCAATCCACTCGGCGTCGATTGACGGGGCAAGAGCCGCTACTCGCCGGCGCCCTAACGGCGAGGATGCGTATCCGCTGAGCAGTTCGAGAAGGGCGTCGAACTCGAGTACACGCGCGGAGTGATGGACCAGCGGTTCCGACATCGAATTTTATGTTACAGGATTGGCGGGGCGAACCGTCGCGGTGAAATGAGGACGAAGGTGCGAAGCGGCAATTATCTTCAGGAGCGAGCCGCCGCCACCGCGCGCGAAGAATTCTCGCGCGCGATCGGAAGCACGAGCACGAACAAGGCTCCGCCCTCAGTCTTGTTCTGACAAGTGATCAGGCCTTTGTGATCCTGCACCACGCCATAGACGGCGCTCAGTCCCAGACCTGTGCCTTTGCCGATGGGCTTGGTGGTATAGAACGGATCGAATACGCGATGCGGCTCTTTAATGCCCGGGCCGCTATCGGAAAACTGCAACACCACTTGCTCGCCGCGAACCTCGGCACTGACCCGGATCAAGCCGCCGCCGACATCCTCCACCGCGTCCAACGCATTCTCGACGATTTGGACGAACGCCTGGAACAGCTGGTGGCCATCGCCCCAGACTTTCGGCAGGTCAGGTGCGAAGGCGGTTTCGATGCGGACTTTTTGATCGTGCCGTTGCAGTTCGCGCATCTGCACGCTGCGTTGCAGCAGCATGCAGATATCCACCATGGTTTTTTCTCCGGAGCCTTGTTGCGCGAAACTGAGAAGATTCGATATGAGTTCCCGGGTTCGCTGCGAGTGATGAACAATTTTGCGTACCAACGTATCCTGCTCGCTGGTCAAATGGTGATTCGACCACAACTTCTCGGAAGAACTCATGATTGCGCCGAGAGGCTGTTCGATTTCGTTTGCCGCACCCGCAACCAACTGGCCCAGCGAAGCCAATTTTTCTCTCTGCACCAAGTGGCTCTGCAAACGTTGCTCATTCTCAAAGCTGCTCCGCGAATTTTCCAGCAGTTGGATCAGAGCCTGGTCCTGGAGATATTGGCGAACGAAGACGAATACACCCAGCACCAGCATGGCGGAAAGAACCGTGAACATGCGAAAGGTGCGGACGGGTGCGGGCGATTTATCCCAGAGAAAGGTCCATAGGCCCAGCGCCGGCAAAGAGAGAATGGCGAGCATGGCCAAGCGCAAGGCGGTAGTGCCCCATTTGTCGACCGGCGGGGGAGGGGCGGCTTCGGGATGCCAGTGGCGGGCGGAAAGAGCAGTGGCCGCCATCCAAGTGGCCGCGCCCATCAGCGGGATATCGTAAACACTTCCGGTGTAATATTTTCCACTGACGAGTGCCGTGCTCAGGCCTTGCGACCCCAGTGCATACAACGCACTGGCAGCCATCAGGTTAACGTAAATTCTCCTCCATTCTTGCGATGCGCCCCGGCTGGCAATTCCCAGCACCAATACGAATACGCCCGCCTCGAGCAGGTAGAGGGAAGAGAAATTCCTCTGGTACGTTTGCGGATTCAAGGAGATGTACTGAGACGGAAAAACGACGAAGGCATAAAGGAAAACCCACCAAACCAGCAACAGAAAAAAATCCAGCGCGCCGATGCGGAATTTATGCTCTGCTCCAGCGCGATGCGGACGCAACCCAACCGCCGCGATCATGGGAATCAGATGGAGAAACAGAAACATGTCCATGAACCACGGAGTGGGAACCAGCGCCCGGTTCAGAACTTCGTAGTAGGTCCACCCTGCCAGATCGCAGGTCCAAAGCAGGCAGCCTGAAGCCATCAACGTCCAAAAACTTTGCTCGACCCCCTGGGTGGCTCTGGCATTCGCGAGCATAGCCGTGCCAACGATGAGGATCAGCAGGAAATACAGGACATCGTCGATGGCGGTGAGCGCAGGGCAACGCGGCAAGGCCAGCGACACGACGGCAAATGCAAGCGTAACTCCGCCTGCCAGCGCGAACCAGCGATGCCGTGCGAACAGACTCATCCGCCTTCATTCTATGGATAAAACGGTAGATTCCCAGATCGCTTTTGGCGTCAGGCAGGTTACTTTCGTCACCCTCCCCCTCAGTCGGAGTCGACTGCGGCGTGCCTTTCGAAGGCCGGTGGCGTTTTGACGTCCGCTGTAGTCGAACTGCCCTGCTAGAATCAGGGTGAAGTTTGGGTGCCCGGTTTCCGAGCGCTATACTTGATCTGCCCAGGCTCAAAAATTCCTGGTTTCTTATGGCTTTTCCTGTTACCCGTCTTCGCCGGCTTCGCCGCACCGAGCAACTTCGCAATCTGGTGCGCGAGACTCGGCTTACCCCCAACGCGTTCGTCTATCCCATGTTCGTTTGTCCCGGCGAAGGTGTGCGAAAGGAAGTTCGATCGATGCCGGGCGTCTTCAACCTCTCGGTAGACGAGGCCGTGAAAGAGGCTCGCGAAATTCATTCTTTGGGCATTCCGTCGGTAATTCTTTTTGGCCTGCCAGACAAAAAAGATGAAGTCGCCACGGGGGCGTGGGCGGATGACGGCATCGTGCAACTGGCTGCCCGAGCCATGAAACGTGAAGTCCCAGACTTACTCCTGATGGGGGATGTTTGCCTTTGTGAGTACATGTCTCACGGACATTGCGGGATCGTAAAGCCTGGAACCTCTCCACAATCTTTGGGAGCCGCCGCAAGAGATGCTATGCGTGCCGGACAGGGAGTGGTGGCCGTCAGGAACCGTAAGGAGAAGGAAGAGGTGATCGAGGAGCTGGCATCGCTGGTGGCCAGTGCGGTCTCCAAATTTGAAATCGATAATGACGCCAGCCTCGAACTTCTGGCGCGAACGTCGGTTTCCCTGACGCGTGCGGGTATCGACATAATTGCGCCCTCCGACATGATGGATGGCCGGGTTGCGGCCATTCGGCGAGCTCTCGATGAAGCCGGCTTCGGCAATACTCCGATTCTGTCTTATGCGGCGAAATTTGCCTCTGGCTTCTACGGGCCGTTTCGCGAGGCTGCGGATTCGGCTCCGCAATTCGGTGATCGCCGTTCTTATCAGATGGACGGAGCGAATTTACGCGAGGCCATGCGCGAGATCGAACTCGACGTGGAAGAAGGCGCAGACATGATCATGGTGAAGCCGGCCATGCCTTATCTTGATGTAATCGCCGCCGCGCGGGAGCGCTTCGATCTGCCGCTGGCCGCTTACCAGGTTTCCGGCGAATACGCGATGATTGAAGCCGCGGCTCGCAATGGATGGATAGAGCGCGACCGCGTGATGATGGAATCCTTGCTCAGTATTCGGCGCGCCGGAGCCAGCATCATCCTTACCTACTATGCGAAGGACGCCGCGCGATTGCTGGCGTGAGACTCGTTAGACGTTTTCCTTTGAACTGAACTTCCCGGGTGTTCCTTTACTTCATCTACAGTCTTCAGCGTAGACCCCTACTGTGACCCGAGCTGAAAAAGCCATTTGTCTAGAGCAAACACCGTAGCTCTCATCTGGCTGAAAACCCTTATATTCCTGGGGTATTTAGCAACTTCTTCCTCCTCGCTTGTCATCTATTAGCGGCCCGGTTGTTGGGCAAAGTCTTGACTCAGGATCCAAGCTCATTCTATGACCGTCACTTCGTCTAAGTTTTTTGCAGGTTGTGTTGCATTGGCTGTTGCCTTCGTATTCGCCAGTTGCGGAGGAACGAGTAATTCATCCACACCGCCTCCGGCGTCGAACGTCACGGTTTCGCTGAATCAATCTTCCATGAATGTTGCGGTGGACGCAACGGCGCAATTCACCGCGACCGTGCAGAATACTACGAACACCGCGGTGAGCTGGTCGGTGGACGGTGTGGCTGGCGGAAACGCGACCACCGGGACGATCAGCGCGTCCGGGCTATACACTGCGCCGGCTGCGGCGGGAAGCCACAAAGTGACCGCCACCAGCGTAGCCGACACAAACGCGAGCGCGAGCGCTGCTGTCACCGTGGGCGCGCTCGGAGCGATCTCTCCCACGACGGCATTTCTTCCGCCGAGCGGTACGCAGCAATTTTCTTCCTCAATCCAGGGTTTTTCCAATACTTCGGTCAACTGGGCTGTGAATCAGGTCGCTGGCGGAAATGCCAGCGTTGGCACGATCACTGCAGCGGGGCTGTACACCGCTCCGTCGCAGCCGGGAACTTATACCGTAACTGCTACCAGCGCGGCCGATTCTTCCGTGACCGCGAGTGCCACGGTAACGGTCGGGACGATTACGCTTTCCCCAGCCTCGGCTATGTTGGCCGGTTCTCAGCAGCAGCAGTTCACGCCGACAGCTTCCGCGGGGGTAACGGCGTTCACCTGGTCTGTGGATGGAACGGTTGGAGGCAGCGCAACGGTTGGCACGATTTCTACCAGCGGTCTTTATGCGGCGCCGGCGCAGGCGGGCAGTCATACGGTGACTGCCACAGATGGGTCGATCACCGGAAGCGCGAGCGTGAGTGTGGAATTTACGATTACGCCGCCATCTACCACTGTCGCTCCTTCGATGACGAAGTTGTTCACGGTCACGGGGTTGACAGATCCTTCTGTGACCTGGGCGGTGGACGGAACCACCGGCGGAAGTGCGGCGACGGGCACAATCAACACGAGTGGGCTGTATACGGCGCCAGCCGCGATCGGCGCTCATATCATTTCGGCTACCAGCGTAGCGGATACCGCGCTCACAGCTTCCGCTACGGTTACCGTTGTCAACTTCAGCCAGGCATCGGTTCTTACCTATCACAATGACGACGCGCGCGATGGGCAGTATTTAGAAGAAGTGAGCCTGACGCCTGACAACGTAAAGACCTCGTTCGGAAAGCTGTTGGCTTATCCGGTGGATGGTCAGGTCTATGCGCAGCCTTTGTATATGGCGGGACTTAACATTGCGGGCGGAACGCACGACGTGGTTTTTGTGGTGACGCAAGACAACAGCGTTTATGCATTCGATGCGGATGCGACTTCGTCAGCAACCGCGCAGACTTTCTGGCATGCGGGACCGCTCGGACCCTCTGTTTACAAGGGCGATATCACGGGCGTGAACCCGAATGTGGGCATTCTGTCGACGCCAGTCATTGATGCCAGCACCAATACTATGTATCTGGTGGCTGAGGAAGGCGGCAAGGGCGATCCGACTCCGTTCTTTCTGCACGCTCTTGATGTAACTACAGGTGCCGAGAAATTTGGCGGCCCGGTAAACATAACCGGATCGGTGGCTGGCGCGGGGCTGGACAGCTCCGGCGGAAACATTTCTCTCGAATCGGACTGTTATCAACGCATGGGGCTGGCGCTGAATCCGGTTACAAACTGGATCTACATTCCTTTCGGCAGTTGTAACCATGGCTGGGTCTTGGCTTACGACAAAACGTCCCTGACGCAAGAAGCAATCTTCAACGACACGCCCGACGGAGCTGGCGGCGGATACTGGTCTAGCGGAGGCGCGCCGGCAATCGATGATGCGACCGGCTATGTGTATTTGATGAGTGGCGTCGATGAGTTAGTGGTGGGCGATCCTGGCACCGGAGATCCCGTAACGAATGGCTATAACGATTCCATCTTTCAACTGGACCCGACTAGTCTGAAGATTTCGAGTTACTTCACGCCGAGCGATAACTTTACCCTCGCCGAATGGGACGCCGATTTGGGCAGCGGGTCGAACATTCTGGTTCCAAGTACTCCCTCTTTGCCGGTAACTCTCGGAGGAGGAAAGGACGGAAACGTCTTCGTCGTGAACCGAAACAACATGGGCGCCTATAACCCCGGAGGCACAAATAACGTTATTCAGCAGTTACAGCTCTGCACGGATGGTTACAACAACATTTTTTCGACGCCCGCCTACTTTGTAGGCACCGGCTCAATTTACTTCCATTGCAATGACAACGTAATCAGCGCTTACAGCTGGAACGCGAGCACGGCGCAGATTTCAACCACACCCACGTCGAAAGGGTCGGCGGTGTTCACAACGCACGGAGCGACGCCTTCAATTTCCGCCAACGGCGCGGTGAACGGTATCATCTGGGACATCGACAACTCGGCATACAGCTATAGCCTGGGCGTACCCCAGGGGCCGTCGGTGCTGTATGCCTACGATGCAACCAATGTTGCGAGTGAGCTTTACAACAGCTCGCAGGCGGGAACCCGAGACACTGCTGGATCGGCGCTGAAGTTCACGGTACCGACAATCGCGGGCGGTAAAGTATTTGTGCCGACTTCCACGGAGCTTGATGTTTACGGCCTGTTGCCGTAGAAAGAGGGCCTGAGTCGGTTGGGAATATTTTGCTGAAATAAAAAATTAAGGGAGTCTTCGTAACAGCGAAGACTCCCTTTTAACTATCGTGTTTTAGCTAGCTGGCGCGCAGCATCGGCTTATCCGTTTTGGAAAAGTCCGCACTGGCTTCGCCTGTGGAAGCTACGTCTTGCGCGCCGGTGTGCTCGAGGATTTCCTTGGCGCGCTTGGTCCACTCGGAATTGTCGGAGTGAACCGAGAGCAGAATGCCGCCGTCTTTCACGCGGCCTTCGTAGCGCTTGGCTTCGTACTCGGGAATGCCCATGCCCACCAGAGCACCGGCAATTCCGCCGATTGCGCCTCCGACTCCTACCCCAGCCAAAGCGGCCATGATGGGGCCGGCCGCAATGAAAGGTCCAAGGCCCGGAATGGCCAGCGCGCCAATGCCCATCAGCCAGCCCAGACCACCGCCGATAACGGCTCCGGTAGCGGCGCCGGTGGTGGAACCCTCTGGCGCCTTGGTTTCTTTTTTATGCGCGAAATCTTTTGTGCCCACGTTTTCGGGGAAGAGCACGGAGATGTCGGTGTTGCGGAAACCTGCGGCTTTCAGGGCATCCACCCCATTTTCAACACTCGCGTACTCCGGATAAATTCCAAACACTGCTGTATTTTTTCCTGCCATGGTTAATCCTCCTATAGGATGCTTGCCGGTTAATGTTTCGGTTGGACATCGATTTCATTCGTCACTTTATCTGCGCCTGCAACTTCCGCGACTTGTCGCTCGTAATGGACTAGCGGACCTGCTGGGTGATCTCGCGCTCCGACCGGTCTGCTTTTTGCTGATCCGCAGTCGGTTCGTTGGCGTTGCGATCCTGCTGGTTCATTCTGGTGTTGTCGGCTTGCGGAGTTGTGGATTGGTCGGCGCCTTGTTGTGCGCCGGCCACGGCCCAACCGCCCATGAATAGAGCAAGGAAAAGTGAGGCGCAAATTACTACTTGCGTAGCGAGCTTCATGATGAGTTCTCCGACGATTCCGATGGTTGGGAATTGTCCTGCTTGAGTCTTAACTTATTTTTGAGCGCAGCTTAGGCGGGCGAACGGCTGGCAATGCCTTCGGGCTGGCTTGATTATTTTTTTGAAGGCCTAGTGGCCTTCCGTACCGGTCGAAGTGCGCGTGGAGAACCGTTCGCGCACTCGGTCGCCGATATCCTGAACTTTATCGCCGATCTGGCCGCGGATTTCTTCGCCGCTGGCGGGAGCAAACAATAAAGCCGCGCCGACGCCGACGCCCACGCCAGCTACAAAAGTAAGAACGTTGCGCACCGTGTGATCGTCGCCAGAATACATATCTGCCGCCTGATCACGCAGATCCGAAACCCGATCGGATACCCGGCCTACGCCATCGGAGACCCGGTCCCGCAAATCGCTGGTGAAGCTGTTCGTCTGATCCAGAAAGTAAACTGCCGTCTTTAGAATCGATCGAATCAAGTTGTTCATCAGAGTCCACCTTTCATCTTTTTATCGACATACCTGTCTTTCATTAGTTTAGTTGCCGAAACCGGGGTAAGGGCTTGCAGCAAAATGAATGCGCGCACGATTAGCCGTAACTCGTGCGTCGGCAGCAAGTTTGGGGTGTTGGTAAAGAGCGGTTTTTACGATGTGGGGGAATGTGACTCGGGTTGCCGTTTCGGAATCTCGCGTTGCTGAACAACAAACTTACGCGCTCAACAAAAAATCTTACAAAAATATCCGCATCAGTTCTGACTTAGATCGTTCTCTAAAAGTACGTTCAATACCCAAACAATACAAACTTTAATGGAGGAAACGTATGCCTATGCAACCGCAAGAGCAATCAACCCTCAATGTAAAACTCGTCCACTTCACAAAACAAAACTCGCCAGACGAGCCGGTGCAGGTAGCGTTTGCCGTTACCGATGATCAGGGCAAAGAAGAGATCATCACCGGTGAAGTGCCTTACACTTACGACCTCTTCCATCTCTTTCAGGACAACGGCTGGCTGAACATCCGGCGAGGCGTTGCTTCGATTCGCGAAACCCGCACGCAACCGCGTCGGGCGATGTCAGCATAGCAAAGCCAGATAGTTTGAACGCGCTGGAGCCCCAGCAGGCCTGGGGTTCCAGTTCTTGCTGCTGCTTTTATCGGGTTTTGACGTTGCTTTGGTGCTGGCTGGAGTTGCAGTCACTCGACGCTTCGTGGCGGGCACAGGGTGGAAAATCTTATGGACGCAGCGGCTACGCTCCAGCTCCCTGGCTTTGGAACTTCACTTCCACCAGCCGCCGGTCCTCGTCGGACACTTTGAACATGGCGCGCGGTTTCAGGTTCATGTAGCTGGCGACGAAAACTTCGGGTATCTGGCCGA
>JBAVQD010000152.1:0-41519 GCA_049693675.1 Candidatus Sulfotelmatobacter sp. | reverse complement strand
GTACAATAAGACATCCTCCTGCGGTTTTGACCTCTCTGGCCCTTGGCAGGAGATCAGTTTCGGCGAAGAGTGATGATCAAACCTTTTCGTGCTTCCCTTCGTCTGACGAGCAGGGAATGTTTCCGGTGGGGCTAAGAGTCTAAATAGTGGCTATCAAAATCAAGATCCCGAAAAACGGAGAGAAGCGCGGCAAAACAATACCTGGCCTCCCCCGTGATCCCGTGGTGCGCGCAGCGCTGATTGTCTTTTTGGCGGCGGCGATCGCGTTGGGTGGCTCTTTTTCCTATTTCTATATCAAATACGACCGGATTATCGCGCAACGCTTCCGGTCGCCAGTCTTCACCAACTCCGCGAAAATCTACGCTCTGCCACGAAGCGTTCATGATGGCGACGAGACCAGCGCCAAAGAGATTGCTACAGATCTGCGCCGAGCCGGCTACTCCGACAAGGAGGGCGAGTCGCCGCTGGGAAGCTTTCGCTTGATCAGTGGCGGAATCGAGATTACTCCGGGGCCGGAATCCTACCACAGCCCGGAAGCGGCCCGCATCACCATTCACGATGGAGAGGTCGAGCACATCACTAGCCAGGCCGGCGATCTCTCCGCCTACGAGTTGGAACCGCAGCTGGTAACTGCTTTGTTCGACGCTGGACAAAGATCCAAACGCGAGGTCGTCAAATACAACGACATTCCTAAAGTGATGATCGATGCCGTCCTGGCCATCGAAGACCGCCGCTTCTTCGAACACGGTGGAGTGAATTTCATCCGTATGTTCGAAGCCGGATGGATCGATTTGACGCGGCAGCGTCACGAGCAGGGTGGTTCGACGATCACCATGCAACTCTCCCGCGGTTTTTTCCTCACACCGGAAAAAACCGTCCGGAGAAAGTTAACCGAGATGCTGATTGCCGAGGAGATGGAACAGAAGTTCAGCAAGCAGCAGATTCTCGAGTTTTACGCCAATTGGGTCAACCTGGGACAGCGCGGTTCGTTTGCCATCAGCGGTTTTGCCGAGGCGTCGCGCGCTTATTTCAATAAAGACTTGAAGGATATTACGCTGCCAGAAGCCGCTCTGCTGGCGGGAATCATCCAGGGGCCCAGCCGGTTATCCCCTTACCGGCACCCGGAACGTGCTTTGGAGCGCCGCAATCTTGTATTGGATTCCATGGTCGATACCCACGCCATCACCCGCGAGCAAGCGGAGAAAGCAAAGGCATCGCCGCTGAAACTCGCGCCTCCGAATGTGGAAGCCAGTGATGCGCCCTATTTCGTCGATATGGTGCGGGACACGCTGATTAACAAGTTCAGCGAACACGATTTGAATGACGAATCTTATCGCATCTACACCACGCTTGATCCCGATCTGCAGAAGGCCGCCGCGCAATCGGTGGAATACGGCATTAAGCTGGTGGATGAGCAGGTCAAAAAACTTCGCACCAAGCGGAAAAAGGTTGGCAAGAAATTTGAAACGACTGTAGCGCCCGGTCCGCAGGCGCAAGTCGCCATGGTAGTGCTCGACCCGCATACGGGGGCAGTTCTCGCTCTAGTCGGAGGACGCGACTACGGCTTCAGCCAGTTGAACCATGCGCTTTCGAAGCGGCCCACTGGCTCGATATTCAAACCCTTCGTGTATGCCGCTGCCATGAATACTGGAGTGGATGGCTCGCAGACGGTGATTACCCCGGCCTCGACCGTAACCGACGCGCCAACCAGTTTCGCTTACGGCGATCAAATCTATGAGCCGCGCAATTACAAAGAGGAATATCACGGCGACGTAACGCTGCGTTATGCTCTCGCCATGTCGTTGAACAACGCCACCGTGAAAGTTGCGGAAGAAGTGGGCTACGACAAGGTCGCCGCCTTGGCCCAGTCGGCAGGGATTACATCGGTCAAGCCAACGCCAGCCATGGCGCTGGGCTCTTACGCGGCCACGCCTCTGGATATGGCCGCGGCCTATACGTCATTTGCCAACAACGGCGAGCGCCTTTCTCCAGTTATGGTGAACTCCGTGCGCAATGCCAAAGGCGACGTGCTGGCGAACTTTAAGCCCGACCAGCGCCAGGTGCTCGATCCCCGCATCGCGTACATCATGACCAACATGATGGAAGGAGTGATCAACAACGGTCTCGGTTATACGGCCGTTCGCCTCCGAGGATTCACCCTGCCTGCTGCGGGTAAGACGGGCAGTTCGCATGACGGTTGGTTCGCGGGATATACCTCCAACTTGTTGTGCATTGTTTGGGTCGGTTACGACGACTACAGCGAATTGCGGCTGACTGGCGCTCAAGCCGCCGCACCCATCTGGACCGAGTTCATGAAGAAGGCGTCCTTGCTGCCGCAGTATAAGGACATGAAACCCTTCTCGCAGCCTACTGGAGTCGTGGACGTGCAATTGGACAAAGTTACGAATCGCCTGGCAACTCCCACATGTCCGGACGATTACACGGCGGCGTTTGTCGCGGGAACGGAGCCCCGCGAGACCTGCGACCAGCAAAATGGAGTTGCCGGATTTTTCTCTCGATTTTTCGGAGGTGGCGAGAAGCCGTTGCCTCCCCCAACCCAGGTTTCTCCTGGCCAGGCTGCCAATGGCCAAGAGGCTCAGGGTCCGAATAACCCTGACGGCAAGAAAAAGAAGGGCTTTTTCGGTAAGCTGGCCGGCATCTTTAAAGATGACAAATCCTCGTCCCCGCCGTCTAAACCCGCAGAAAACGGGCAAACGCCGCCGCAGTGACCCAACGGGGTAGCTAAATTAATTCTTCGCCGCCAGTTGAAAACTGTGGCAGAATAGGCTCGTGGGAAATGGTCGCTTGGGGGGGGTTGTATGTCCTACCGGAAGGCCTGCCTGGTTGTTCTTTTGATTTCTTCCACCGCCGCACTGGCACAAGTTTCACATTCAGAGCAAGTGCAGATCGCACCTCCCTTGGTGCGAGCGATCGATCCTCCGGCGCCCGATGCGACCGCTGCTGCTCTCGAACAACAAGCCGACCGGCTTCGCGCCGACAAGTTGTATCTGGATGCCCTCGATTATTATCGCGCCGCCCTGAATAAGAAGAAGAACGATTCGCGGTTGCTGAACAAGATCGGCATTACCGAACTCATGATCCAGCGCTACAAAGAAGCGCGAAAATCGTTCGAACAAGCAATCCGCTGCGATCGCCGGTACGCCGACGCGTACAACAATCTGGGCGTAATTTACTACGAGAGCAAAAAATATGGGGCGGCCGTCAAGCAATATGAAAAAGCGATTCATATCGATGACGATTCGGCGTCGTTCTACAGCAATTTGGGAGCGGCTTATTTCTCCAAACGCGCTTTTGAATCCGCTGTGTCCGCATACCAGCACGCGCTCGAACTTGATCCGGATGTGTTTGAACGTAGCTCGCGAGGCGGCGTGCAGGCGCAATTGCCTAGCCCCGAGGACCGCGCCCGCTATGACTACACCGTCGCGAAACTTTTTGCCAAGATGGGATTATCCGACCAATCGCTCGAATACTTGCGCAAGGCAAGGGAAGATGGATACAAAGATCTGCAAAACGTCTACCGGGATGTTGAGTTCGCGCAGCTGCGAAAAAATCCGCGCTTCACCGAACTCATGGCTACGAACACGCCCGTAATTTCGAACTGAGCCGCTTCAGCGGGGAAGTATCTAGAAGGAATTTTGTAACGCCATACCGTATTCACCCGACTGCTTCTCGCGAAAGCCGCGAAGCTCTAAGCAAAATTACAAAGCTTTACAAATTTCGACGGAACTCCGTGAAGTTATAGGGTTTAATAACTGCAAATACTCCTGAAAACAACAGGGTGAGTAAGGAGAACAATAGCCCGTCAGACGCTGACCCGAGCACGCCCCAAGCAAGCATCTGACGGGCTTTTTTGTTGGACGAGCATTGAGCCATTGGCAATTAGCAGATGGCAATTGGCGATTAGCAACCAGCAGCAACGTAAACGCTAGTTGCTAATTGCTAGTTGCCTCACTCGCCCGTGTAATCCTTCAAAACGCGCCGCCACCTTCCCTGCGCCTTAAGAATAAATTCAACGGCGTCTCGCAAAGCGCCATCCCCGCCGACGTGAGGCGTGACATAGTGGGCTTCCTTCTTTACGTCAGCGCGCGCATTTTTCACGGCAATCGCCAATCCCCCGGCGCGCATCGCTGGAAGATCGATAACATCGTCGCCTACAAACGCGGCTTCTTCCGACTTCAATCCCGCTTTTTTAACGATCTCTTCCAAGCACGCGCGCTTGTCGTCCACGCCCTGATAGACATATTCAAGCTTCAGATCGCGAGCGCGTTGCGCAACCGTTTCTGACACTCGCTTGGTGATAAGCCCAGTTTGGATGCCGCCGATCCGCGCCAGAGAAATCGCAACGCCGTCGTGGGCATGGAAACCTTTGAACTCGATCCTGCCCGGGCTGGTGTGGCCTGTTTTGGACACCTCCTGTTGCAGGCCCGCCGGAGCCGGCAAGAAAAAAAGTTTGCCGTCGGTCAGCACGCCGTCTACATCGAAGAGCAGAAGCTTGATCTTCCGGGCGCGGGATGAAGCAGAAGGTTTCGCCATCGCCGGAATTCTAGCATTCAGAGCAAGCCGATCTGAGCGTGCTTGATCTGAAAGGAAGCGAACATTTTGCGAAAACGCACCTTCCGGCTACAATATCCGGATGCCGTCCCTTCCTCCCTCCCTAGCCTGGGCCCATCCTCTGGTTGCGGAGTGGTTCGTCCAGCGCTTTGCCACGCCGACCGAGCCGCAGGAGCAGGGTTGGCCGCACATTCTCGCGGGACGGACGACGCTTATTTCCGCTCCCACTGGCTCCGGCAAAACGCTGGCGGCATTCCTAGCCTGCATCGATCGGCTGGTGCGAAAAGCGCTTGCAGGAGATCTATCGGATCGCACCGAAGTTCTCTACGTCTCCCCTCTGAAGGCGCTGGGCAACGACATCCAGAAAAATCTTGAAGTGCCGCTCGGCGAAATCCTGGCTATGGCCGGCGAGCGCGGTTTGCTGATGCCTGAAATTCGCACCGCAGTTCGCACCGGCGATACGCTCATGCACGAGCGTCGCGCCATGCTGAAGCGCCCGCCGCATATTCTGGTGACTACGCCGGAGTCGCTCTACATTTTGCTCACGGCGGATAAGAGTCGTGCGATCCTGCGCGATGTTGAAACCGTGATCATCGATGAAATTCACGCCGTCGCCGACGACAAGCGTGGCGCGCACCTGACGCTCTCGCTTGAGCGGCTGGAAGCCCTGACCTACAAGCGTCCGGTGCGCATCGGCTTGTCGGCAACGCAGAAACCGATTGAAGAGGTTGCACACTTTCTCACCGGAAGTGATCGCCCTGATCCGGTAATCGTCAACATTGGTCACAAGCGCAAGCTCGATATGGCGGTCGAAGTTCCATCGATGCCACTGGGACCGGTGGCTTCAAACGAAATGTGGGACGAGGTTTACAACCGTCTCGTGACTTTGGTCGAGCAGCACCGATCGACTCTGGTATTTGTGAACACCCGGCGCATGGCGGAGCGCGTGGCCCATCATCTGGGAGAGCGCATCGGAGAAGACAATGTGGCAGCGCACCACGGCAGCCTGTCCCGCAAGCTGCGTCTCGCCGCAGAGAAAAAGCTGAAAGAGGGCCAGGTTCGAGTGCTGGTCGCAACTGCTTCGCTTGAGTTGGGAATTGACGTCGGCACAGTGGATCTGGTGGTGCAAATCAATTCGCCGCGCGCGATCGCCGTTACGCTGCAAAGAGTGGGCCGGTCCGGCCACTGGCGCGGCGCCGTTCCCAAGGGACGCCTGTTCGCGACCACGCGCGACGATTTGCTGGAGTGTGCGGCTCTCGTGCGCGCTATTCGCCAAGGAGATCTGGATCGATTGATGATTCCGGAGTCTCCGCTCGACGTGCTGGCGCAGCAGATCGTAGCCGCCTGCTCCGCCGAAGAGTGGGACGAGGAGGCCATGTTTGCGCTGGTGCGGCGCGCCTATCCCTATCGCAATCTGACGCGTGCCACCTTCGAGTCGATTCTCGAAATGCTGAGTGAGGGAATTGCGGCGCGGCGCGGGCGCTACGGCGCATACATTCACCGCGATCGCGTGAACGGCAAGTTGCGCGCGCGTCGCGGAGCGCGCCTGGCGGCGATCACCAGTGGTGGAGCGATTCCCGACAACGCGCTTTACGCCGTGGTCGCCGAGCCCGATGGACTCGTTGTCGGAACGGTGGATGAAGATTTCGCCGTGGAAAGTAACCGCGGCGACATCATGCTGCTGGGAAACACCTCGTGGATGATTCGCCGGATCGAAACCAATGCGGGCCGCGTGCTGGTGCAGGATGCCCACGGAGCGCCTCCCAGCGTGCCCTTCTGGCGCGGCGAAGCTCCGGCGCGAACGCAGGAACTTTCAGAGCACATCGGAACTTTACGGGAAAAAATCAGCGCCATGCTGCCGCATACGTCACCCGTAGGATTCTCCGCAACTCAACCCGATGTTGCAGCCGCCGTGAGATGGCTGAAAGACGAGTGCGGCCTCGATGATTCCGGCGCCGAGCAGACGATTGAATATGTGTTGCAAGGCCGCGCCGTCCTGGGCGCCGTGCCCACGCAGACAACCGTGATTGCCGAGCGTTTCTTCGATGAAGGCGGAGGCATGCAGCTTGTGATCCACGCGCCTTTTGGCGGCCGGATCAACAAGGCCTGGGGACTGGCTTTGCGCAAACGCTTCTGCGTCGGATTCAATTTTGAATTGCAAGCGGCGGCCACCGACAACGGACTGAATATCGCTCTCGCCGAACAGCACAGCTTCCCGCTGGCAGACGTTTTTAATTTTCTGCAAGCCGCGACCGTGCAGCCGATTCTGGAACAATCCGCGCTCGATTCTCCCATCTTCGCCACGCGCTGGCGCTGGGATGCCAATCGTGCTCTGGCTCTGCTTCGCTTTCAAAACGGAAAAAAAGTTCCACCCCAGATCCAGCGCATGCGCTCTGATGATCTGCTGGCCTCAGTCTTCCCCGACGCCGCCGCGTGCTTCGAAAATATTCAGGGCGACCGTAAAATTCCTGATCACCCACTGGTGGGTGAAGTGATGAAAGATGTGCTCACCGAGGCCATGGATATTGAGGGGCTGAAAACTCTGCTCGCCGGTCTCGCAGACGGACGGATTCGTTGTATTGCGGTCGACACTCCGGTTCCATCGCAGTTTTCGCACGAGATTCTGAATGCGAATCCTTATGCATATCTCGACGATGCACCGCTGGAAGAGCGCCGCGCCCGCGCTGTGCAGATGCGGCGAATGCTGCCGGAATCTGTACTTGAAGAGGTTGGAGGTCTCGATCAGACTGCGATTGCACAAGTCCGCGAAGAAGCATGGCCGGAGGTGCGCGATGCCGATGAATTACATGATGTGTTACACACGCTGGTGGCGCTTCCAGAAGAATTCATGTGGGGACAGACGCCCCTTCGACAGGCTCAGGGCAGGCTCCCGGCTGTCCAGTCGAGCGAAGCTCGACCTGCTCTTGCAGCCTTACCCATCACCACTACCGCGGACAACTGGCGCGGCCACTTCGAAAGACTGGTAAGTGAAGGCAGGGCCGCAACAGCTTCATTCGAAGGACGGCATTATTGGGTCGCAGCGGAGCGCGCGAAGAGTTTTTCAACTTTATTTCCTGAGACGCGACTGGAACCAGCATTGGCCGAGTGTGGGGAGACAGCTGCCTCTCGCGACGACGCTTTATTAACTCTGGTTAGAGGCTGGATGTCGCATCTGGGGCCGGTGACGGCGACGCAGCTCGGTGGAATTCTAGGAATCCCGGGGGCTGAGACTTCAGGTGCTCTCCTGCGCATGGAAGCCAGTGGAACTGTGCTGCGGGGAAATTTCAGTGGCACGGCCCGACATCCGGCCGCCCTTGAGCCGGTCGAAGGCGCGGCCATCCCCACACAAGAACACGAGATCGAATGGTGCGAGCGGCGCCTGCTGGCGCGCATTCATCGCCTTACGGTTGCCACATTACGCAAACAGATTGAGCCGGTAACCGCGGCGCAGTTTATGCAGTGGCTGCTGCAGTGGCAACATGTTGCTCCAGGAACGCAAGTCTCCGGAGAACGCGGCGCGCTCGAAGTGCTGCGGCAACTGCAGGGCTTTGAAATTCCTGCGAATGCATGGGAGCGGCAAGTGCTCGCGCGCCGCATTGTCGATTACGATCCCAAATGGCTGGATCAGCTTTGTCTCACCGGGGCGGTGGGTTGGGGAAGATTATCGCCCCATCCGGCAACACTCGATTCCGCGAACCCCGCGGGCAGTGCTGAGCTTGAACCAGGCGCCCCGGCTCCAAGACAGCGGCGTGTAATTCCGACCAGCGTGGCGCCCATCACATTCTTCGTTCGGGAAGATGCCGATTGGATGACGCCGCGGCATCCCGCTGCGCAACCAGGCGCAAATAACAGCCTGGGCCACGGGGCGCAATTGGTGCTCGATTTTCTGCGGCAGCGTGGCGCGTCTTTCTTTGCCGACATCGTCCGCGGCACGGGAAAACTGAAAGCAGAAATCGAGACTGCACTCTGGGAGTTGGTGGCTGCGGGCCTGGTTACCGCTGACGGCTTCGACAATCTGCGATCCCTCATCGATCCTAAACGGCGCTCCGGCCAAGGCAGCGGCCGCACAATGCGTCCTCGGCACAATGCCGGGCGCTGGGCCCTCCTGCATGCCGACGAACTAGTCGAGCGGCCGCGCGCCGTCGAGGCAGCTTGCTGGATGCTCTTGCGCCGCTATGGAATCGTGATTCGCGATGTCCTGGCCCGCGAGGCGAACCTTCCCCCCTGGCGCGAATTGCTGATGGCCTTTCGCAGGCTCGAAGATCGCGGGGAGATTCGCGGGGGCCGTTTTGTTGATGGATTTCTCGGCGAGCAGTTTGCCTTGCCAGTCGCCGTGGAGTCGGTGCGGGCATTGCGTAAGCTCGACGCTGCGCAGGGAACAATTACGCTATCCGCTGCCGATCCCCTGAACCTGGTTGGAATTCTGGTTCCGGGCGATCGCGTGCCCGCGATCTCGGGCAACAGCGTTACCTTGCGTGATGGGGCTGCGATCTCCTTGCCTGTGCTCTCCTCTTCACCTTCTGCAGCCCTTGCCGGATAAGCGCTCCGAGGGCAAAAAATCAGGGATCCGATGAGGGGGCCCCTCGGATCCCTGATTGCGCAGCTCAGCAATCACTCTTTTCAAAAAGCGCTTCCCCCATCGCTTTTTGCCAAGCCGTGGCGCACTTACGTAGTTGCAAGCCACGTGCCAGTCTGCCGAGTTAGCGATTGACACTCTTTGCCTCTGCAACTCGATGGAAAGTAAATGGCTTGGTGAGATCACAAAGGTTTGCGGCCCTCCCGACAATCCAGCCTCTCTATCCGATCAGATAGCGATCCTATCTGTTCGGATATTGGAACGAACTGAGTTCAAATATCAATTTAGGTCAAAAGTGTGATAAGAAGGGCACGAGGTGAGGAAGCTTGCGTCCCAGACTTCTGGTGCTTTCCGGCCCTTTGAAGGATTCCACTGTCCCGCTTGCCGAGGGCGAAGTCACCATTGGGCGCGAGGCTTCGAACGGAATCGCGGTCATCGACCCTTCGGTTTCGCGGAAGCACTGCGCGCTCGTAGGCCGAGACGGAAAGTTCCAGGTGCGGGATTTGGACAGCCGCAATGGAACCCTCGTCAATGGCCTCGTCGTCCAGGAAAAATGGCTGCAACATGGGGATGAGATTGCCGCGGGAGATTCTTCTTTTCTATTCTTGCTGGAAGAAGAAGGTGTACCCGGCCCGGGCCGCGTGGAATTTGAGGACAGCCAGCGCACAGCCGAAACTACCGTAATTGATCCCAAAGACGTCGTTTATCTTCAGCCAGATCGGTTGTTGCGCGAGTTGCCCGCCACCTCGCATGTGGCTCGAAACCTGAATGCCTTGCTGAAGATCAGCCGCATCGTCCATGCCATTCGCGATCTTGACGACCTCCAAGGACAGTTATTGGACCTGATTTTTGAAGTCGTGCCCGCGGGACGGGGCGCGATTCTGCTGGCGGACCGGGAAGGCAATCAATTCAATTCTCTGTTTGCGCGTACGCGTCAGTCCACACAGCCGCAGTTGGTGAATGTGAGCCGCACCGTAGCCCGTCAGGTGCTGCAGCAGGGAATCGCGATTTTGGGCACCGACGTTCCCAGCAACGGCGATCTGCGCGCAGTAGAAAGCCTGGTGGCCTCACAAGTTCGCTCTCTCCTATGTGTCCCCTTGACAGTGTTTCAGCGGGTGATAGGGTGCATCTATCTCGACAGCAACACCCTGGGTAGCCGGCTCCACGAAGAGCATCTTCAACTGGTGACTGCAATCGCGGGCATATCCGCAATGGCGCTGGAAAATGCGCGCCGCCTGCAGTGGCTGGAACAGGAGAACGAGCGGCTGACGATCGAGGTGAGCCAGGAACGAAGCCTGGTAGGCGAAGGCGCGCCGATGAAACAGATTTACCAGTTTCTGAAACGCGTGGCCCCGACTGACTCGACTGTATTGATTGAGGGCGAGAGCGGAACCGGCAAGGAATTGGCTGCGCGAGCCTTGCACCGCAACAGCCCCAGAGCCGATAAGCCGTTTGTCGCCATCAATTGCGCTGCGATTCCGGAAACGCTTCTGGAAAGCGATCTTTTCGGCCACGAACGTGGCGCATTTACCGGAGCCTCAGGACTGAAAAAGGGCAGGTTGGAGATTGCCGACTCCGGCATCGTATTTCTCGACGAAATAGGCGAACTCGCTCCCGCGCTCCAGGTCAAACTTTTGCGAGTGTTGCAGGAACGCGAGTTCGAGCGTGTGGGCGGGACTCATCCCATCAAAGTAGATATTCGCCTCATTGCCGCCACCAACTGCAATCTCGAGCAGGGAGTCCGCGACGGAACGTTCCGCAAGGATCTTTATTACCGCTTGGCCGTCTTGAAGGTAACCATGCCTACGCTGCGTGAGCGTCGGGACGATATTCCCATGCTGGCGCGACACTTTGTGCAAAAGCACGCCAAGCGTTGCAAAGTGAAGCCGCGTCCAATTTCCCGCGAAGCCCTCTCCTGCCTGGTGAATTACGATTGGCCCGGCAATGTGCGGGAATTGGAAAATGCCATCGAACGCGCGTTGGTGCTGGGATCCTCGGACATGATTCTGCCCGAGGATCTTCCGGAATCGTTGCTGGAGCGCACTCCGCCGCCGGAAATGACCGAAGCGAAATATCACGCTGCGGTGAAAGAGTTGAAAAAACAACTCATTCGCGATGCAGTCGAGCAAACCCAGGGCAGCTATGCCGATGCGGCACGAATCCTGGGCGTGCATCCCAATTACCTCCATCGCCTGATTCGCAATCTGGAATTGAAGGAGTCTTTAAAGGATGCGTTGCGTGATATTCCCGCGCGAGGACTGAGCAGCCTCTCGGGCGGGAACGCTTGAGCACGGAGCAGCTAGCAATTGGCGGTTAGCCATTAACGGCCCCGAGCAGTTTGAATACTAATCGCTAGGTGCCGCCGACGGTAGGCGCAGCTGCAGCAGCCGCTCCGGATCCAGATACGTCCCTTGCCACCGCACCGCGACGTGCAGATGCGGACCTGTGGCCCGACCCGTGCCGCCGCTTAGCGCAATTTCCTGCCCGCGCTTTACCTGTTCTCCTTCCTTTACTTTGAACTCGGAAAGATGCAAGTAAAGCGTTAGCAGACCCTGGCCGTGATCCAATACTACAAAGCCGCCTTCGAAATAAAGGGGACGCGCCAGAAGAACAGTGCCGTCATTCATCGCTGCCACCGGCGTTCCGCTCGGCACGCGGAAATCCAACCCTTGGTGTGGACTCGACGTCTTGCCATTAAAAATTCGCACCGAACCGAAAACATCAGAGATCGAAGCTTCTACCGGCGCGGTAAATTGCCCTGACCATTCGCGCTCCGCAGTGACCCGGTTCAGGTAATCTTTTTTGATTTCCTGACCTTCCTGGATCTGCTTCACTTGTTCCGGAGTGGGCTCCGTGAACTTGCCTTCGACGCTGAGCTTGACTGCGATCCTGGGATACTTGGCACGAGTAACCGCGAACTTGTGGCTGAAAGCGATTTTTGTGCCCGAGGTTCTTCCCACCTTCGTTTCTCCAGTGAGCTCAAGCGCGTAAGCACCGGGAGCCGCTTCCAGGCTGACTCCAGCCAGCGCGAACCACGTCTTGCTATTCGCATCGAAGCTGAAAACGATTTCATGACCGAGCCAACTCCCGCTTAGCGATTGCAACCTTTGCGGCGGCTTAATCTGAAACAGTACCGGGCCGCCGTTGACCAGGCGGGCGGGCTGAGCGTGAACATTCCAATTCGCCGCCGACGCAGGTTGTACCGAGCCAAGAAAAATCCACACCAAGGCCAGGTTGAGCAACAAGGAAAGAAAAAAATCAGGCAGCCGACGCTTCACACGACAAGCCTAGCATTCTTGGCGGCGGCGGGTCATTCTCCGTGCGTTTTATCGGTATACGTTGTGTCGGTATACAATGATGGCCTTTGGGGCAAATTTCGTCGTCCCCAGGCAACTCGGCTGCAATCCCCAGGTTCCAATGGAATGGCTGGCTAGGGTCGTCAGTCCCTTCTTTTAATGTGACTTAACCTTGCTTTCGTTCAACCGGGAGCCTAAAATGGAGCGACAAAGTCGTGCCGTAGTAGGAGTCCCTCTCATGGTTCGGGTTGGTTCACGTTATCTTTCGTCTCTTATTGTATTCGCCATAGCTTCTGGCTTAGCCATGCCGGCTCTTTCCCAGAATGACACGCCGGCAGCATCAAGCCCCGCGGCTTCCAGTTCTCCAGCTTCGACCGCAGCTGCCTCCGATCCGCAGACTCAACCCAACGACCAGACCGATCCACTGAAGCGCAAGCCGAATGAGAAGCAGAAAAAAGCGCAGAAAAGGGCGCTGAACGTCGAACTCAGCAAGACTTACAAGAAGTGGTTGAACGAAGACGTCGTCTGGATTATCACCGATCAGGAACGTGCCGCATTCAAACAGCTCTCGAACGATGAAGAGCGCGACAACTTTATTGAAGCCTTCTGGCAGCGCCGCGACCCCACCCCAGATACTGAAGAAAACGAATATAAGGAAGAGCACTACCGGCGTATTGCCTACTCCAATGAGCATTTCGCCGCCGGCATCCCCGGCTGGAAGACGGATCGTGGTCGCATCTACATCATGTATGGTCCCGCCGACGAAGTAGACTCCCATCCCTCAGGCGGATCCTATGAGCGGCCGATTGAAGAAGGCGGTGGCGAGACTTCCACTTTCCCATTTGAGGACTGGCGCTACCGTTATCTGGAAGGCATCGGCCAGGAAGTAATCATTGAATTCGTCGATACCTGCTTGTGCGGCGACTATCACATGACCCTGGACCGTTCGGAAAAAGATGCTTTGAAATACACCCCGAACGCGGGTCTGACGCTTTATGAGCAGTTGGGTATTTCGAATAAGGCAGCCCGCTTCAGTGGCGGAGGCCTGGAGCAGTTGGGTGCCGGACCGACGAGTTCGAATCTGCAGTCCAAAGAGTTTGACCGGTTGGAACAGTTCGCAAAGTTGCAGGCTCCTCCGCCGATCAAATTTAAGGATCTGGAAGAAATCGTAAACACCAAGCTGATCACGAATCTGATGCCGTTCGACGTACGTTCTGATTTTGTGAAAGTCACGGGCGATACGGTGCTGGTCCCGATTACTATCCAGGTAAAGTATCGCGACATTACATTTGCCAACAAAGATGGGGTGCAGCGCGGCACGGTGAATATTTTTGGCCGAGTCAGCACTTTGACCGGACGCGTGGTGCAGACCTTCGAAGATACCGCGCAGGTGGATGTTCCGGCGGAATTGTTGCCGCGCACGGCGGAAAACTCCTCGGTCTATTGGAAGGCACTTCCGCTGCGTCCCGGACGTTATAAGATCGAGGTTGCAGTCAAGGATGTGAATGGAGACCGCAAGGGTCTGTGGAGCCGGGGCATTGTGGTACCGGAGTACTCCGACGACAAGCTATCGACCTCCTCTTTGATTGTGGCCGATCAGATGGAAGCCGTGCCTACTAAGGATGTGAGTACGGGTAATTTTGTGATTGGCGTGACCAAGGTTCGCCCGCGCGTGGCTCCCGCCGATGGAAAGCCCGCGCTCTTCAAACGCGATAAAGACCAGAAGGTAAACTTCTGGATGCAAGTCTATAATTTAGGCGTCGATGAAAAGACGCACAAGCCTTCGGCCACGTTCGAGTTTGATATCGTCAACGTTGCGACCAACAAACCGGTGGTGCAGAAAACGGAATCGACCGAACAGATGGGTAATGTCGGTGAGCAGGTAACGCTGCAAAAATCGATTGCGTCGGCAAATTTGCAGCCCGGCGTGTATCGTATCGAAATCAAAGTGAACGACAACATCTCCAAGCAAACCGTGGATCCTTCAGCGACGTTTGCCGTTGAATAACGGGATGCTTGATTCCCCGGGGGTGGGATGAAGCTTCGCCAGCTCGGAAATTGGGCGGTGATCGTTGCGCTATCGCTTCCTGCATGGTCTGCGGACCGGCCGGGGGCGATCTCCGGATATGTGCGCGATGCCTCCGGCATACCGCAGATGGGCGCCGTCGTCGAAATCGTAGGAACCGCAGCGCATAGCCTGACCGTCTTCACTGACGGTGCCGGATTCTACTCGGCCACGGATCTGCTGCCAGGGTTATACACCGTTAAAGTTTCGGCGGCTTCGTTCTTGCCGGCGTGGCGTGACAAAGTTGGTTTGCACCCCGGCGCCAGTACCCACCTGAATATCACACTCAATACTCTATTGAATGCCATGCGCGTGGGACCGTTGCGCGGCGGCTCTGACGATGACGACTGGAAGTGGACCTTGCGTTCGGTGGCGAACCGTCCGGTGCTGCGATTCGACAATCCCGCGCCGGGCGAGGAAAAACACGAGAATGACGTTCAAGGCAGCTTGTCATTCCTGGCCGGCTCGGCAGCCAGCGGCTACGGCAGCGGCTCCGACCTGACGACCGGGTTTTCTGTCGAGCGGAGCGTTTTTTCCGTGGACCGGATCGGACTCAGGGGAAATGTCGGTTACGGCGACGGTGTTCCCGTCGCTTCATTACGCGCCATGTATTCACACCGGTTGCCGGATGGCTCGGGCCCGTCGCTGGCGATTGCGACCCGACGTTTCGCACCTTCGGATCCGAATCTGCACAACGCTTCGCTGCAGTCGATGGCACTGGCCGGAAGAGAAGATTTCGCAATTAGCGATGTCCTCGAACTGCAAGTCGGCAGCGAATTGCAGAGCGTCCAATTCCTGGGGCGGTTAACTGCGTTCCGGCCTTACGGTTCGGTAGATGTCCACGTTACTCCGGACACGATCGTCAGATACAACTACGCGACTTCGTTACCCACGCCGCAGGACATCTCCGCCGACCCTGAGTCGGAAGCAAGCTTTACCGAAGCCAATCCGCGTATCAGTCTGGCCAACTTTACCACCAAACTCGAAAGCGCCCACCACCAGGAGCTCAATGTCTCGCGACGGTGGGGTAAGAATAAGATGCAGGTCGCTGTATTCCAGGACCACGTCGACAACACCGCGTTGCTTGGTACCGGTGAGGTCACGGCTGCTGGCGGGGACCTCTTGCCGGATATGTATTCCGGCACGTTCACCTATACCGGTGACACGCTGGATTCGCGCGGCCTTCGCCTGGTCCTCGAGCGCAAGCTTGACTCCGATCTCACGGCTACTTTGGATTTTGCCTACGGTGGTGTTCTCGACCTTTCCAAACCTGACGTCGCAATTCAAAACGCCAGCCAGTGGATTACGACCCAGCGTCGCGAAGCCGTGGCCGCTAAGCTCAGCGGCCGGGTGAATTACACTCACACGCGCTGGATTGCTTCCTACGGCTGGATCAATGGACAAGCGTTGACTCCTGTGGATATGTTCAATGCCTCGCCCGGGCAGAGCGATGCCTTCCTCAATCTGTTTATTCGCCAACCCATCCCTACCATGGGCTTCCTCCCGGGGCACATGGAGGCGCTGATTGATCTCCGCAATCTGCTGGCGCAGGGTTATGTGCCAGTAATGGCCCAGGACGGCCAGACGGTATATTTTGTGCAGTCTGCGCGCTCTGTGCGCGGCGGCGTAACCATCAGCTTCTAGAGTCGGCCGCAGTTTGCCGGGCTGTTCCATCCAGTTTTCTTCGCATGTCCTATTTTTGCCTGGAAGGCTTCCTCGCCGCGGAGTCATTCGTAAAATCTATCCTTCGCATCGCAACTCGATGGTTGACTGTAAGGATCGCCTTTCGATAATGTGCAGTGTGCGGTCGGGGCGCTGCATCTCATTCGCCTGCAAGGAATTGCTTGCCTCCCGGTGAGGGCCGATCAACCCGGCCTGCCGCATCGGAAATCACTCCCGGAATCATCAGTTTCAAGGAGATTTTATGAGAGCGCGCATCATCGTGATGTTTGTGCTGCTGGCGGCAGCTTCTGTGTCAGCGCAGACTTTCCGCGGCACAATTCTCGGCTCAGTAACCGACGCTCAGGGCGCAGTAGTCGCTGGCGCCACAGTTACCGTGAAGAACGTGGGCACAGGGTTGGAGCGCACCACCGAGACCAGCGCCGACGGCAGCTACGCTCTGCCGGAACTGCCGATCGGAACATATACTGTCACGATCACCCAGGCCGGCTTTCGGACCTTTGTGACTACCGGTGTGACGGTTGACGTGTCCAGCGAGCGGCGCGTCAATGCCGCAATGAAGCCGGGCCAGATATCGACCACGGTGGAAGTCGCCGGTGACCTTTTACCCCAGGTGGAAACCACATCTACCGAGATCGGCGGTACGCTGTCCGCGGACACGATTGAGTCTCTTCCGGTCAACGGACGCGACTACCAGAAACTGATCTACCTGAATCCGGGTGTGGCCGGGTCGCCGGACCAAATCACGGACTCGCCTGGTTCTTACGGAACCTTCTCGTTGAACGGCTCACGTGGCCGGTCAAACAATTTTCTGCTTGACGGTACCGATATGAACGACGGTTTCCGCAACGATCCGGCCATCAACGAGGCCGGGGTGTTTGGCGATCCGGCGACCATTCTGCCGCTGGATGCCGTGGCCGAGCTGAAAGTAATTTCCAACTATGAGGCGGAATACGGCCGCAACAGCGGCGCTGTGATCGATATTGTTACCAAGAGCGGAACCAACAAACTGCACGGCTCGGCGCTGGAATACTGGCGCTCCGGTCAGTTGGGAGCACGCAACTTTTTCAACAACGTGGGCGGTAAGAATCCGTTCCACAACAATCAGTTCGGAGCCGCGCTGGGCGGCCCGATTGTGAAAGACCGTACGTTCTTTTATTTCGACTACGAAGGACAGCGCGAAACCGGTGCACAGGGGGGGACGAGTTGCGTGCCCGACCCGGCACAGATCGCAGCCGACATCGCGACAATAAATTCGACTCCCGGCGAGTCGGTCAATCCAGTCGTCACCGCGCTACTGGCCCGCAACCCTTATCCCGCGCCCAATATCCCTGGAACCTTCGGGGGCGCGCTGGTCGGTACCGAGGACGCGGGCTGCCCCAATGGCAACGATCTTTCCACCGCCACCAACTTCAGCAATAACATCAATAGCCTAATTGGGAAAGTTGACCAGAACTTCGTCTCTGGTTTGCTGACCGGCCGCTACTATTTTGGCAATAGCACCCAGAGCTTCCCCTTCGCGCAGCTCGCAGGTGGCTTATTGCCGGGTTTCAACACGGTAACACCCACGCGAGTTCAGCTGGTTTCCATCTCCTACGTAAAGAATGTGAATTCATCCCAGGTCAACGAGGCTCGTTTGGGCTGGAACCGGTTTGCCGAAGGTTTCTTCCCGCAGGACAGAAGCTTCAACCCCAATTCCATCGGGCTGGATACGGGTGTGACCAGTCCGTATGATTTTGGCCTCCCGAAGATCACCGTGTCGGGCTTTTCGCCCATCGGAGCCACGGAATCCGTGCCGCGCTCGCGTGTGGATTCAAACTGGCACTTCATCGACAATTATTCCTGGAAGACCGGCCGGCACAACGTGAAATTTGGTTATGAGTTCCGGCGTTCTACCATCGGGCTCATCCAGGACAACACCTTCCGCGGCGAGTTGGCCTTTGACACTCTCACGACATTCCTGCAGGGAACCGCGGACCCCACGGGTAGCAAGATCGCCCAAGGCAATACCTTGCGCCACACCGCGGAGAACAATCACAGCGTCTACATCCAGGACGAATTTCGTTGGACGCCGCGGCTGACGGTCAATTACGGCATACGATGGGATTACTTCGGAGTCGTCCACGAGAAGAACAACCTCTTCTACCAGGTGTCCACGGCCAACGGCGGCACGGAGAATCAGGTCGGCAGCCCCGGCGGCCCCGGCAGCCTGTACAACCCTGATTACAACAATTTTGCGCCGCGCGTGGGTCTCGCCTATGACTTCACGGGCAAGGGCCAGACGGTGATTCGGGCGGGATGGGGCTTATTCTATGATGCCTTCTCGCAGGATATTTTCCTGGGACACATCCCCTACAATTGTGCCTTCTGTCCCGGGCCAGCTTATGCGGGAGTTGGGCCGGCGGCGATTTCTTTCGCCGGCCTGTCGGGCAACCCGCTGGGCACCGGACCGGTTTTCGCGAGCCCCTCCCCATTGGGGGACTTCTTCGGCACAGACCCAAATATCCGCACCCCTTACGTGCAGAACTTTAATCTGAATGTGCAGCAACAGTTGAACAGCAAGATGGTTTTTCAGATAGGTTACGTCGGTTCGATCGGCACCAAGCTTTTCCGTTTCCGCGATATTAACCAGCCAACGCAGTCGCAGATCACGGCGAATGACTCGAGTTGCCCTCTGGGAGGAACGTTCCCGAACTGCCCGATTGCCGGTTTTGACAACGGGTCCAACGTGCCCCGAACCGTTTTCCCCAACCTTTTCTACGTCAATCAAGAAGAGTCAACGGCGAACTCCAATTACAATGCCCTGCAAACCACCCTGCGGGTAAACAGCTGGCACGGATTGACGTCGCAGGCCAACTACGTCTGGTCGCATTCCATCGACAACGCCAGCGACAGCGATGATTTCATCCCGAATGCCTCCCAGCCCAACAACAGCTTTAATACTGCCGCGGAACGCGGCAACTCAACTTTCGACATCCGCAACCGTTTTAGCTGGATCCTCGGCTACGAACTGCCCAAGCACGGCGGAAGCCTGGCGAAGTTGAAGGACGGGTGGGGTGTGGACAGCGCTGTGACTCTGCAGGACGGGCAGCCCTTTAACCTCAATTATAGCTTTGAAGGCGACTACTCCGGCAGCGGCGAGGGCTTCGACCGGCCGGATGTAGTCGGTCCAATTCAATACGGAAGCGCGCCAAATAATTTCTTAAATCTCGCGTCCTTCCAGGTGCCGTGCACGTTTGGCAACACGACCGCGATTCCGGGGTCCGGCGACAGCAATTGCCTGGCTGGGACTCGCCATTTCGGGAATCTGGGCCGAAACGTTCTGGTTGCAACGAGCTTCAAGGAATGGAACTTCTCCGTATTCAAGAACACGGTACTTACCGAGCGCGTCGTGCTGCAACTCCGGGCGGAGTTCTTCAATCTCTTGAACCACCCCAACTTTTCAAATCCGGAACTGCCGAACTTCATCGCCGATCCTGCGACCAACACACTCGATGCGAATGGCCGCGGTGTCGGCAATCTGGCGCTGACGGCCACGGGCGACGTAGGCATCGGCAACCCGTTCCTCGGTGGCGGCGGACCTAGAGGCGTTCAGTTTGTGGCCAAGTTCACGTTCTAGCACTCGGTTGTGGATACAGAGCCCCTGCCGCTTGCGGCAGGGGCTTTGTTTTCGGCGTGATGTCATTCGATCATTGCCCCCACCCGTCGTAAGCCTTCGGTCACTAGGTCGGGTGGTTACTGCGATGTTACGCTGCTCTTGTATTCCTTTCCCAAAGCGTTTGTTGCGGAGACTTCTTCGATGCGTCGCTCCTTGTGCGCCATTTTTATTCTGGGCGTGTGCTTTGCCGCGCCGGTTTACGCCCATCACCTCAAGCAGTCGGCTGCGAGAACGCTGCCCGTCACCACCACGTCGGCGCAGGCCCGCTCTCTCTACGAAAAAGGTATGGAAGATTATGAGAATCTCTACCTCGAGCGCTGCAACGATGACTGGCGCGCCGCGGTAAAAGAAGATCCCAATCTGGCCGTAGCCTGGGCCTGGATCGCCTTCAACAGTACCGATCCCAAAGAAGTCAGCGCCGCCCGCGAAAAAGCCAAAGCGCTCGCGCCCAAGCTCACCCCAGGCGAGCAGTTGATGATTGCCTGGATCGTCAAGGTGCAGGAAGGCGACTACATCGGTGGAATCTCCGCCATGAACGACATGCTGGAGATGTATCCCAAAGATAAGCATCTGTTCTATCTGGCGGGCAACTGGCTGATGGGCGAAGAAGGCGCGGATCAGGCGGGAAGAATGATGGAAAAAGCTCTCGCCCTCGATAAGAATTTTCCCGCCGCGCTGAACGACTTGGCCTACGTGGATGCGCGCAACCGTGAATTCGCCAAGGCATTTGCGGCCATGGATCGCTACGTTGCGCTGCTGCCCAGGGAGCCGAATCCGCAGGACTCTTATGGCGAACTGCTGCGCATGTCGGGAAATTTTGAAGGCTCGTTGAAGCACTATCGCGCTGCATTGAAGATTGATCCTGATTTTGTCACGTCGCAGGTTGGATTGGGGGACACGTATGCTCTGATGGGGAATCAGGAGCAGGCGAGGATCGAATATGACAAAGCCATCCGTTTTGCCCACAACGAGGCGGACCGGCTCAGCTACACCATGCAGAAGGCTATGACTTGGGTGCGCGACGGAAAGTTTGACGACGCCGACAAACTTTTCCTGGAAGTTGCCGAAACCGCCCACGCCAAAGAACAGGACCTGCAAGAGGCGCAAGCCTACCGGCATTTGGCCGAGTATCAGACCGACGACAACGTCTCATTAAAATATCTCCAGAGCGCGGAAGATGCTCTGGGACATCGCAGCGCAGTTGCCAAATCCGACAAGGATGAGGAAATGTCCCGCATTCTACGCAACCGCACGGTCCGCGCCGCCCACGCGGGCAATTCGGCGCTGGCCGACAAATCTCTACAGCAACTGGAGGCGATGGCATCGGGCAGCCGTAATCGCGTGATTCAAAGCTCCTACAACGGTGCCGCCGGAACTCTGCTGATGGACCAGAAAAAATTCGATGAAGCCATCGCGCATCTGGAAGAAGATCAGGACAATCCCTTCACCATGGAGCTGCTGGTTCAGGCCTACTACCAGACCAATCAATCCGATAAACTGGCGGAGGCCGAGTCGAAATTACGAGGCACCAATGTTCCGACCATGGAGCAAGCGCTCGTAGTTCCTGCGGCGCGTCTGCGCCGGCCGGAAATCTAGGCATAAATTAATCAGCTCGGCAAATTTGTTCTATACTGACGAACGCCAGCGGAAAGCAAAAAGCTTTCTGCTGGCGTTAAAGTTTTATTGCTAGGGAAAAATTAGCAATTGCATATTAGTGTTTTCTAAACCTGCTTCTCAGCATGATCTAAAGATGACCTCCGAGATTGATCGCCGCTCGCGAAAAAGAATCGCCGCGCGCCTGCCGGTGCGCGTGAAGGGCGCGGGAGAAAGCGGGGAACTGGCTGCCCAGACGCGCGACGTCAGCACCAACGGCGTTTTTCTCTATAGCCCGTCACGCATGGTAGAGGGCTCGGATGTGGAATTGGTCCTCATCCTCCCCCCGGAACTCACCTCCGGGAAGAAGTGCTGGGTTTGCTGCCATGCCCGCGTGTTGCGCGTGGAGCAAGGTCCGGGCAGAGACTTCGGTGTGGCCGCGGAAATCCGGCGCATGGACATCCTGCCGGAGATTCCCATGTCGAGTTGATCAGCGGCAAAGCCGACTCCTATTTCGGATCAGAGAAGTCCGGAACAACCTCTCGCACAACCTCCTGCGAAAAAGTTTTTGCAACCCCGTGGCGGGGAAAACCTCGACGCAATGTATTAAAAAAATCTTTGATAAAATCCTTTGCTTGGCCCCGCCCTTGGTGCCATAATGGCGGCCCAAGAATTGCTCTGGCCAAACTCAGGACTTAGGTGGCCCAGTTATGTGGATTGATAAACTGGCGGACGGTGTGGTGCAAGTGCAAACTCCCATCGGGCCGCGGTACGTAATGCCTTCTTTTCTCCAACGCGCTTATTTTATTTGGATGTTTCGACACTTTCCTATTCTCCCTCACGCGGTCCTCAGCTCCTGGCAGCAGCGTTTGGTCGACCGCTTATGCTCCGAGCAGAGGTTTGTTTCGATGGCCTATGCTGACGGATTGGATGATGCTCCAGTAATTGGCACCGTAGAAAGGCGCTCCGCGATGGGGTCGGAGCCGTTGCCACCGCGTCGCGCGGCGGCCAGCGAGGCGTCACGAGGTCTGGCCGCGGAAGTTCGCCAGCGGTCCTAGACCGCGCAGTCACGTTCCACATCGGCGCTCTGCCTGAGGACTCATTCGCTTCTGCAAGTCTGATTTCGTTTTCCCCGATCTTCACAACGGCGGCGGAACGCATACGTCTTCGTCTTGTTCCGTTCCTGTAGACGACAGTGGCACAAATTTCCGCGGCGGTTTGTGCAAAGGTAGTCCGGCGCAACGCTCATCGTGACCGCCAAAAATGCTACAATCACAAATTGTCCCACCACACGTTTCCCGCCGTGGGCGCGTAGCTCAATTGGCAGAGCAACTGACTCTTAATCAGTAGGTTGTAGGTTCGATTCCTACCGCGCTCACCATCCCATTTAGAATCACTACATCAGTGGGATGGGACCTGAGAGTTGCTGGCATTTGATAGCAACTCATCAGACATTGAGCTTAGCGGTCCACTGAAGTCCGCCGCGTCCGTCCTATCGTAAACGTCCATGGCAAGATTGACCTTCGAGTGACCGAGCAGATCGGAAATCACCTTCGGATGCACACCGGCCTTGCGCATCTTGGTCGAGAGCGTGTGCCGGAAGTCGTGCCATCCACCCATCACGATTCCGCACAACGCCGTTGCTGGTCGCAGATAACGACGCCGGGCATTACCCGGATCGACCGGTGTACCGGCCTCCGAGCAAAACACCCACTCCCGATTGGAACGAAGCGTGTTGATCCTGTCGATCAGCTTCCCATCGAGCGGTAGGCTGCGGACGGAGCGAAGAGACTTAACTTTGCCCACGTCCCCGTTATAGATTCGGCGTTGGACCCGGAGAAGATTGCCATCGAAGTCAGACCACTTAATAGCGATCGCTTCTCCGATCCGCAGGCCAGTTGCTGCAAGGAACGGACGTTAGGCGCTGGTATACCGCTGACATGAGCCAGTTAACGCAAGCAGAGGCGCTGGAACGAGTTCGCGAGATCAATGCGGATTTTGCGAAGTCATGCACTTCCGCGATCACTGAGATTGCCATGGATGATGAGGGAGTTGCTACATTCGATCCTACCCACAAGGGAGCAGGCGAAGGCCGCCATCCAGGCAATCCGGGCGAAGCGGGCGCAGAAATTGTCACCTGAGAGCCAGGCCAACCTGCTGATTGCGGGTCAGAGCACGCGATTAAAGCCACAGGGCACATGGCGCAAAATGGCGTCTAACTTTTCTAATTTCGCGCCGGAACGGCGAGGATGGGGTAAACGTCCAGGAGAATAGTTTTGGTGCCTCGCGCGGCCAATTAGAACAACCGTCCGGAAAGTGAACCACCCAGCGAACTGAGACTGCCTTGGACCGCGCGGTCAACGGGTGTAACCGTGTTTATAACAACGATCGCTGCGCAGCAAGACGCTGAACAGGAACTCTTTCAGCTATTGCAGTTTCGCGTACTCGGTTTTGGCTTCTTTCAGGATAGGAATATCCGGGTCGGCGTCTTTCCAGAGCGTAAGGAAATCTTTGTATGCGGCAAGCGCCCGGACGCGGGCGGCGTCGGCATCCGCTCCCTTTGAGGTTCTCGACTGCAGCGCATTGGCGCGAGCCACGCCCAGATGCGCTAACGCGCCCGTCCAGCAGTTCCAGACGATGCCGCTGTGGTCGATGATCTTCTGAAATTCGGCTGCGGCAGAGCCACCTTGTCCGGCGGCCAGGTATGCTTCGCCGCGCACGTACGTCGGATACAGGCAGGACATATTGGCGACGAACCCGATTTGCCCCAACTCGATCGGTGAAGCAGCTTGCAGCGTAGTCAGGGCGGAGGCGGGGTTCTTCATGTTCAGTGCCAATTGCGCCTGAATCGCTGGCAGCCACAGCGACTGGACTTGGGTGTCCAGCGGAAAGCGTTTCCCTAAGTCTTGCGCCAGAGATTCGGCTTTTGCCGTATCGCCCGCCATGGCAAATGCAAGCGCGGCTTCGACCTCGACGCCCTGACTGGTTGGAACAAGCTTCAAAGCCCCTGCTGCGGACTGCCGCGCTTCCGCAGCATTGCCGTAAGCCGCTTCTCGCTGAGCGGCGATCGCCTGCCAGATCGCTCCGTTTTCCTTGCTGTCGGCGCGGATGGCAGAATCCACAGCCCTCCTGGTCAGTTCCCGCGCTTTGCCGAGATGACCAGCATACGCCTCGGTGTCCGATGACAGCGACAGTCCAAAGTTTTCTTCGGGCTTGCCGGCAAACCACTGTTCCTGCTCTGCCATCGCGGCAGAATTAGCCCCGATGAAGGCAAGGGCGTAGAGAAGATTGTGGAGTATGGAATTATCCAGTTTTTGCCCTTGCACCTCGTGAGTGACTTGCCGCGCCTCATCGAGCTGTTGCAGGGCAATGGTGTCGTTGGCGAGACTCACATAATTTGCTACCCGATCCGGCGCAAGGCGCAAGGCTTGCTTCGTGATCTCGAGGGCTTTCTCATACTGCCCTTGTGAGGTGTACACATTGCCCAAATTGCCGTACGCTGCGAAGTATCGCGGGTAACTCTCAATCTCCTCCTGATACGTCTGGGCCGCTTTATCCAGTTCTCCGGTGACATTCTGATAGTAGGCGGCTGTGATCGTCAGCTTTTCCCGCTCGCTGGCATGTTCCCGCAACTGAAATGCCTTGGTGAAATACTCGCTGGCTCGACCTAGCTCGCCGAGACTGAGGTAGTTGTTGCCCACTGCCGCGTAGCCCATGGCAAAATTCGGATCAAGCTCGATCGCGCGTTGGTTGTAAGGCAGGGCTCCGGCGGGACCTTTCTCATTCATTGCCTTTCTGCCAAGGCCGTAGGCCTTCAGAGCTTCGAGCGAGGACGTGGTGGCCTGTTCGAGCGGAAGATCAAACTTCTGCACCGTGGCCAGTGACTCGCCCAACTCGGCGCGCAGCTTGGACGCCGCGTCGCCCAGCGCGTCCAGCACTTTCTCCTTGGATGCCGCCGTGACTTGCTGCTCGGCCAGCGGGTCTCCGCTCTGGCAATTCACCGCCTTCAACCCCAGTACATATTCGTTACCCAGACTGGCAATCGACCCGGCAATATATGCCTTGCTGTCCGCCCGCTGGCAAAGCTCGCGAGCAACCTCGGGTGTGAGCTTGGTGTCGCGAGGACGCGTCATCAGTTTCAAGGTTGCCGCGACCTTGTTGTCCGGCAGCACATTTAGAAACGGCGACTGGTTCAGAGAGACGCTGAGCGCGGTTTTGAGGGTGTCGTCGAAGACTGGGTCGCCGGTGTTGTTGGCGAAATCGGCGAGCACGATGGTGTCCTTCTCGGTTAGGTGGTGCGCGGTCTGGCGCGAGCGGGCGTAGAACACTCCCGCGATTGCCACCGCGACAAGAACCACGGCAGCAGGAACCAAGATCTTCCAGAGTTTCCTGCCCGCTACAGAAACTTCGGCGGCCTTCGCCGAGCTCGACGACGGAGATGGAGCAAGCGCAGGGGAGGAACCGGATGCTGGCAATGGAGGTTGCGCGACCTGAGCACCGCTTTCCTGTGCCGCCGCCACTGACCCTGAACTAGCGGCTGCAAATCGCCCCGTCTCTGTATCTCTCTTCAGCCGTTGCAACTCGGAACGCATGTCGGCTGCGCTCTGGTATCGCAGGTTGCGGTCTTTCTCCAGCGCCCGGTTGATGATCCGTTCCAGTTCGGATGGCACGTCGTGATTCAGTCGCACCACAGCCACTGGGGGACGGTTCACGATGGCTTCGCAGATCATCGCCGAGCTTTCTCCGTGAAACGGTAAATCTCCGGTCGCCATCTCGTACAGCACAGCCCCAAACGAGAACAGGTCGCTCCGCGCATCCAACTCTTTCGCACGCACCTGCTCCGGCGACATGTAGGCCACCGTTCCCACCATCGTGCCCGGACTGGTCAGATGCTCCGCGTCCCCACCCGTCTGGGTGTTGAGAGCCGCGATCTTGCTGGAAGAACTCTCTGCGAGGCTGACCTTCGCCAATCCAAAGTCCAGAACCTTCGCGTGCCCGCGCTTGGTAACAAAAATGTTTGCAGGCTTGATGTCGCGATGGACGATCCCTTCGGAGTGAGCGGCGTCGAGCGCGTCCGCAATCTCAATGGCCAGCGACAGAATCGATTCGGTTTCCATCGGTCGCCCTGCGATGCGGTGCTTCAGCGTCAGGCCGTCCAGGAACTCCATGGCGATGAACGCTTCGCCGTGCTGGTCGTCAATTTCATAGATCGTGCAGATGTTGGGATGGTTCAGAGCGGAAGCAGCCTTCGCTTCGCGTTGAAAGCGGCTGAGGGCCTGCGGATCTTTGGCTACGTCGTCGGGCAGGAACTTGAGAGCCACGAAGCGCCCGAGTTTCACATCCTCAGCCTTGTAGACGACACCCATCCCGCCGCCGCCGAGTTTTTCGACGATGCGGTAGTGCGAGATGGTTCGGTCGATCACAGGGCGCGAGAATCTTACGTGTGAGAGGCGGGTAAGTCAATGTGAAGCCAGAGGGGGTGACGTCAAGCACTCCGAATCAAGCCCACGAAAAAGAGGGCAGACAAGAAGGTGTCTGCGCGTGAAAGGTCGGTGCGAAGCGGCAAGTGAGAATTCAGGTTGGTGTCAATCGATAACGGCCTGTGTCCCCGTCAGTACTTATTAGTCAATGTTTGGAACCTAGGGCTTTCCGACTGGAGTATGCGTGATGGGATTACTCTCGGCGGGCAAACAGGCACTTATCTCGATCCAGCCCAAGAATGTCGGACCGAAAACCATTCCCAATCGCCACAGGGTGGCCGAATGGGGTTTCCTGGTTTCGTGAAACCAGGGTTGGTGCGCGTGAATCTAAACACTCGTAATTGTTCGCAGAGGATTGGACACGATGGCCAACGCTTCGACGGCACTCATCACGGGAGGAACGAGCGGAATCGGTCGTGCGACCGCTGATAAGCTGGCGCAGCTTGGCATCCATGTTTTGGTCGTGGGCCGCAATGCGGAGCGCGGGAAGAAGACAGTCGACGAAATTCGCGCCGCGGGAGGCAAGGCGGATTTTATTGCTTCGGATCTTCGGGATGCAGCCAGCGCACGCGACGTGGCGAAAAAGGCGATTGAACTTGGAAATGGCCACGTCGATATTCTGATCAACAATGCCGGGATCTACCCGTTCGGGCCCACGCATGAAATGACCGAAGAACAGTTTGACCGCGTTTTTTCCATCAATGTGAAGGTGCCGTATTTCCTGGTCGCGGAGCTTGCTCCACTGATGGCGGAGAGAGGCAAAGGGGCAATCGTGAACCTGTCGACCATGGCTGCAGATTACGGAGCCCCGGGGATGAGCCTCTACGGTTCGAGCAAGGCCGCCATCAATCTGTTAACGAAAACTTGGGCGGCTGAATATGGACCGAGCGGGGTCCGCGTGAACGCGGTCAGTCCGGGACCAACCCGCACGGAAGGTACGGAGGCGATGGGCGACGGTCTGGAGAAGCTAGCTGCGCAGGGACCGGCGGGACGTCCGGCTACAGCAGACGAGATAGCGGAGGCAATTGTCTTCCTGGCAACAGACCGCGCCAGTTTCATTTACGGGGCGAAGCTCGCCGTCGATGGAGGGCGGACCGCGATCTGAAGTAAAATTGTGAAATCCACTTCTCTCACTTCTTCAATCCTCAGTTCCGCGCCGCCGAAGGGGAATGCAATGGCAAGTCTTCAGGAACGACGGGACGAATTTAAGAAATCATTTGAATCCGGCGCCCCGCCATACAACGCGCCGCACGAAGTAATCGAAACCATGCATTGCGTCACCGCCGAGCTCAAGGCTACGGAGATTGAAGGGCGAGCGTTGAAGGTTGGGGACAGTGCTCCGAGCTTCAGCTTGTTCAATCAGGAGGCAGGGGTGCTTTGGAGAGGCCAAATTTCGCAAGTGATTGATGGTCGGGGCGATAGGATTTGAACCTACGACCCCCTGCGCCCAAGGCAGGTGCGCTACCAGGCTGCGCTACGCCCCGACATGACTAGCAGAATTGATTCTAAAGTACTTCCCAACTTCGTGACCACTCCGGATCATGATTTTTATCCACAACCGTGCACTTACCGTGCACTTATGCGCCTACTGCACGGTCACCGTGCATTTTTGAGCACCTGCTTCTGGAGCAGGCATCTCGCTGGCACGGCGGTTGAGCTTCTCCAGAGCCTCGCGCTTCATCTGCAGTTTCATCTGCGAATACTTTTTGAAGACTTGCGCGTCTCCCTGGCGAAGCATTTGAGTCACCCATTCATCGGCTACTCCTCCGGCACTCAGCCGCGTGGCATAAGTGGACCGAAGGTCGTAGATTCGAAAATAGGGAACCTTGGCGCGCCGAAGTGTCTTGTGCCAAACCGTCTTGAACGTGGTCTGGTGCCCGCTCCGATTCAGATCGCTCGGAAACAAGAACGGACTCTCCCCCGCGATGGCCATCTGGCGACGAAAGGCTTCGATGGCCAACGGAGTGAGGGGTACTTCGGCGGTGCCGTTTGGAGTTTTCGAGTCGGGAATCCAGACGACCGCATTCTGAAGGTCAACTTGATCCTTCTTCATCGGAGTCAGTTCCTTGTAGACTCGCAATCCAGTCTCCGTGATAATCTGCACGGCGTTTTTCATGTACTCGGGACCATGAAATTCGATCCGCTGTTGCTCCGACCAGGTAACGTAGTGCGGCCGGAACAGTCCTTTCACGGCGACTGGGAATTCGACGCCCGAACAGGGGTTGGCCGCAAGCAACTTCTTGCGGACCGCCACATTTAACATCCGCCGGAGAACCCGAAACTCCTGATGCACCGTGGTTGACTTGAGCAATCCCTTCTCCCGGAAACCACCAGTCAACTTAACCCGGACTCGCTGCCGAAGACGATGGCGCAAATAGTCTTCGATTGCGTCGGCTGTGACTTCCACCAGTTTTCTGCTCGGGAACGCAGCTTTCAGATGGGTTGCACACCGCATGTTGGCCTCGTGTGTTTTCGGAGCTCGTAGGGGTGGTTTGGAATAGTTCTCAAGAAACGAATCCACCCACTCTCCAAAACCCAGTGCCTCTCCTTTCCGAATTACCTCTAGCAGGTTGCCGTCTCTGGCTTGCAGCCGCTCTCGGAGTTTCCGGTTGGCTTCTTGCCAGTCCTCGGTCTGGGTGGACTCTCTGCAGTATTTCCCGCTTCGATCCCTGTATCGAATCCACAGAACCTTGCCGTCCTTGCGAGAATAGACAACCCCGTCCTGCTTTCGTTGTTTAGACATTCACCATCTCCTGTCTGAATGAAGCGCGGAACGACTCGAGATCCGATTTGAGGAACCGGATGTTGCGACCCATTACGCGGAGATGGGGAATCTGCTTTCGTTCAACCCAAAGATACACAGTCTGCGGGCTCACTCCAAGGAATTTTGCCGCCTCCTTTACTCTCATCGGAGGTTCGAGTGCGCGGGCCGAGTGATCGATAGGTTTCGCGTCGTCATATGGGTGCTCTCGACTCGAGGCGATCGGCAGAGTCCCCGAGGCGCGCATCGGAATCACGACTTGCGATGGCTTCCCTTGGGCTGACAAAGGCTGCCTCCTGATTGCACCAATTTACGGCCTTTTACCTCGGCCCCGAAACTCAGTCAAAGAACGGCGGGGATCCAAAGGGCGCAGTAATGGCGTGATGTCTGAGGGTTGTGCACTTGCCTGGCCTCCACGAGTGATCGAACGCCTGTGGGCCGCCTGCGACTGGCGTAGAAGGCGGTCCGAAGCAGCACAAAGGGGGGTCAAGAGTTCTTCAATAAGAAATTGTTGGATTTCTGAGTATCTGACATGCGGCTGCTGATCGTGATACTCGACCAGTCAGCCCCCTTTTCAAGATGACAGAATTTGCACGAGTCGGATGCTATCCATTCTGCCGTTCTCTACTTATCGAACGCGGTCGACTGCAGAGCCGATGTGACCTGATCGAACTTCATATCCACCCACCCCTCTCAATCCAGTCAGACTTGGTTCAATAGCTGCAGCGCTGCGCACGAACTCCCGAATTTCGATCGCTATTGGCGGCGATGTCTCCTGCCGCAGTAGACGCTTGAACGCAGCCCACCGTTCGCCCTCGATATAATCGCTAATCGGTAAGTCTGGTCCCCATATACGCAATCGCGAACGCTGGATACTTGTGAGTGGCTTCCGCGATGGCACGGCTCAACACGAGATTCCGCATCCACTGATACTCCTGTCCTCGAAACGGGCAAGGGCGATAGTCGTCCCCCGGGTTCAGACGGAAAATCTGCGGAATTACTTCCCAGTAGCGAATGCCCTTCCCGGTCAGGGCACACCGGTTCGATATCTGATTCGCGGGGTTCACTTGCAATTCGAAGTTGCCATTGCACTGGGCCTGCCCCACACGTCCTAGACGCTGGGTTTGTGAACAGCATCCCGCCTGACGCTCGGTAAACTTGACTTCAAAGAGAATGGAGGCGAACCGTCCCATTGCTGCCGCGTCAACCTGAGTCGGACGAGGTTCTTTGAGGAGATTGTTCGGGTCCAGCCACTCCAAATGCACCTGCCAAGGCCCGCCGGGAGGGACATTCAATTTCTTACAGACTGAGTCGAAGATCGCAGCGCGCGACGATTGCTGCAACATCATCAGCGTTCCGAATACATCAATCGCCAGCGCCTGCGATGAGTGGATCTTCCAGGTGTCGCACGAACTGGATCGATCAAGATGCCATGGGAATTTGTCCCAGGGCTCAACCGCTGGTCGCGCGAGCGGGAACAGATTGCTTTCGATCTTGAGCTTCAGTTCGTGGTTCATGCTCGGTTGTCCAACGTTATAGACCAGTCTCAACGTGGAAGGTAGCCCATTCGGATGGCGTCATCGCCGCCTGCAAAAATCTGCGTTGTCGTTGATATTCGGGAAGGAGCGGCCAGATTAAGCGGAGTCGTTGACTTCGGTTCGCATATGTCGAGGATCCTGAGGCACCGAACAGAACCTCCTGCCTTTCGACCAAGTCCATGAAACGACCGGGCTTATGCTCATCAGTATATATTTAACGCAATACATTATTATCACGTACATGTTCGTCTATCTCTATGTTGTTGTTGATATTAACTTATTGTATCCGCTGGTTATTATGCATATAATTATGCTGTAAACATAAATTATATGACACCAAATAGCAACATGATTGAGACACTGCGGGACGGCCTTCAGACCGGCAGCCTCCTTCCGCCCGGCGTCACAGCGAAGATTCTTGGGATCGAGCCGTCGTTCGAACTCCCGGATCATCACATTGAAGTGGACGCGCTTGTGGAATTCACGGTGAAGAGCCATCCCGGCAAACCCATCAAGGCCATCATTGAACTTAAGTCGCGCCTTACTCCGATGATTCTCGAAGGAGTCGTTCACCAGGTGCTTCGCTACCGTAACGAACTCCGCCGATCCGGCAGCTTCGACGATCTCTACCCCATGGTTGCGGCTCCCTACATTTCAGAGTCGGTACAAGCACGCTGCAAAGAACTCGGCGTCGGTTACATCGACCTGAACGGAACCTTCGCTCTGATTCGCGATGACATCTACGTCGATGTCGTCCGGCCCGCAACGGCGTTCAAGAATCCTCAGGGAGTCAAAAACATCTTTTCGGGGAAGTCGCGCCGTATCATTCGCGTCCTGCTCGCCAATCCGTACCGCGCTTACCGACTCGAAGAACTTGCCTCCGAGACTCAACTCAGCGTGGGACAGGTTTCTCAGGTGACCAGACGGCTGCAGAACGATGGCTTATTGGACCGGACTTCGGAAGGATCGATCCTTAACCGGCCGCGCAAGCTCTTAAGAGTTTTCGCGCAGGCACTCAAAACCGACTACGTTCGAAACCGAATCGTGCTGCATGCCTTCACCGAAACTCCCCCCATGCAATTCGCCAGCAGTCTCTGCGAGGTTTGCGAACGCCAAGGCATCCGGCACGCATTCACCCTCGCCAGCGGATTGGAACCAACCGAGCGAAATGTAAGAGAGGAACTGATGGCCGCGTACGTCAACGTCCCGCCAGACAGACTACGAGACGATTTGCGCCTCGAACTGGTGGGCAAAGGAGCCAACGTGCTCCTGATGACCCCACCTTCGACCGACAATGCCGAGGCCGGCGGCGTATTCTATCGTCCACGCAAATTGATGAACGGACTCACCGGGGTGAATCCGGTACAACTCTATGTGGACTTTACCCTTCATGGCAGCAGGGGCGAAGAGCAAGCCGAGTTTCTGATCGAGCACGCACTCGCTTTCCGGGAATAGATGGCAGACGCAATCGAGATCACCAAGACTTTTCCGGCCTCACGCGAACGAACTGTTCTCCTGGAACTGCTCAAGATCGCGCGAACTCTCAAACAAGAAAATATTGAAGCTGTGATCTGCGGCGGCTGGGTGCCATTTCTGAAAGAGCTGGCCAAACATTCTCAAATCGCTCACAAGGGGAGCCTAGATATCGATGTCCTCTTGCGAGCAAAAGCCCGTGAGAGGGAGTCCGTCGATCGCGTCAAGAACCTGCTGTCTGAACCGCCAGCCTTCCAGCCCAGCAAGGCTGATGCATTTCGCTATGAAAAGAGCATCGACGGCAACGTAGTGCAACTTGATCTTCTGGCAGACCTGCCACGAAGGAGGGAAGACGAATCTGTCCTGAAGATCCAGGGAGCGACATCAAGCCTTCAGGTCTGCTTGGCAGACGGCGCCGAAAATCTGGGCAATCACGTCGAGACGATCCAGATCAATTGCCGGGAGGGAGAGAGTCTCGAAACCTTCGAGATTACCGTTCCTGATGCTGTCGGGTTTTTGATATTGAAGACGACCGTTACCAGGTTTCGCGAAAAAGCAAGGGACCCCTACGACATCTACTTCTACTGCCGCTACTCACAGGATGCGGCCACAACCCGGCAAATGCTCGCGAGTGCGATTCAGGAGCCCGCCGTCGCGCGAACTGTGGAGGCCCTCAAGAAGATGTTCACGCACGAAGACTCAAAGTGGGTGGAGATGGTACTGGATGAAATCCCTGTGATTGGGGACGCCCGCGATCGCGAGGCGCGATTTGTGGTTCGTGCTGTGGGCCGAGCAATTGAGGGCCTGTAGCCAGCGAAGCACAAAAGCGACCGTTGACGGTCAAACGATTCCTGGCGCAAAAGCCAGCGCAAAACGCATACCTCTACCGGTGCACCAAGTCCGAGGTCTGCCTGGCGAGCTCGCCCTGGACCTTAACTACCGGTCCGTCGATGTAGAGGGGCTCAGAATCATTCCAATTCTTTCCCTTCGGGTAGAGAGCGACTAAATCCCAGAGGGTACCCGAATGGCGGCAGCAACTCGGCTGCTTCGTTTGCAATTGCGCGCTCAGCTGCTTAGCGATTAACTGGTCTTTATCCCAGAACTGAATGACTCTCTCATCAGGAATGCGTGCCATGACTGGGCGAGTGGGTCTGCTCCAGTCGGATGCCAAAATAGGCTCCCATACGACCAGGACCGTCAACCTGTCGGACTTCTCTTGCTTCAGTACCTGTTGGGCTGCGGAGGCCCCCCGCAGGCACCCTGGTCACGTGGGTGAAAACAGCAGTACCATTCTGACGTCGCCGGCAGCCCGGTTGAATTCGCTCACGAATGCCTGCTCGTTGGTCAGGCGTGTGAGCGGCGGTTGGCCCTTGGGAGTTACAGCAGACCAAAGAAAATACCAGAGCATTGCGAATGCGAGAGCCAAACCGAGAAGCCACGCCAATCGTTTGGTATTCATCGTCTGCCATGCTCCATCTAGCCAGCAATCAGGCTGGCGATGACTTGAGGAAACAAGATCACTAGCACCACAACAACAACTGCAGTCCAGAACAGCACGAGACTAATTGTGCTCCGCTTGGCACAGGATCTCCTGAAGTAGAGCTGCACTGAACCTACGCCCAGGAACATAATCGATGCGATCAACAGCCACAGCTTGTACTGCTGCGCCCAAACGCTGGCGCCTGCCAGTCCGGCAGCACCAAGGAATCCCAGCGGCACACAACAGGCGAGAGTTGAGAGCGCAGCCGCAATTGCCGCGATGGGAGCGCTTTTTTCGGATAGCTTCATAGTCCCTGGTTATCTTCTCGCGCGGCTTGCGTATCGCCACTCCAGAATGAACGCCACCACAGTTCCAATCGTGATCATCGGCCAAACGAAGCGGGGTTCAACTTCAATCAGGCCAACACTTCGGAGTAAGAACACGACAGCTCCGGCCAGAAATATCCATGTGGTTATCGCGCAGTGAAATGTACGATTCTTGATCCAGTTGGCGAAACAGCCGATCGATGCAGCGAACAGAACCGTAGTGGCCGAAGTGGCGTGGAGCGGGTGCCAATAGATACCTACAAGGCTGAGTAATCCCCAACTTGCGAGCGAAACCGTGCACCAATAACACATTGCCGAAGGAGAACTGCAGCAAGCTGGCTGTTTACGCTGCGTGGCTGGCGTTTGAGGGGTTCCGCTGTTTGCTAATTCGTGTGAACCCATTTTTCAGCCCTTTCGGCTTTGCGCTCCCGCAATTGCCCGCTGTAGGGCTTCGACCGACGGAACTCCGGTTCCGCCCGCATAGAGTCTGCAAGCTAAAGCGTAGGATTGCTCGGGAGTCGATTCGACATCGCGTCCATTGATGCGTACCGTTGGAGAACCCGGAAACTCAAGCGAGGATGCCATCAACTCATCAGTCACGGGGATTTCCTGAATTGACGCGTTGATTCCCTCGGAGCGGAGCACCTTCCTGAGCCTTTGAACCGCAGGCACATGGTTGGGACAGCCGGGTACGAAAAGCACTTCAATCAGCATCGGCTTTATTTCGCTCCTTCCAAATCGGTGAGGACAGGACATTGTCTGGGCGCGCGAGATCGTCTCTGTTTGAGTTCCCGATTGCACTTCTGTAAATCTACGGCAAGTTCGCCTTCAAGCTTTTGTAATTCCCGAATCTTGCTCCGAATCTCGGTGAGCTTGTTTTTCAGCAGAATGCTGACCTCTTCGCAGCCATATCGGCCACGATCCCGCAGATCGAGAAGCTGTTTGATTTGTTGTAGAGAGAAGCCGAGACCCTGCATTTGCTTGATGAAGTTGAGACGGACGATGTCGTCGGCAGTGTAGAGGCGAAACAGACCGGTGGTTCGCGGCACCACCGGTAGCAATGCACGGCGCTCGTAGAACCGAATTGTGTCGACTGTCAGCGCCGTCCGTTGCGCCGCCTCACCGATCTGTATCGTATTCTTAGGCGCTTGCGAACCTTGCGGCATACGAAAAGGATACACTCTGGACCATGGTCCAGAGTCAAGCGCAAAAAATGATGCGGAGACGTAAGCCATGCGGCTATTGAGCGCCCAATTCTGTGGCACAAGCAAGGGGATAAAGTGATATATGCATCACATTATGCTTGAAAGCTCGTAATAAGTGATGTATAACTCACACCATGCAGACGCTGGCAGAACTGGGCGAAGCGGTCTCAGCCCGCCGAAAGGCTCTTGGCCTGAACCAGAGCGAGGTTGCCTTACGCTCCGGAATCACCAGGGAATCCCTTGTGCGCTTTGAGCGGGGACAGGTGTCGGAGCTTGGCTCCCGAAAGCTACTGGCGGTGCTCGCGGTACTCGGCCTTGAAATGACCTTCACCGAGGTTGGAGCCTCTGGCACCCTCGATGAACTGCGGCGCGAACGGGGTGGTGCTTGAAGCTGAATGTCTATGTCCTCGGTCGCCACGTTGGCATTCTTGAACAGGTCGGCGACTTCAAGAGCGTGATGGCCTACGTTCCAGACGTGGCACCCGAGAACCTCGTCTCTTTGACGATGCCCGTCCGCACCGAATCGTACCCCTGGGACGACCAACTTCACCCCATCTTCCAGATGAATCTCCCGGAGGGCTACCTCCTGCAGGTCCTGCAGGAGGAATTCGGGCCGCATATCGGTGCAAGCCCCGTTGCACTCCTCTCCGTTATCGGTCGAAACATGGTGGGAAGGCTTCAGGTCGCTCCACCTGAGGCCGCATTGGACGAGCCAGCAAAACCGGTCGAAGTTGCCGAGTTGCTGAAGGGAGACAATTCCGAGGAGGCATTTTCCCAACTGGTTCGAGAACATGCGAAAAGCGGCGTTTCAGGCGTTCTGCCAAAGTTCCTTGATACCGAACAAAAGAAGGCAAGCGGCCTGGGGGCGCACAAGAAGGCTTCGTTGCTGACCCACGAGCACATTATCAAAGGGTCATCCAGCAAGCTTCCGTTCGCGACGGCCAACGAACACTTGTGCATGCAAGTCGCAGCAAGGGTTGTCGAAAGTGCGAAAACCGAACTCTCTCAGGATGGCAATGTCCTGGTCGTGCGTCGGTTCGACGTCGACGAGAACGGAAAACCATTCCGAGCGTTAGAAGATTTTTGCGCCCTACTCGGACTTCGGCCATCCGCGAAGTACGAAACCACGTGGGAGCGGATCGCCAAGGCGGTTCGGACCTATGTGCCGGGTGGAGATCAACGCGGGACCTTCCAGAAGCTGACCACACTTCTGCTGTTGACGTACGCTCTCCGGAACGCGGACTGCCATTCGAAGAATCTGGCGTTGCTGTACACGTCACGGACGGATGCACGCCTCGCGCCCGCGTACGACTTCTTCACGACTTCCGTTTACGAGGGTTATCAGAACAATCCTCCCGGAATCAGTTTCATGGGGAGGAAGACATGGTTGCCCGGAAAGACTCTGGGCACCTTCATTACTTCCACCTTTGGCATTTCTCAGCGCGAGCAGAAGGAAATCCTGGAGCGCATCAGTGATGCGGTTGCCGACACTGCGCCTGCTGTTCGTGAATTGATGAAGGGCCTGGCAGGTTTCAAGGACACTGGAAAGCGGATGCTGGCCGCATGGAGCGACGGAGTGAGCGTTCTGCGCGATCGTCGTATGTATGCTTTGAGCCCGTGGAAGTCGACTGAAGCTTTCGATGGAATCTCAGACCCGCCGAGACTCAAGAACCCGCGAACTGTCATCGGTCGCTCGGAGTTGCTGTCTCACCCCACGAAATCCAAATCTAAGTGACCGGTGCAACCTTGCGCTTGATGAACTCGCTCCTTAGGAACCCTTCGCGTTCTTGGCTGGCTGCCGAGCCCGGCAACTCCGCCGTGCCGCTCCGAAATTTCTACAGCAAGCGCACGCGGTGGAATGCTGCCATGCCGGTCGTATCCAGAGCGTTGTTCAGTTCCTCCAAAAGAGGGGGATCTGGCATAGGTAAATCCCAATAGCCAGGATCGTCTTGTACGGTGCGGGCAGTGCCATCCAGATGCGGTGCCTCGCTGCCGCTTCCCGGCGCAAGATGTCCAGCAAGGGCTTTGTTGACACTATCCGGAAGGTTCAGCGGCTGACCATTTAACCAGTCGAATACTCCGGAGTACACTTCGGGAATGTTGGTAAGGCCACCATGCACTCCCTTGACGAATCGCATCGAAACTTTCTCAAGTGTTGCCGAGGCAAGAGGCACGCGCCCGTCACCCTCGCGATGAGGATCACCCTTGACTCGGTCCGTAATCTTGTTCATCGATTCCCACAACCCCAATGCCCTGGATTTGTATTCCAGCCGAAATAGTGTCTTATAACCCACGCCCGCAATGATCAACATACGTTCGCGCTGATCAGCACTCAATGTGTCATGCCAATTGTGTAACCGCGTGTGAAAATTGTTTGCCGCGTCGAGCACGGTTTGCAGCCGGTTTCTCTGTCCGCTATCCAGGCCGAGGTCCCAAGCTTCGGCATCATACATATCGAAGTTCGCACAGGGGTGCTCGTAGAACCAATCCTCGCTGGCGGCGGCCCGCCAACGCGGGTTATCCGCGGTCCGTGTTCCCGGGTAAATTCCCTTCGGCGCAGGCAATAGCTGAAGGACGCCCCACAAGGACCGGAATGTCTCACGCTTCAGATATAGGCCCAAAATTGCCATCTCATTGAAACCCCAAAGATGGTTCTTGAGGTAACCAGCAATCGCCGGCGAACCATAATGCGGAGTACCAATGAACACGATCCGACCGACGACGGGCCAAAGAACCTTACCAAAGTCCATCAGAGCGGCACGTGTAACTAATCCCCCCATGCTGTGCGCGATGACGTGGACACGCTTCCGCCCGCTTGCATCGCCGAGGTTGATGCTCCCGTGTGCCCTAAGAATGGCATCCCTCAGCTCGACAGCGTTTGCAAAGACGCTCTTACGCCAGTCATAGGCGAAGTTGGAGTGACCAAAATCATCGCGGGCCAAGACTGCGGTAGCAAAGGGCTCGTAAGTTGTATCCACCGCGAAAGGCGTTACATCGTTGGTTTTGTCCGCATCGGCCGTTCCGTCGTCGGAAAGCTTGAGATCATCAATGTGGTTGCGAGTGCGAACGTCGATCCACCATACGCCACCTTTGGTCCGGCTCATGAGGAGACTGCCCATCACGCCCGGCACAAAAATCAGATTGGGAGGAACGTTGATAGCGAGATGAGACCGGGTGCGTTTCCTAAGCTTTTGAAGTTCGTTGAAGGCTGGTTGCCCGAGATAGCTTGATACGACGATTGCGGTCGCCTCATCCCCGAGCATTTCAAGGCGTTCTCGAGGGGAAGCCTCCAAAAATTTGCGGAGCGAGTCGTCCTTACAGTCCATAAGTCTTACCATTGGCGAAGCGGCATGATCTCGGCTTCACTCGCCATGTACAACTCATACTGATTGATTAGCGTATAGAACAGGCCTCCGATGTTGTTGTAATGGGACCATAAGAACAAGCGTGCCTGACCGATGGCTTCACCGGAGGGCATCGGTTTGGAATCGATCAGACGGTAAAAGAAATGGAAGAAGACGGACGCAAAGCGACTAGCCATGAAAATCGGGACGCGTGCCTCAGTTCCGATGTAGGCCCGACATTTGCGCTGAAAGAAGTTTTTTTCCAACTCATTCACGATTTGCGGATCCGATGCGCCCGTGACACAGGCGTTTGCGAATACCAGCGGGTGTCCTCCAAATTCGCCCGTGCCGAGTTCTGTGTGTCGAACCGGCTCCCCTTCTGAGCCGAACTGCAGAACTGGCATGTTTCCGGCTCCTACGGAACACTGGCAGAAGATGTAGACCACCGATGTCGGCACCTTCGTCGGCATGGAGAGTTCATCCATAATCTCTCCTCGTCGGGTCTGGCTTGGTCCCTGTAGGCACGATGAACTGGTTCTGCCAGGCCGACCAACTATTCTTTTGCCATTTGCTTTCGTTTGCGGTTGCGTCCCCAATGTCCTCGCCGTAGTAAAGAAAATTGGCGCACCAGGCGTTTTGAAGAGTACCTAGTGCCTTCGACGGAGCGCCCGGGGGATAAGCCGAATAGCCGAGTCGGTAGCGAAGGCCCCAGAATGCCGTCGGATTTACTGGAACGCCACGTTTCACCTCCACCCGTATAGATCAGCCCCCACGGCACATGCGGCATCCACTCCGCCCCGGTGGTGGGGCGCCAAATAATATTGATACGCAACCCGGGCGGCGCTTTGTCGAGCCAACCTCTTAGGTCTTTACCAGGCGGGAAAATGGTGTCATAGAGTTGTCGACCATGATAAGCAAAATCAAATAGCTCTTTGCTCCTGGCGATAGTGATCATAAAGGCCGTTCGGCAAGCGGTGCTTGGGCCAATCCGTACCAAACGTTCGAGTCATCTGTTCGTCGATGAACTTGCGCAGAAGCCTCTCCAGCCGCAGCAGGCGGTCGTGGGCGGTATTAGTTCGACTTAGGCCTTCTTCTTCGTGGCGATCGGCCGGCCGCGCCGGAGACCCATATGGTTCGACTAAAGGAGGCAGATCGCTGCGCAACCGGGCAATATCCAGGCTTTGCTCGAACGCCGGTAGCGGGAAGTCCGTCAGCGCAGCGTTAAATCCCAGACCGGTGTAGAAGGCGGCTCGCGCAGCCAGATCTGTGAATATTTGATCAGGCCATGTGATCGCATCTCGCCAATCGCCCAAATCCCGGCGTAAAGCCACAGCAAAGTCTTCGTCGAAGGTTGGCATACTCCGCAGCGCATGGCCAATGCCCTGGATCTCTGCGAAACCCGCCATTGATTTCATCGCTTCGTGAGCGTCAAGCCATGGCGTGCGCATGCTTTCCATGGCCCGTTGGAGGCTGTTTTCGTGTGCGTAATATCGCGTGAGCTTTTCGAAGGGGGAATCATCGCGGAACTGCGTCAGCAGGTGAGCTGTTTCTTCAATTTCTGGCAAGCGAAAGCGATCCTGGAACGCTGCCAATGCATCAGTCGCAAGCTTAAACTCGCGGTGCCAAGGCGGATCGATGAGGCCGGCCTGCCGCAGTTCCCAAGCAGGCCCCAGTGCTGTGCGAGTGAGTTCTTGATTCAGTCTGACGCTATCCATCAGTTGTTTAAGTGCAGAATTCTCCTCCAGTAAACGGGCACTTTCTAAAACTCGGGCCATAGCAGAGCTTTCGTCGAAGAAGCGAAGGGATTCTCCCAGTTGTGAAATTGCGGAGCTGTGTTCAATAGGCTGCGTCGATCGAGTTATTTCCTCGATCGCTCTAAGCCGATCCGCAAGCGTCTTCTCCGCATTCAGCAGCGGTTTCATTAACGTTTCGTCTGACAAGACTCCCTCCGGTCCAAGGGCTCACTGGCATAAACAAGCCCTAAACATTTATAGACCGCCAGCCTGCAATAATCAGCGATGAAATAAAGGCCAGAGAAAACCCACGCGCCACAATATGAAAACACCTCGTGATCGGAAAGCCACTCCTTAACTCTGAAGCACGAGCAAACTTCAACCAGAATTGTCCAGAAGAATGATTATCACGTCGGCAGGAGGCTCAGCTTGCATCAGCCCACTTGCACCCCGAGCATCGAAACCGAACCGCCATCCACGCCCTCAACAGGAAACGTGAGCGACTCAGATGATATCCGAGTGCCGGCGACATAAAGGAAGGCGGGCCATTTCGTTCAGTTTTCCTCGGTGGGCGGAAGGATCGGACCGCCAGGGCGGGGGCCTTATTCGGCTGCGAAATGGGGCGTAGAAGGTTTCTCCGAAGTTTTGTCGCGCGAAGTGGCACCGCTAGGCATCAAGGTCACGATCATCGAGCCGGGTGGCTTCCGCACGGACTTCGCCGGCAGTTCCACCAAGCTGA
>JBAVQD010000151.1:0-1557 GCA_049693675.1 Candidatus Sulfotelmatobacter sp. | reverse complement strand
TGGAATTGGTGGTTCGGCCGCGCACCAAGGGCTCATCCCAAGACATTGAGAAACTCTTCTAATGCCCCGCCGAACCTCGCACGGCCGTCTAAGAGTCTTTCTAAACAGTCGTCTTGTCGGGCTACTTCGACGCGAGACTTCGGGGGCAATCTCTTTTCAATACGACCGGTCATGGCTGGAGTGGGACTCGGCCCTGCCCGCATCGCTCTCCTTGCCTCTACGCGAACAGGCATACCTGGGCGCTCCCGTGCTGGCGGTTTTCGAGAATTTATTGCCGGACAACGATACTCTGCGGCGTCAGATCGCGGCGCGCGCGCACGCCGAAGGAACCGACGCTTATAGCCTGTTGAGGGCCATCGGTCATGACTGTGTGGGTGCGCTACAGTTCCTTCCTGAGGACTCCGAACCAACTCCTGCAGGCGTGATCGATGCCGTACCCGTCAGCGAACGCGAAATCGCCGCCATTCTTCACAATCTAGCAACCGCGCCCCTCGGAATTACGGAGGATGAGAGCTTCCGAATATCTATCGCCGGCGCTCAAGAGAAGACCGCTCTTCTGCGTTGGAACGGCAGATGGTGCAAACCCCGCGGCACAACTGCGACGACGCATATCTTCAAGCCTACGATCGGAAAGCTCCCCAACGGAGTGGACCTCACCTCAAGTGTTGAGAACGAATATCTCTGCCTCAAGATCCTCAATGCTTTGGGTCTACCGGCTGCAAGCGCAGAAATGGAAACCTTCGGAGATAGACGTGTCCTGATTGTTGAGCGTTTCGACCGACTGTGGACTGGCGATCAAAGACTGTTGCGTCTGCCGCAAGAGGATTCCTGCCAAGCACTCTCGGTGCCGCCGACCCTGAAATACGAGAGCGATGGCGGTCCAGGCATAACCGACATCCTCAAGATGCTGCGGGGCAGTGATGAACCACTCTCGGATCAGCGCTCATTTCTGAAAGCGAACATCGCCTTCTGGCTCATGGGAGCTACCGACGGACATGCGAAAAACTTCAGCATCTTCCTCTCTCCAGGTGGACGTTTTCGCATGACACCACTCTACGATGTCATCTCAGCTCAGCCTAGCGTCGATTCAAAGCAGATCTTGTGGAAACAGTTTCGGCTGGCCATGGCATTCGGTACAAAGCCGCACTACCAGATCAGGCAGATTGCGCCACGTCACTTTTTTCAGACGGCAGATCAGGCCGGGGTGGGGAAAGAGGTAATTGAATCGGTGGTCCACGAGTTGGTAGAGGGAGGAATTGCTGCGGTTGAGTCTGTTGTGTCAAAGCTGCCAAAGAACTTTCCCGATCAGATTGCCTCATCGATCGAAGCAGGAATCAAGGGACGACTTCGCCTCTTGGCGGCGCCGGAAACTCCCAACTCTCAGAAGTAGTAGCGTCGCGATCCGAGATTCTTGCCTGTGACTGGACGAACGTGCGGGGATTGCTAATGATCTGAGGCCAACGCCGGAGCCTCTGCTTTTTCCCTCATGATGTCGGCGATTTCGTCATAGTGCCATGGGCGGAAGTCGTGCGTGTCGACTCCCACATCCATGGAGAG
>JBAVQD010000150.1:0-2149 GCA_049693675.1 Candidatus Sulfotelmatobacter sp. | reverse complement strand
TCTTCCCGGGCTCTGGAGCCGCCTCCTTGCTCTTGTCTTGAATGGAAACCAGTTCGACTTCAAAGATGAGTGTGCTGCCAGGGCCGATATCGGCACCCGCGCCGCGATCCCCATAGGCGAGATCCGGCGGAATGAAAAGCTGCCATTTGGAACCAACCGGCATCAACTGAAGGGCTTCGGTCCATCCCTTAATTACTCCAGTCACGGGAAACGTAGTCGGCTGGCCCCGTTTGTAGGAGCTGTCAAATTCCGTCCCGTTAATGAGAGTGCCGCGGTAGTTGCACACCACCGTGTCGCTCGCCGTAGGTTTCGCTCCCGTTCCCTCTTTCATAATCTTGTATTGCAGGCCGCTGGGCAGTGTAACCACGCCTTCTTTTCCCTTGTTCGCAGCCAGAAAAGCGTCCCCTTCTTTCTTATTGGCTACAGCGGCCTCTTGCATCTTTTCCATCTGCTGCTTGCCAACCTCCTCTTGCACAGCTTTGATTGCAGCCTGCGCTTCTTCTTCGGTGAGCAGAGTTTTTCCACCCGCCAGTCCGTCTTTCAGTCCGCGTGCCAGAACGGCCGAATCGTACGGAACCGATTGCTTCTTAAAACTCTCCGCCATCCTTTGCCCGGTCCTCATCCCGACAGCGTAGCTGAACTTTTCTTTTTGTGTTTTTAGCGTCAGACCCGTCGCGCTCCTGGCTGCGGTGGTTGGGCGCTTTGCGGAACTTTGCGTCTTGGTCGTAGTGCTCGGTTGACTGGTGGCGGGCGGAGTCTGCTGCCCCAGGGCGCTCCCAAGCAGCAGCGTACCAGCCGCCAATAGGTTTACTGCGGTTGTGAATTTTTGCATGCAGCTATTGTCACATCGCGAGGAAGGTCTCGGCAAACCGCCGGCTCGGTTTGCACCAACCAGCGATGGCGAAAGTCAGGAACTCTTCAACTTATATCCGGGTGGAATCTCGAACATCGAAGGATGAGGTTCCTGCGTCGAGGTGGGCTTACAGTAAGTAGTCTGCGATCCTAATGCACTGGTAACTTTAGTCAGAACAGGGGTTTTCAGCTGGGTGCTTACCCAAACCTCGGTTACGGTTGGTTGGGGCGCCTTAGGGAGTGGAGGCGCTTTGGGGAGTGCCGGCGATTTGGGAGAACCAGGTATCTGCGGCATTTTCGGCATGGTCGGCGATGGAGGCTTCTGTGCCGCCGGAAGGACATAACGCTTGCCTTCAACTTCATGTCCCTCGATCATGCTTTTGCCCAGATCCTGCACTTGCATCGCGGGAGGCGACGGAGCTCCGCCCGGCACTTTTGAACCGCCCGGCGCCGCGGCTCCGGAGGCTGCAGGCATGGGTATAATCGTCGCCTCCTTTTTTAAGTGGTCGAGCAGAATAGTCTTCTGATCCGCCGGATTCGAAATGATACTGGAACTGGGCGTATCGATGCGCATTTTTCCGCTACTCGAGCGCCACATGCGAGAAGAAGATTGCGCGCTCGCGCTGCCGCCTGGCGCTTCCGATTTGGTAGCGCAATCGGAACAGGAAGGAGGTGTCGGTGGCTGAGACATTAGCTTCACGGCGCCACAGTCTATCACGCTTGGTGGGCCCGCAAGGATTTGAACCTTGGACCAATGGATTATGAGTCCACTGCTCTAACCGCTGAGCTACGGGCCCACTGCACTATTAAACTAACATAACAAGTCTGAGACCGAGATCGCCTAGACGTGCCAAGGAATGCTTTACAAATTCTGCAACCCACTTGGTTTAGATAGGGGCTCCCAAAACGGAGTCACGGAAAAATCTGAAAAAACAGTACCTCCTTTCTTGCGCCTGCGGCATCTAGTTCCCTTGCAGTCATTGCAACTCCCTGACATTCGTTATAAATTCGACTGAAGGATTTTGAGCACCATGCAGTCGATCTCGAAGCGCATCGCGTGGCTTTCGCTGCTGCTGACCTTGTGGTCAGCGCTGGCCTTTGCTGTGCATCACCATTCGAGTCAGGATGAGTCCGCAACCTGTCAGGTGTGCGTTGCGGCGCATTCCGCAGCGCCAACCACCGCATCGCCCGCGCCCAAGCCGGTTTTCTTTTGCATCCCGGTCTTCCGCCCACAGCCCACAGCCGCCAAGCAACAGCTCATCGCTTTTGCCTTATATATCCGGCCACCTCCAGTCGT
>JBAVQD010000149.1:0-41530 GCA_049693675.1 Candidatus Sulfotelmatobacter sp. | reverse complement strand
GAGATTCAATTCGACTACGTCCGCTTCCCCGCCGAAGGCGACCAGAAGGACGCCAGCTTCGTCTACCAGAGAGAACAAGACTCATGTGGCGACGGGCGCCTCGCCCGTCCCGCCGATGCGAAGCAAGGCGGAACCTCCGCAACACCCGAGCTTTGCAAGACTTCTCATCCCGCTCTCCAGCGCTCCGACGTAATCACGAACTTTCTTAAGCGAGCCTACGCGGAACTCCATCCCACCGGAGTCCTGCTCTCCCTTGACGTCTTCGGCGTAATGGCGTGGCAGCGCTCTGTCGACCTCTCTCACACCGGACAAGACATTGTCGGTATGGCGAAATACTGCGACGTTCTCTCGCCGATGATTTACCCTTCACATTTTTTTGGTATGGATGGAATCGAGCATCCCGGCGATGCCCCTGAGCACTTCATCGGCGAATCCATGCAACGCTTCGAGCTGATCACGAAAGGTAGTGGAGTCGTGATCCGGCCCTGGCTGCAAGCCTTCCGCTGGCGCACCAAGACCTACTCGCCGGAATACATCAAGGTGCAAGTCGCGACCGCGAGAGAAAAAGGCGGCATCGGATTTTTATTCTGGAATGCCGCTAACGACTACTCGAAGCCTTACGAAGCGATGCCCGAAATGAAAGCCGCGGATCTGAAGGAAGGAAAAGAAAAAACAAAATATTTTCGCGGCGACGAACTGCCAACCGCCACGGTAAAAGCATCGCTCTTGCCGGTAGCCGTGCCCTGATCGTCATCCGCGGGTTGTCATCCTGAGGCAGGCGTCCTTGCTCGACTGCCCTGAGCTTGTAGAAGGGACCAGTGCAACTATTTCCGCGCCTGCAACTTCTCCAATCTGTTCGCCGCTGCTGCCAGAGTCTCCGAGCGCTTGCAGAACGCAAAGCGCACCTGCCGCGCCCCATCTCTCGCGTCATGATAAAAACTCGACCCCGGCACCGCCGCCACGCCGATTTCTTTGACTAAATATTTCGTGAAGGAAACGTCATCTTCAAATCCAAACGCAGAAATATCCGTCATCACGTAATAAGCGCCGCGCGGACGAAAACACTTAAACCCCGCAGCTTCCAGCGTGGGAATCAAATGATCCCGCCGCGTCCGGTATCCCTCGGCCAGCTTCGCATAATATTCCGCCGGCAAACTCAACGCCGCAGCGCCCGCCTCCTGCAGCGGAGCCGGGGCACCGACCGTCAGAAAATCATGCACTTTGCGGATCGCATTCGTGATCTTTTCCGGCGCAACCGCCCAGCCCACTCGCCATCCCGTCACGCTGTATGTCTTCGACATTCCATTGATCGTCACCGTCCGCTCTTGCATTCCCTCCAGCGAGGCCATCGAAATGTGTTTCGTGCCGTCATACAAAATGTGTTCGTAGATCTCGTCCGTGATCGCGAGCACGTCGAACTCGGCACACAAATCACGAATCAATTCCAATTCAGCCCGCGTGAAGACTTTGCCAGTTGGGTTGTTGGGGGTATTGAGTATGATGGCCTTGGTATTCTTATCAAACACCGCCCGTAATTCCTTTTCGTCAAACGTCCACTCACCGCCTTCGCTGGTCGGCGGGCAGAGCTTCACAAACCGCGGCCGCGCGCCGCTCAACACCGAATCCGGGCCGTAATTCTCGTAGAACGGCTCGAAGATCACCACTTCATCACCCGCATTGCACACTGCCAGCAAAGTCGAGATCATCGCCTCCGTCGACCCGCAACACACCGTGATCTCTTTTTCCGGATCGACCGTAATCCCTTGCCACACGCCCATCTGGCGCGCGATCGCATTGCGCAAATTTTTCGCACCCCACGTGATCGCATATTGGTTCACGTCGCTTTCGATGGCCGCACGGGCCGCCGCTTTGATCTCCGCCGGCGCCGCGAAATCCGGGAACCCCTGGGCCAGATTCACCGCGCCGTGCAGCATCGCTTGCCGGGTCATCTCACGAATCACCGACTCGGTAAATTGCGAAACTTTGTCGCTGAGAAATTGTTTGTTCTGGATGGATAGAGAAGAAATAACGTCCGCCATAACTGGCAGATTAGCACAACAAGGAAAATGGTTGATTGCTGATTGTTGATTGAAGACTGTGGGAACGTCGAATGCCCGAGCGGTTTTTCTCTAATCAATAATCAGCAATCACAAATCAACAATTGCAGCTACGCCCGCTGCACTCCCCCTAACCCTTGCAGTGCCGCCACCATTTGCGATGACCACTCTGCAATCTGCTGGTCGCGTAGCGTCCCTTCATCCGACTGCAACCGCGCCCGCAGCAGAATGGAATATTTTCCCGCATCAATTGACCCGCCGCGAAAAATCTCTACCGGGTTGAATTCACGCAGCGCTTTTAGGCGCAGCCCCATCACCACCCGCCGCATCGCCTCGAACTCAACGTCGTCGGAAAACACAAAAGAAAAATCCCGTTCTACGGCCGGATACTTCGCCAGCGGCGCAAACTTTACCGTCCGCAATCCGTGTGCATACAACTGCTCCAGATCGATCTCAGCCAGAAAAACATCCTGCCGCAACTTTTTTTGCGCCTTGACATCCTCAGCCATCTGCCCAAATTGCGCCACCACGTCGCCATCCATCAGAGCGCGCGCCGAGCGTCCGGGATGAAAATATTCCGCCGTCTTTCGATCGAAACTCAGCTCACTGCATTGGAATGCTGTGAGCAGATTCTCCACGTCACCCTTGAACGAGCGAAACGCCTCGGCCGCCGCAGCCTGCTCTCCCTTGCTCACATCGAGCACGCCTGCGGCGGGCAACGCACTCTTCACACCCGTCGCGGTTGCCCCCAGGCATACGCGTGCTGACTCGATCCGATCGGCACCAGAGATTTCATAGGTCCGTCCCGTCTCAAACAGCCGCACGTTCTCCAGACCACGATTCAGATTCCGCGCCAGCATGTCGAGCATTCCAGGAGCCATCGAAGTACGCATCACCGACGCTTCTTCGCTCAGCGGATTTTCCAGTTCCAGTACCGAAGTCGACGAAAATCTTTCCGCATCCGCATGCGAAATAAAAGTCAGCGATACCGCTTCGTCGTATCCCAGGGCCAATGCCCGCGCGCGCAAAGTGGCGTCCATAGCCGCATGCGGTACCTCGAAGACGGCTCCGCTGAAGGCGGGCAGGGTATTCTCGAACTTATCGTAACCATGCAGCCGCGCGATCTCTTCGATCACATCGATCTCGCGCTCCACATCCAGCCGCCAGCTCGGGATGTGTACGCGGAATTGCGCGTCCGCTTGACCTTCGGGAATTACGCTGAAGCCAAGCTTTTTCAGAATGCGAAAAATTTCTCCGGCCTCCAGATTGCCGCCCAGGATGCGCTGCACCTCGGCGAGCCGCAGTACCACGGGCGCCGTATCCATTCTCCGCGAAACCACATCGATCGCGTCGCCAACCAGATCTCCGCCGCCCGATTGCAGAATCAACCCCGCCACCAGATCGCACGACAAAATCGTCGACTCAAAATCCGCTCCGCGTTCGAAGCGGTGCGACGCGTCGGTATGAATGCCGTGCCGCCGCGAAGTCTTGCGCACGGTGAGCGGATCCCACCACGCCGACTCGATCAAAATATTCCGCGTCTTGTCAGTGATCATGGTGTCGAAGCCGCCCATCACTCCCGCGAGGCCGACCGGCTTCTTCGCGTCCGCGACCACCAAGTCTTCCGAGGTCAGAGTGCGCTCCACACCATCAAGCGTTTTCAGCTTTTCTCCATGTTTCGCTTTGCGAATGATGAGTCGCCCACCTTCGAGGAGGTCGAGATCGAAGACGTGCGTGGGCTTGCCCATTTCCCACAAAACGTAATTGGTGGCATCGACAGCATTGGAGATAGGCCGCTGGTCGAGCAATTGCAACCGATGCGCAATCCTCTCAGGCGAAGGCTTGATGCACGTGCCGCGTACAATACGCGCAGAAAATCGCGGACAAAGCTGCGGCTCCTCCACTTGAATGGAGAAATTTGCTTCTCCTCTAGATGCGGGTAGTTTCGGATTGAGCGCCTTCAGCGGCAAGTCGTAAATTGCTGCCGCCTCCCGCGCCACGCCGTAATGATTCATCGCGTCCGGACGGTTCGTCCCAATCTCCATTTCGAATACGGTGTCTGCGCCGGTTCCCTGAATGCCCTCTACCGCAAGTCCGGCCGCCGTCAGATCTTCGGCGAGCCTCGGGTTATCGACGGGGAGATCGACGAAATCACGAATCCAATGTGGAGAAAGTTTCATTTATGGTTTATGGCTTTAACGCCAGCTCTCCAGCTTTAGTGCCAGACTGCAGGGATGCTTTTGTGCGAAGAACGCGTGTCAGGATGACAGAGGGCGAAATAGCTATTACGCCCACTGCTCCAGGAACCTCACATCTCCCTGAAAAAACAACTGAATGTCATCCACTCCATACTTCAACAGCGCGATCCTGTCCGCACCCATGCCGAAGGCGAAGCCGGAGACTTTCTTGGGGTCATAGCCGTTGTCTTTCACAAATTCAAATACGTTGGGGTCGACCATGCCGCAACCGAGAATCTCAATCCACCCAGTCTGCTTGCACGGACGGCACGGCGCGTTATCTGGGCCGCGGCGTCCGCTCCCGCCGCAGATGAAGCACGAAACATACATCTCCGCGCTGGGTTCGGTGAAGGGAAAAAACGACGGACGAAAACTTGTCTTCACACTCGATCCAAAAAATTCTTTCATCGCGTGATCGAGCGTGCCCTTTAAATCGCCGAACGTAATGTTGGTGTCGACCGCTAGGCCTTCGATCTGATGGAACATTGGCGAGTGGCTCGCATCCGGAGGGTCGTTGCGATGCACTGTCCCGGGAATCACGATGCGGAGCGGCGGGCGCATCTTTTCCATGGTTCGAATCTGCACCGGAGAAGTATGGGTGCGCAGCAGCAACCGCTCGCGCTGCGCTTTCGACTGCTGACCCGCGATGAACAAAGTATCCTGCGTATCCCGCGCCGGATGATTGGGCGGGAAATTCAACGCCTCGAAGTTGTAATAATCGGTCTCAATGACGGGCCCATCAGCCACTGAGTAACCGAGTTTCTGAAAGACGCGAACCATCTCGTTCGTTGTCTTGACGACCGGATGCTCCGCTCCGAGGGGACGGCGGATGCCGGGAAGGGTGATGTCGACAGCGGAAGACGAAAAATACTCGTGGAGAATAGGATAATTCTTGGAAAGTCTCCTGCCCCTCTCGGCGTCTCTCTCTACTTGCTCCTTGATTTGATTCACTCTTCGGCCGACCTCGCGCTTGGCTTCGTTCGGCGCAGGCTTTAGCCAGAGATCGTTAATTAGAGTGAGAACGCCGTTTTTACGCGCCATCCAATGATCCCGGAGGGCTTGCCAGTCCGACTCACTCCTCACCGCCTGCCACTCTTGATCGCTCGCGGAGAGCAACTCCTCGACGGCCTTATCCAAGGCAGCCGCCGAATAATCCGTCAATTTGGAAACCGTATAGGCCATTCTCTTCAAGAAACTTTTGAGGACTTGTCATTCCGAACCGCGCCGGCGGTGAGGAATCTGCTGTTCTGTTATGAACGACAGAAAAGCAGATTCCTCGCTCGCTCTCTCCGCGCTTCGCGCGGCTGCGAGCGGCTCGGAATGACAATGAGTGTGTTAGAAAGCTGAGAGCAACTACGCTGCCCCGCCGATGGCGCCCTTCGCTTGCTGTGCCAGAGTGGCGAAAGCTGCCGCGTCTCGCACCGCCAGGTCGGCCAGAATTTTGCGGTCCAGTTCCACTCCGGCAACTTTCAAACCGTGGATGAACTGGTTATAACTCAGCCCATTCAGCTTGGCGGCTGCGCCGATGCGAACGATCCACAGCGAACGGTACTGGCGCTTGCGCTGCTTGCGTCCCGAATAGGCGAATTTCAGCCCGCGCTCGACCGCCTCTTTAGCGGATCGGTAGAGTTTTGATTTAGTAAGGAAGTATCCGCTCGCGCGGTCTAATATTCTTTTGCGTTTGGCGCGGCGTTTGGTTCCGCGTTTTACACGTGGCATGGTGCTCTCCTTTTTGCTTTCTATGTACTGGCGGCTGGAGGTAAGGGCGATTCACCATTGCGGCGATCTCTGACCTCTTCACGCGCCTCAAGCAATTGCTAATTGATGATTTCTTGATTGTTGATTAACCCACTCGTGGAAGCAAGATTTTCAATCAACAATCAACAATCAGCAATCACAAAATCAATAATGCTCTTACTGATACGGAATCATCCGCTTCACTTTGTGAAGATCTCCCGGGCTCACCAGCGTAGCAGTGCCTAGCTTGCGTTTGCGCTTGTGTGCCTTTGAGGTCAGCATGTGGCGCAGACCCGAATGCCCCCGCTTCACCTTGCCGGTGGCAGTTTTCTTGAAGCGCTTGGCCGCGCCCTTGTGTGTTTTCAGTTTCGGCATAGTTCCTCGGAATCAGGTATAGATCAGTTCTCGACCGCACCTTGCTGTGTTTAATCACTGCTTCAATTGCTTCTGGAATTGTTTTTGGCGCGACTCACGCCCATCTTCGGCAAACTTGTCAGGCGTGCGAGGCTAGGCGTGCGAACCAGGATTCGCAACTTCCACTCCTGCGGCCACCGGCTGTTCTTCCTTTTTCTCCGGCGCCAACTTGGCTTGCGCCATTTTTTCCTGCAGCATCTTCTCCTGGCGCTCGGCTTTCGCCTTTTGCTTGGCTTCTTTCTCTCTTTCTTTTTCGCGTTCCGCCGCCGATTTTTTAGGCGCCAAAATCGCGTGCAGCGTATTGCCTTCTTGGCGCGGCCGGAATTCCACAATGCTCTGCGGTTCCACGTCCTTAATCAGTCGCTCCAGGATGATTCTGCCAAGCCCGGTGCGGGTCATTTCGCGGCCGCGGAAAAAGATGGTCGCCTTTACTTTATCTCCTTCATCCAGAAAACGCAGCACGTGATTTTTTTTCGTTTCGTAATCGTGGTCGTCCACGTTGATGCGGAACTTGACCTCTTTTACCGTGATCGTCTTCTGGTGCTTCTTGGCCTCGCGCTCTTTCTTTTCCTGCTGGTACAAATATTTCCCGTAGTCCATGATGCGGCACACGGGAGGCTGGGCAGTGGGAGAAATCTCGACCAGATCCAGATTCTTACTGCGGGCTAACCTGAGCGCTTCGAATGGGGGCATCACGCCAATCTGTTCCCCTTCATCGCCGATCACGCGAATTTCGCGAGCCCGGATGCGGTCATTGGTTCGGATAAAACGTTTGTCGATACGGCCCTCCACGCTCTAAGCGATTGAGAATACAAGATTATAACATGGGGAATGGCGAGGCAGGTCAGCTCCATCCGGTTCTAATTTCCCCGGAACATCAGTTCTTCCAGTGCCATGCGCCGCACTTGCCAGTAGTCGCGGCGTTCTCCGTTGACATTGAGTTGGCACTCACCCAGATCATTAAATGTGAGCGTGACCTCAAACATCTCGACGCCCTTATCATCCCGCACAACGATCGCATGTTCGGCGAGGATGAATCTTACTGCCATCTCCAACTCTTTCTCTTTATCGCTAGCTTTCAGAATGACCCTGAAGCCGCCGTCATTATCGGCAATCGAAAATTCATAAGGAGAGTTGTTGGGCCGCAGGGAGCTGCGCGTATTCACGTCCTGCTCGATTTGCAATCTGAGTTCCTTGAATATGTTGGGCAGGGAGCAGGCGTAACGCTGCGTGATCCAATCGAACTTGGGTTGCTGCTTCTCTTTTTCTTTTTCCTTGTTCGTTTCGCCGTTGCTCTTTGTTTTGTCGGTGTCGTTCACGGTATCGCCTTCCAATGAATTTCAAGATCGGATGGAATATTCATGGGGCTGGACTCATGGACCGGCGTAGATAGAATGTTGGCTCGATTCAGAGAAACAGTAAAAATCTGAAGGTCACCGCCTTATACCCTCGCCGATCCCGCTGACACTGTTCGTCTTCGCGAGTCCAGAACTGAGACCGAGCCGAGGCTCGGTCCGGCATCAGGCGTTAGATGCGGTTTTCGACAGGGTAGCGGCCAGGCAATTTTGGATGAGTCGATAAATTTAGAGGGATAGGATCAGCTCCTGCAATTGAAACCTGGCCACTGCTCTGTTCTTAAAAGTGGGGGAGCGGGGTTCCCGTAAGGGCGGATTGGATCACCGTAGCCGCGTAAGCCTGGTCTACTGATGCCGGAGTGGTGAAGTTCATCGATGCGCGCCAGCCCTCTGGAGCCTCGGGGTGGACGCCGGTGAGGATTACAAATCCGTTGCCGGATTGGCCTTCGACGATGGCTGGAGTGCCATCGGGAAATTTTGCGACCACGTCGCCCCAGCCTGAAAGCTGAGGACCATCCTGCCAGTAGACATCCAGCGGATCGCCGCTGGGAAAAGAAATTTCAACTGGCTCCTCATGGATTCCCTTGTATTCATCGGCGTAGAAGTCGAAGGCGACGCCGGCGGTGAGATCGACTCCGTTGTAAGAAGAATAGCCGCCGAAGAATGCGCCGGCGCAGAGCCCCAGGTAGTGGACGCCATACTGCTGCACCGCACCGCGGATGTTCGAGGTAGCTTGTGCGGTGAGATTCTCGCCGATGGTAATCGAGTTGCCGCCGGGAATAATGATCAGCTTGTACCCCGCCAGCTCTGCCTCGGTCATCGCACCCAGTTGAGTTGCATCGGCGGTTAGATAACCGATGCCCAAATTGCCGAGAACCGCTTCGACCGCCTGGACATCGGCGGAGGTGCCGATTCCGTTATAAAGAAGCACGGGTTGAGCCGCCGGTATTGCAGGCGGTAGGGTTGCTGCCGGCAACATCGCAGCCGCTTGCTCAGTTTTAGATCCGCATGCAGTGAAGGTGATTGGGGTTATGAGTGAAGCGACCGCCAGGATTAGGAGTCGTGAATGCGCAGGAAATCGAATCAAACAGGAATGCACAGCGCTGCCTCAGTTAGTCCGGACGAATTTAGACCGGCATAATTCAATCCGGCATATTTAGACGAGGCGCTTCCGCAGGCGGGACGGCGCGCAGGGCAGGCCGTGCGCTCTCTTGCCGGTTCATGGAGGGATTTTCGTCCCTGCGGATAAAGGAAGTCAAGCGTAGGAACTGGAAAGTACTTATTTGAGCTTCACGAAGAGCAGAACGAAGATCGACCACACTCCGACTGTGACCGGAAACTGCACTATGGCTGCCTCGCGCACTGCGCCGCCCCTGGGCAGGGTATACGTAAGGAACATCATCGCTAATGCGGTGAGCACGCCAAGAATCAGTCTGCTTGTCCACTTCATGAGTGTTTGACCTCGCTTTCCTTGATTTCTCGCCGGTTACGATTCCGAAAAAGCGCTTGACCTCAAGCACTGGCAGGTCGCGTTTCGGCGCGTTCCGCAGTAACTTTCTTTTCTTTCTATGCGGATCGCACCCATGATTCCCAGCAATCCCGAGGCGAAGAGGAGCCAAACGGCCGGCTCGGGAACTACACTCTTGCCGACCACTTCAAAAGCGCCCGACGGGACTTGGGCAGTGAGCCAGACACCTCCGAAATTGACGGCCCCGAGGCCGGCGACGCCGGTCGAGTTCAGGTTCCAGACAGCCTGTGTGTTCGCAGCGAAGGGGGCTGTCACTAACCAGTAGGTCTGACCTTTTTGCAGCACAATCGCATCCGCGAAGGTCATCGTCTGCACCGTGCTGCTGGTTGTCCCAACTTGCGGCAATGCCAGAAAAGACCATGATGCGAGTGTCTTTCCTGGAGCACCGCCAATGCTGGTGTCCAAACTTACTGTGACACCATTCGAGCCTGTGATTGAACCCAGCGCCATGGTAATCGCTGACAAATCAAATTTTCCTTTAGGAACAAATGCCTCGCCCCATTCAACAAACCCAGGATTGGAATCTTTTCCTCCGATTGCAAGGCCGGTCTTAGCGTTGTAATTGTGGCCGGTGCCGAAGTCGCTGAAGATGATTGAGTCGGCTCTCGATGCAATCGGAAAGGCAGCCATTAGCACAAGAAGAAAAAGTGCCGAGCGCGAGATGTTTCTGGTTTTCATGGGATTGAACTTCCTATCTGCGACTGCGCTTCGAGCGGTAAGGAAGTGTACTGTTCCCGGTGGAACGAAAACAAGTACCGAAAACGACACGAGTCAGGCGCAAGAACGCCGAAAGAAACATAGCTTAGGGTTTGAGCAACTCTAGGGTTTGAGCAACTCTTCGGAGAGTAAGTGGGCTTTCATGGCGAGACTATGGCCGCGCTCCAAATCTTCGTCGGCAACGGCGGACTTGGCTTGCTCCATGAACTGTTTGATCTGGGTTACCATTTCCTGCTGGCTGGCGGTGAGTTGGCGTCCGGCGAGCTTCTTCAGATTCTCTTCGGTCGCGGTCCTCAGTTGTTCGGTAGTGTAACGCTGCTGTGAAGCTTGCTGCTCGGATGTGCCCCGGGTTAATTCAATCGTAGGTTCGTCCGATCCTCCATCTCTTACCACTACTTTTGGAGGAGGGCAGGGGTTTTTGGCATTCGCTGACGGGGGCGGAGCAGACTGGCCGGTCCCCGACCCGGCGCTGGTGGAGCCTGCAGTTCCATTCGGAGTAGCGCCCGGCGGCTTCAGCGGGGCGGGCGAAGGCGAGCAATCTGGAGTGCTGTTTTTTTTGTGATGGGGGCGTTTCCTGGCGGGAGTTGGAGAATTTTGTGACTGCGGTGAGGAAGCGGGAGCAGCGGGCTGAGGATTTGCGGTGGACGCGGGTTTCGCCTGCGACGATGGCGGGGCATTTTGATCTTGAGTCGCGGATTCGCGCAGGCTCGGCCCAGATGTGAAGGCCGGACCGCCTGCACTCGAACCAGACGGGATAAAAAAAGACAGCCAAAGGATTGCGGCCAGAGTCATATTTCAATCCTAGACTTTCAATCCCAGACGCGGTGAAGACTGTCTAAATCTTACGCTTTAAGCGCGATGATGAAAACTGTGCAATGCGGGTACAGGGGCTGAATCCCAACCGATCACGGGCGCATTAGGCCGCGCTGACCGGTTCTTCCACGTACAATCCCGCTACCATCAGGCACACTACAATCAGGCTCTAGGTTCGGTCAGCAGATTTTCCAGGTGGATTGGTTCAGAGTCGAGTTGGGAACCAACCAAGGGCAGGCGAAAACGGAATGTCGTCCCTTTACCTTCTTGCGATTCGAATTCTACCGAGCCGTGATGCCAGTCGAGAATCTGGTAGGTTTGCGCCAGACCAATGCCGTTGCCATCTTTTTTGGTGGTGAAGTAAAGCTCGAAAATCTTTTCGTGCATATCCTGAGCGATGCCGATGCCGCGGTCGCTGATCTCGGCCACCACCCCATTGCCCTCACGACGCGCCGAAATGATGAGTGGACCGCCATCGGGCATGGCTTGGACTCCGTTGAGGACTACGTTGAGCAGGGCTTGCTTCATTAGATCGAGATCGGCGTTGACAGGCAGCGGTTCACCGGGCATGCGGCGCCTGATCTCGACGTTGTGTTGCGCAGCATCGGGAGCGGCGAGCAGAGCGACTTCGTCGAGCAGACGACGAAGGTCCACTTCAACCAGATGCAGTTCGCGGGTACGCATGAAGTCGACGAGCGTTTGCACGACGCGATCGAGCCGCTGAATCTCGCTGCCGATGATGTCCATGTGGCGGCGAGTGTCGGGATCCAGCTGGGACAATTTATTCTGCAAAAGCTCAAAGTGAAGAACGATGGCATTGATGGGATTTTTTACTTCGTGAGCCACGCCGCCGGTAACGCGACCGCTGGCAGAGAGGCGGCGTGACATTTCGATCTCGTCGCCGATGCGGCGAACAGATTCAGCGTCGCGCATGATGAGCAGAGCGCCGATCTGCGTGCCTTTTTCCTGAACGAAATCCATGGAGACCTGAACCCGGCGGCCGCCGGCGGCGCTGAACTCGCGCTGCGAGAGCGGACGCTTGCGCTCGAACGCGTCAAGCACCATGGGACCGAGGAAAGAATCCGCAGAAAAAATTTCATTTGCCGTTTGTCCCAGCAACTCTCCGCGCGGGCGGCCGAGAAAGCGCTCGACCGGAGCGCTTACCAGAACCACGCGGGAGTCGCGGGTGAACAACATCAAGCCGTCCTGCAGCTTGGACATGAGCTGGTCTACGTTGTCTTTTAATGCGGAGAATATTTCCTTGGTGTCGCGGATCTGGCGTCCCAGGTTCGCGATCTTCAGCGTGACCAGTCCGAATTCATCATGTTCCGACTCATTGCCGGAAAGGTCATCGCTTGTGCCTAAGCTGACGTTGTCGAGGTTGCGGCTGATTTTCTTCAGCGGGCCGAGAGCAAGGTTGGAGATCATCGCGGCAAGCAAGAGTGAAGCGAAGATGGATGCGATGGAGAAATACAGAGCGTGCATGAGGCGGGGCGTGAGTTCGTTTCGTAGAAAAACCGTGGATACGCCGATACGGATCGTGCCAAAGGGTTCTCCGTTGAGTTGCAGAGGATAACTCACGTCATAAACGGCTGCCGGGCGGTAAACCAGGCGAAGTTGCTCGCGAAAGCGCGCCGTGGTGACGCTGTGAAAGTCAGGCCTTAGCGGAACCGGCTTGCCTACCAGTTGGGCATTGGAATGGAGCAGCGCTTTTCCGTTGGTGTCGGCCACGGACGCGTCATAAATATAGGGCCACAACGCCGTATCCGACTCGAGATTATTCAACAGGTTCGTATCCATGGGCAGATACTCTGCGAGGGCGTGCCGCACGGCCACGGGGCTGTCTGTATCGACGCGGGTGCTGCTGAGGTCGGGCAAATCGTTTTCGGCGAAGTAAGCCAGTTGCTGGGTCAAACGGTCGGCGCTCTCGTAGGTGCTATTGATGCGCTGGCGCAGAATCTGCGAGATATAAAGATAGGAAAATGCAGCCACCATCACGGTGACCATGAAGGTGATGGCGAGAACGATGATGGCTTTACGTCGCATGCCGAAGGTAGAAGACTGAGAGCTGGCGCAAAAAGTATCCAGGATGCCGCGGAATTATTGCGCTTCTTCTTTGGCGGCGTCTGCGTCCGCCGTGTTACCGCCGTACTCCTTAAGCTTATTATGCAGGGTTTTCAGGCTAATACCCAGAATTTCCGCAGCCTTGGTCTTGTTGTTGCTGGTGGATTCCAGAGTTTTGAGGATCAGCATTTTTTCCGCTTCGCCCACGGTGGTGCCGACTCCGAGACGGATCGCATCAGGATCGTTGGCACCGGTGCGCTGAATGGCATGTCCGAAACCGGGCGGCAGATGCTTGGTTTCGATCATACCGCTGTCGCAGACAATCACCGCGCGCTCAATCGTGTTGCGCAATTCGCGGACGTTTCCCGGCCAGGTGTAGTTGTTGAATAGATTCATCACGGCTTCGCTGACAGCGCCCACCTTGCGTCCGTGCTTGGTGCTCATCTCGGAGACCAGAAGCTGCACCAGGTCAGGGATGTCTTCCTTGTGCTCGCGCAGGGGCGGCATGTGGATATTGAATACGTTGAGGCGGTAATAAAGATCGCTGCGCAGCTCCCCGGAAGCGACTGCGTCGTCGGGAGTTTTATTGGTGGCAGCGAGCACGCGGACGTCGACTGAGGTTTCTACCTTGCTTCCCAGGCGGCGCAGTTTGTGGTCTTCGAGAACGCGCAGCAGTTTCGCTTGCGTGCCCACCGGCATCTCACCGATTTCGTCGAGCAGGATGGTGCCGCCTTCGGCCAGCTCGAAGCATCCGGTGCGGCGTTCCAAAGCGCCGGTGAAAGCGCCTTTTTCGTGGCCGAAGATTTCGCTTTCGATCAAGGTTTCGGGAATCGCGGCGCAATTGATGGCGACAAATGGCCGCTCGCGGCGCGGACTGAGTTGATGGATGGTGCGCGCTACTAATTCTTTTCCGGTGCCGCTGGCGCCAGTGATCAGGACAGAAGCAGTGCTGGGAGAGACCAATTCGATCAGGCGGAAGATTTCCTGCATCTTGCGGGAGGTCCCGCGCAGTTGACCGAGGGAACCGGAATCGCGCAGGCGGCGGCGCGTGCTCTCGAGTTCGGCACGCGTGCCGAGCAGAGCCGAGGCGTTTTGCAGCATGGAGCGCAGGCGCTGAGTGTCGATCGGTTTGGTGATGTAGTCATAAGCTCCGAGACGCATCGCTTGAACCGCACTGTCGATGGTGCCTTGCGCGGTAACCAGGATCACCGCCATGGCCTGAGCCTGCTCCGCCAGCCGCTGCAGCAACTCGATGCCGCCCATGCGAGGCATCTTGAGGTCTGTAATGACGATGGAAGGGTTCCACCGTTCGGCTTTCTCCAAGCCGTCGGAGCCGTCGGTGGCGGTTTCAGCGCGATAGCCCCAGGAGGAAACCAGTTCGGCGAGCCCGGTGCGCTCGTTCTCTTCATCTTCCACGATCAGTATTTTTTCTTGGCTCATTCCTTTGTTCTTGCCTTAGTTCTAGTGTGGCCTTTTTTTTACTCGCGGTAGCTGCAGTCTCTGGCTAGAAGTACAAACATACGCGGCTCGCTTACGGCGGGCAAGGTGCGGAAGCGGCGGTTTGCCAACTTCAATATATGGATTGAAAGCTGAATCCGCATTATTTCATGTCAATTTGAGACAAGCCCAGCAGGTTTAAATTTTCGTTACGTCATCGGGAAAATCACTTTCGCTTTGAGATTGCGGTGCGTTAGAATGACGGGTCCCAAAATACGGGTTCGATAATGCGTCTACGCCTGCAATGCTTGTGGCCATCTCTTCAAAACTAAGGTGCAGGTGGACCGTTGTATCGATATATGGAGGAAAGAATGTCACTCAGTTCTAAGTTCGGCATGCACAGACTATTCATCTGTCTGTTGGCTATTCTGGCGGTATCGCTTATCTCTGTCCCGGCGTTCTCGCAGAGCGACACGAATCCTAAATGGGATTTGTTTGTGGGATATCAGTGGCTGCATCCCGGCGGCACAGTACCTGCGCCGTTCGGCAATTTCAATAGCCCCGGCATCTACCAGATTCCTGATATGTCTGCGGGATTTGGTAGCGCGATCACCTACAACTTCGACCCGCATTGGGGCGCGGAAGTGGATTTTGGTCATAACTGGGGAAGTGCTAATTACGAGACCACAGGATCGATTGGTCCTCGATTTATCTGGCGTACGGATAATGCAAATTATTTTATTCACACGCTGATCAGCCTGAATCGAGTTTCGGTAAGCGGACTCAACGCGCAGAATGGTATCGGAGCGATTCTGGGCGGCGGCATGGATTTGCCGATCAAGAAGTGGCTCGCGTTCCGGCTGTTTGAAGCCGACTACGTTTGGACGGAGCACAACTACAGCGATTTTGTCGCCCCTTTGCCGGATGACAGTTTGCGGCATTCCTCCTTTAATGGGATTCGCCTGCGCACTGGCCTGGTATTCAGCTGGGGCGGAGCGCCGGCGGTTACGCCGACGGCGAGTTGTTCGGTCCAGCCTACGGAAGTGATGGTGGGCGAGCCGGTCACTGCGACGGTGACAACCAGCAACTTCAATCCCAAGCACACGGTGACTTATGCATGGAACGGAAATGGCGGCCAAGTGACTGGCAAGGACACCACCGCGCAGATTGATACCAAGGACGCCGCGCCCGGAACTTACACGGTCACGGCGCACGTGACGGATGCGAAGATGAAGAACAACGGAGAGGCGAGTTGCTCCGCGACTTACACCATCAAGCCGTTGCCGCCGAAGAATCCGCCGACCATGAGCTGCACGGCGAGTCCTTCGAGTGTGCAGGCGGGTGGCAGCGTGACAGTAACCTGCAGCTGCACCAGCCCCGATGGCGTACCGGTGACGGTCTCGAATTGGACCGCAAGCGGCGGCACTATCTCTGGCAGCGGCAGCACGGCGACTCTTTCTACAGATGGAGCACAGCCGGGCACGATTACGGTGTCCGCAACCTGTACTGACTCTCGCGGTTTGACGGGTCAGGCTTCGACGCAAGCGACAGTGGAAAATCCACCGCCTCCGCCGCCGAAGGCCGCCAAACTGAGCCAGTGCGACTTCCCGAATGAGAAGAAGCCGTGGCGCGTCGACAACACCTGCAAGGCGATCCTGGATGACGTAGCCAAGAACCTGCAGCAGAACCCAGACAGCAAGCTGGTGATTGTGGGCAACGCTGAACCGACAGAGAAGCGGAAGAATCTGGCCGCGGAACGGGCCGTCGATTCCAAGTTCTATCTGACGGAAGGCGAAGCGCAACAGCACATCGATCCCAGCCGGATCGAGGTTCGCACCGGCAGCGGTGGAACTAAGACGGCCGAATACTGGATCGTGCCCTCGGGGGCGACCTTCGATTCGACGGGAACGGAGTCAGTGGATGAAGCGAGAGTCAAAGCGATTCCGGATCATCCCAAGCCGGCGGCTCACAAACAAGCGGCCGCCAAGAAAGCGCAGTAGTTTGCAGAGACGTGAAAGGGCCGGTCGGGAAATCGACCGGCCCGTTTTTCTGCGTGTCCTTCAGTAACTTGCTGGGGTATAGGTTGGCCTGTCAGGCTAGCTGTCGCATCTAACCTTTTCGAATGTGGGGCTGAACATCACTATGAAATCCGCTTCGGTCAAGTTACTGATGTTGTTGCTGTTAGCTTCCCTGTGTGCGTTTGCCTCGGGAGCTCGCCAGTGGTCGGTCTTAGGCCCGGATGGCGGCGATGTCCGCAGCCTCGCTTATGATCCGCACAATCCGGATCACATTCTCCTGGGAACCAGCACTGGGGTCATTTTCGCCTCTGAAGACAATGGGCACAGCTGGTCCAGGTTTGCCAAGCTCGGCGCAGGGGATGATTACGTCCTCGACCACATCGTGTTTGATCCGCAGAATTCGAAGCACATTTTTGTCTCCGCCTGGAGCGTGCAGGACCAGATGGCGGGCGACATTTTCCGCACTCACAACGGTGGCAAGGACTGGGAAGCTCTGGCGGGAATGCACGGCAAGTCGGTGCGCGCCATGGCAGTTTCGGCGTCTGATAACAAAGTTGTAGTGGCGGGCGCTCTGGATGGCGTCTACCGCAGCAACGACGGCGGCAATAACTGGCAGAAGATTTCTCCCAGCGACGGGATCGTTAAGAACATCGAATCGATTGCAGTCGATCCGAAAGATCCGAATGTGGTTTACGCAGGAACCTGGCATTTGGCCTGGAAGACCAGCGATGGCGGCGCCAACTGGCAGCACATCAACAAAGGCATGATCGACGATTCCGACGTCTTCTCGATCATCGTCAGCTCCGCGAATCCTTCTGAAGTTTTCGCCAGCGCCTGCTCCGGCATTTACAAGAGCGTCAGCGGTGGCGACTTGTTCGACAAAGTCAAGGGCATTCCCTTCACCGCGCGACGCACTCGTGTTCTGAGACAGGATCCGAGCAACCCGGCGATCGTTTACGCCGGAACCACGGAAGGTTTGTGGAAGAGTGTGGATGAAGGCAAGAACTGGAAACTGGCAAGCAGCCCTGAAGTCGTAGTGAACGATGTATTGGTTGATCCGCGCAACTCGCAACGGGTGTTGCTCGCGACTGACCGCAGCGGCGTGCTGGCCAGCGACAACTCGGCTGCAACTTTCACTTCGTCGAACCATGGATATTCTCACCGTTACGTGAGCGCAATCCTGGCTGACGAGAAAGAACCGAATACGATCTACATCGGACTGGTGAATGACCGCGAATTCGGTGGTGTGTTCTTTACTCACGATGGCGGACAGAACTGGCAGCAGAAGAGTTCGGGTCTGGACGGGCGGGACGTATTCACGCTGAAACAAGCCAGCAACGGAACTCTAATCGCGGGAACCAACCGGGGTGCATTTGAGCTTCTTCCCAGCACTTCGAGCTGGCACCCGATCAACGAAGTCGTAATCGAGAGGACAGTTTCGCGGACGGTGACGTTGAAGAGCGGAAAAAAGAAGCATGTAACTTCCGTCGTCAGCAGCCATTCCGTGATGGAAGGCCGGGTGAACGATGCAGATCTCAGTTCCGCGCGCTGGTTCGAAGCCACGTCGGCGGGATTGTTTGTCAGCAAAGATCACGGCAAATTCTGGATGGGTGGGCCGGTCGAGGGCGAGAAGGATTTCGTTGCGGTGCAGGCGCAGGATGGCCTGGTAGTCGCCGCGACGCGATCCAAAGTACTGGTTTCGCAGGATGAAGGAAAAATCTGGCAGCCGGCGGTACTGGCTTCCTACCCCATCAACATCCGCAACCTGACCGTGACCCCGGATGGACAAGTTCTGGTGGCGACGCGCGAAGGCGTTTTCCATAGCGCGGATTCCGGCAAGAGCTGGAACCACGTACTTACCGGCTTGCCGGATAAGGACATCACTTCGGTGGCCTACGATGGAAGCCACAAGCGTCTGCTCGCGACCAGCGGCCAGACCGGCGTGGTCTTCGAGAGCACTGACGGTGGCAGCAGCTGGCAGCGTGGACCGGACGCGGGATACCCGCTGCGCCGCATCAGCGTAGTGCACGGGCGCTACATGGCGGCAACACCGTTTGATGGCGTGATCGCGCAGCCGGAGAACGAATCGCAGAGCGCGAATGCCGGCGTTGGATCGAACTAAGTCACGCAGTTTGGAAAGAAAAATCGCGGAGAGCGGAAAGCTCTCCGCGATTTGTTTTTTGCACGGCGGAAAGCAACTTCTACTTGCGCAGATGCCTCCTAATTGTGCAACTATCTGATTCTTATAGCTGGGATCTGGTACTTCAGTTGCCACTAGCTCTACGAGACTAGTTCGAGCAACGATACTTAGCTATGGTACAGCGTCGAGCGCGGCCGGGTTTTGTTGTAGTTTTAGTTGTGCTTTGCGCTGCGCTCGGTCTGGTTGCAGGCTGCGCTCGTTCCAGTATGATTCGCCGAAGCGATGTTGCGCCAAACTCCACGGCGGCCGAGCAACCCCTTCCCTTCCATCAGAATTCGGATCAGGTGACGGATGACAGCGTTCATCCGGCGGTGCCTTCAGACGGCAAGCCGACCGTCAGCACGCCTTTCCCGGCGACATCCCACTTCCGGACCCTTCCCGCAGGCACCCTCATCACGGTGCGGTTGGCGAATTCGTTGGCCTTTTCGCAGATTCGCCCCGGGGATGCATTCGCCGCATCGGTAGATGGACGGCTGGCAATAAACGGAGATACGGTGATCGCGTCCGGTGCTCCGGTCACGGGGCACGTAGAGCTTGCGCAACCCTCTGTGAACCGGCCGGGATCCAGGCCCGATCCGGGTTATGTTGAGCTTACTTTGAGCACGGTTTCCGTGGATGGCAGAGCTTTTGGGCTTCGAACATCCAGCCTCTTCGCCAGGGGAACTTCCGAGTCGAACGTTCCGTTGAATGTAGCTTCTGGAGGAAATGGGATGGCAGTGGGATCCGAGGGCTTTCGAATCCAAAAAGGGCACCGTTTGACTTTCCGTCTTACAGCTCCGGTGGTGTTTCCTGACGCAAACTCGATTGCCAAACGTTAGAGTTCCTGCCAGGCTTGTCTCTCCATTCACTTGTGTGGATGTTTAATTATTTCCCTTTAAACATAACACCTTAAATCTCTTAGCCAGTTTTGCACAGGCCCGTTGGAGATTCGGGTGACGTCTGCCCTTCGCGGTGTCAGATTGGGCCTCCTATAGTGACGCTTGAACCTGGAAAGGCGGGTTGCAAGACGTTGTTCAAGTCCGTTTTGGGAAGCACCGAGGTATCAGTCGAGGCATCTTGCAGTTCCTTTCCAGCTTCTTCCACGGCAAAGTATCAATATGAACACGGCCACTCCATTTCCCTGGACGGAACAGAATGCCGCTGAAACTGCCGAAACGGCTTTCCGTTCCATCTTCGAACACGCTCCGGTTGCCGCCGCGAGGTGCAATTCTCAGGGAGTCATCGTGCAGATGAATTCGGCTTTTGAAAGAGTTCTGGATTCCGGCCTGAGAGAAAAGCGTTGCCTGCAAATTTATGACTTAGTTCCTCCGGAACACCGCGGCGCAACCGAATCGCTTCTGTGCGAACTGTTGGATTCGAGGCGCGACAGCATCCGCGTGCAAGCAGCGGAGGGCGAAGCTGGGATGAAACCAAGGTCTTGGACAGGCTGGCGTCTTCCCGCTTACGGAAAGGAAGCGGTGCATGCTTTGCTCATGGCTGACCTGGACGGCGAAATTGGCCCTGTCGCGGAGAGTCTGCTTCAGTCCCAGCGATGGGAAACAGTGGGCCGCCTGACTGGGGGCGTGGTGCATGACTTCAACAACCTCCTGACCGGAGTGCTGCTGTATTGCGACCTGTTGCTGGCAAGTTTGGATGCAAGCGACCGCCGGCGTCGCTATGCCGAAGAGATTCGTTCGGCGATTGTGCAGGCTGGGGACTTGGTGCGTCAGTTGCTGGTTTTTGCCCGGCCACGCGCCTCTCAGGTCCGCACCTTGTGCTTGAACCAGATTGCCGAGGCGATGCAGGATCTGCTGACCCATTTCATCGGCGAAAATATCGTGCTCGAACTCAAACTTGACCCAGAACTAGGCCTGGTCAAGATCGACCCCGCGCAAGTGCAGCAGATCCTGGTCAATCTTATTTTGAATGCGCGAGATGCCCTGCCCACTGGCGGCCACATTATTCTGGAGACCAGTAACTCCAAGTTTCAGAGCGTTCCCAGCTCAGGGCGGTCCATCGATCAGGTCGCTTTTCCCTGCGTCGTTCTGGCGGTTCGCGACAACGGCTGCGGCATGGACACAAATACAAGACAGCGCGTATTCGACCCTTTTTTTACCACCAAGGGGGCGGGCCAAGGTACAGGTTTGGGACTAACTACGGTCCGCGGTATTGTGACTTCAAATGGCGGGTTGATTCACTTCGAAAGTGAGCCGGGCCGGGGCACTCGAGTCATGATTTTGCTGCCCCGGATCATTCAGTCGGCCAGCGCAGATTTTACCGGTATCTCCACTCCACAATCCGATAACTCCCTAACCGCAGTTCAAGAGCTTCAGAAGGAATCCCTCTTATGACGTCAGCCGCCATCAGTCCGTCGATCCCTACACCGCAAATTCTGGCCGCCAATTTTCTCAACCTGCTCATCGTCGATGATGAACGGTCCATCCGGGAAGCTTGCCGGGAGGTAGCTTTATCACTGGGATTTATTGCCCATGTAGCCGATTCCGCAGAGCACGCTTATCGTTTGCTGCAGAGTCACAGTATGGATGCCGTCCTGCTCGATCTGCGATTGCCGGGGGCGAGCGGTCTGGAGGTTTTGCGGCAGATCAAAGCGCAGCGCCCGGAAGCGCTGGTGATTGTGGTGACCGGCTATGGAACGGTGCAATCGGCGGTCCAGGCCATGAAGCACGGGGCCTACGAGTATGTCACCAAGCCCTTCAGCATTGACGAACTGAAGCTGCTGCTGGATCGCGTCTCGAACCATCTCAAGCTGAAGACGGAAAACCGGATCCTGCGGGAGAAGCTGAAATCCAAGCAGGGATACGGCGGGCTGGTTGGGCGCGCGCCAGAAATGGAGAAGCTGTACCGCATTATCTCCAAGGCGGCCAGCAGCTCGCATCCCGTGCTGATTCTCGGGGAAAGCGGCACGGGCAAAGAAATGGTGGCGCGCTCCATCCATTACTCGGGAAATTTTCGCGACAAACCTTTCATCCCGGTCGACTGCGGGTCGCTGGTGCCTACGCTGATCGAAAGCGAGCTTTTTGGTTACGTCCGGGGCGCATTCACCGGGGCTAATCAGGCAAAAGACGGATTGCTCGCGATTGCCGAAGGCGGAACTGTATTTCTCGATGAAGTGGGAGAACTCCCAGTCGATCTTCAATCCAAACTTCTGCGCGCCATTCAGGAAAAGGAAATTCGCCCGGTGGGAAGCACGCGGCGCATTCCCATCAACGTCCGAATCCTCGCAGCCACCAACCGCGATCTGGAGCAGGCGGTGATGGGAGGGGCTTTCCGGCGCGACTTATATTTCCGGCTTAACGTTCTTAGCCTGCGGATTCCTCCGCTGCGCGAGCGCCGCGAAGATATCCCAGTGCTGATTGCTCACTTTATGGAGCGTGCATCGCGCGCCTCGGGTCAGGAGAAGATTCTCAGCGATGAGGCCCTGAAAGTGATGTTGGCTTACGACTGGCCCGGAAATGTTCGAGAGTTGGAAAACTGTCTGGAACGGACTTGTGCGTTCACCAGCGGACCGCTCATCCATGTTGGCGATCTGCCGCCGGCGATCGGACGCACCGCGATCGTCGTGCCGACCAATGGGAATGGAAACGGCCACAATAGGATCGTCCCCATGGCTGAGTTGGAAAGGTTAACCATACTTAGCGCCATCGCCGAACTCAACGGCGACAAGTTGCAGGCGGCGCGGCTATTGGGCATTGGCAAGACCACTCTGTATCGCAAGTTGAAAGACTATGCAGCGCACGCTTAAACGTGGAACGAGTCAGCCAATTTCAATTTGGATTGGCTCACGGTCCGCAATGGGAGGCGCAGGCTTGGCGTAATCGATAACTCTCACCTTTTCAATAAAATTAAGCGTGGAACCTGACGTGCTACGGAACCAGCATGATTTTACTCATCACACCGTCAGCACGCGGACCAGAGTGCGCCGCCACTTTGAACGAGTCCACTGGGAATGAAACCCATTGGGCAGAAAATTTACAGCAGGCTATGACCCGGTTGCGGGAACAAACTTATTCCGCCGTGGTCATGGATCAATTTATTCTCGAAAACGAACCCGCCGAGAGCGACCAGGTACTGGAACATCTGGACACGGCCTTTCCGGTTTATATCAACTTCGCCGTCAGCGGTATGGAGCGGCTGGTAAGGGAAGTTCGCTCCGCGTTGCACCGCCGCAAGCGTGAAGAAACCCAGGCCCGCCGTTCAGTAGAGCAACAGTTTCGCAGCGAGATGGGGGAAAGCCTCACTTCCATGCTGCTTTCGTGCGAACTGGCAATGTCCGTTCCTGGCGTGCCCGGCCCGGCCGCGGAAAAAATTCGGGCGGTCGACAATTTAGCGCGCGAAATGCGGCTTAGGCTGGGGGCAAACTGACCTGATCCTCGCAACGGCTAGGGTCCGGAGAAAAAGGGTCCGGAGAAAAATATTTCCTTCAGAACCGTGCAAAGCGGCAGGGTATGCAAGAAAAGTTTTCGTCCCTGACCTCATTCTGCACTAGAATAGGGCAGCTTCGCAGCGGAATCGCACGTCTGTGGCGACGTTCCGCATGCTTGAGGAGCCTTTTTGCACGTTCTGGTCACTGCCGATACGATGTCCGGTTCCTGGACTTACGCTCGGGAACTCGTCACCGGACTGGTGACGCGCGGGGTGCGAGTCACCCTGGTCACTTTCGGCGAGATTCCTCTCCCCGACCAGACCGCCTGGATGGATCGTTTGCACGGTCTGGAATACCGGCCCACCGCCTTCCGGCTGGAGTGGATGGACGAGGCTCCACAGGATCTTGCCGAATCCTCGGAATTTCTGGCCAACCTGGTGCGTGAGGTCCGTCCTGATTTGCTGCAGCTGCACCAGTTTTGTCACGGCGATCTTTCGGTCGATGTGCCTCGCGTGGTGATGGCTCACGGTGACCTGATCAGTTGGGCGGAAGCGGTGCAAGGGTGCTCGCCGCGTCCCACGCGCTGGCTGAAGTGGTATCGGGAAACCATTGGTCGAGGCATCGCTGCTGCGGACGCGGTGGTTGCGCCTTCGGCCTGCATGCTCGACACACTGATCGCGACTTACAGCCGGCCACGGCGCGCGGCCATCATCTATCCCGGACGCAATCCGATTTTCTTTAATCCGTATATCAGCAAAGACGACTCCGTGCTTTCGATCGGCCGCCTGGTCGACGCAGGCAAGCAGGTCTTTCTGTTGACCCAGCACGTTCATCCATTTCCGGTTTGCATTGTGGGGGCGGAGCAAACTGTGCCGGTTCCGCGCATTCCAATTCGCGCCGACGTGAAGGTCTCGACCAGCCAGGCTACCGTCGCGATCCGCGGCCCCCAGACGGAGTCTCAATTGCGCGCGCTGTACAGCCGGGCAGCCGTCTATGCCGCCACAGCGCGCTACGAACCGCTCGGCATGGCGCCGCTCGATGCTGCTTTCTCGCGCTGCGCCATTGTCGCCAACGATATTCCAAGCTTCCGCGAAGTCTGGGGGGACGCAGCGCTCTACTTCCGCACGAACAATGCCAGCAGCCTGGCCGCAATTCTTGCCCAGCTCGATTCCGACCGGCCCTTGCGCCAGGCCTACGCCGATCGAGCGTTCGCTCGGGCCCGCGAGCGCTTCACCGCCAAACGGATGATCGACGACTATCTCGATTTGTACCGTAGCCTGATCCGCGCCAACTCGCTGGCGGCTTGATCTCAACTTTCTCCGTCAACCCATCAAGCGCTCGATGGCGGAATCACCTTCTATGACAAGTGTTGGGAGTATCGCTGCGGAAAAACGGGAGTGTGGATGGGCGCTGGTCTAAAGGGGCGACGCGACAAAGTTTTCTTCATGACGAAGACTTGTCCGCACGGCGCAATGGCAGCCTTGCGAGGTTGATGCTGGAAGAATCGTTTCACCGGTACAAATGCCGCTGAACTGCGGAGCCCCGTGTATTTGACATTTAGTCGGAATCCTGCGGCACGCCCTTGCGCTTAATGTTATCTTTTATCCTTACTAGAATCCCACAAGGTTGGAGGAATCTTACTGATGGCTCAAGTAAAAATCACTGTTCGTCCTAATGGCCCGTATCGAGTGGAGGCGCCAGAGGGTTCGGTTGAACTCGTCGATGCGAACGGAACAACCTACGACCTTACCGGCAAGCCGGCATTTTCTCTGTGCCGCTGCGGCGGCTCCGTGAACAAGCCTTTTTGCGATGGGACGCACAGCCGCATTGGTTTTCAGGGTGCAGAACTGGCGGTAAAGAAAGCCGACCAGTAGATGAGCGACCAAACCGACCGCGAGCTCGGAATGAAACGCCGCATTACGCGACGTGATTTTCTGAATGGGATGGCCGTGACCGCGGGCGCAGCGATGATGCCATGGCAGCTCTTCGGCGGCGATTTCAATCCAGAAAAATCTTCTAACTATTACCCACCAGCCCTTACCGGAATGCGCGGCAGCCATCCGGGGTCATTCGATGCTGCACATGCGTTGCGCGATGGGACATTTTGGGAGAACGCCGGGACACCGCAGGATACTGGGGAGACTTTCGATCTCATCGTTGTGGGCGGCGGAATCAGCGGGCTGGCGGCCGCACATTTCTATCGCAAGAGTGCGGGCGCGAATGCTCGCATTCTTATCCTCGACAACCACGATGACTTTGGAGGACACGCCAAGCGCAACGAATTTCGCGTGAGCGATGCCTTCCGCCTGGGTTTCGGTGGAACTTATTCCATCGAGAGCCCTGCGCCGTATAGCCAAGTAGCACGCGGAGTGATTGAGGAATTGGGGATCGATGTTGCTTCCTATCCCAAGTATCACGATGCGAATCTTTATCATTCGTTTGGACTGGGATCGAAAATCTTCTTTGATAAAGAAACGTTCGGCGCCGACCGACTGGTGGTTAGTCCCGCAACATTTAGCGGCGGCGAAAAAGATTACATCAATTCCAATGAGCACTCTGCCTGGAAACAAATGCTGGCGCAGGCGCCGATTGCGCAGCAAGCCAAGGCCGATTTTGAGCGACTGCTTCGCGATCAGGTTGACTACTTTCCTGGCCTGACTTCCACCGAAAAGAAAGCAAAGCTCGCCCGCATCAGCTACGCCAATTTCTTAAGAGACGTGGTCAAAGTTCACGAGGATGTGGTGAAAGTTTTTCAAGCTGTGCCGCAGCCTCTGTTTGGTTTGGGCATCGATGCGGTCGCGGCTCAGGATGCGTGGGGCTTCGATATGCCCGGATTTGCCGGCATGAAGCTCGATCCCGCGCCCGGCAAGGGAATGAATCGCGATGCGATTCCCAATGAAGAGGCGGAGAAATATTTCTTTCATTTTCCCGATGGCAATGCGAGCATCGCGCGGCTGCTCGTCCGGCAACTGATTCCGGATGTCATTCCGGGGAATACGACGGACGTAGTTCTGGCGAAGGCGAATTATTCCAAGCTGGATTCGGCAACTTCGCCAGTGAAGATTCGATTGAACAGTACGGCGGTACGGGTAAAACATATTGGAGACGCGGCATCCGCGAAAGAAGTTGAAATCGCCTACGCGCGCGGCGGCAAAGTTTATACGACGCGGGCAAAGAATTGCGTTCTGGCATGCTGGCATGTAGTGATCCCCTACATTTGCGAAGAACTGCCGCAGACCCAGCGCGATGCTTTGGCTTCGGCGCAGAAAGTTCCGTTGCTTTATACCAACGTGGCGCTGCGCAACTGGACGTCATTCCAGAAATTGAAAACGAATGCAGTGTACGCTCCGGGCTGTTACCACACGCGTATGGCACTCGACTTGGCAGTGAGCATTGGCGGCTATGAATGCGCACGGCAGCCCGAGCAGCCGATTGTGGTGCACATGATGAAGACACCGTGCCAGCCTGGCCGGCCATCGCGCGAGCAACACACGCTGGGCCGCATTGAGTTATACAACACAACGTTTGAAACCATGGAGCGCGAGATTCGCGGCCAACTTGCCCGCACGCTGGGAGCGGGAGGATTCGATCCCGCGCGCGACATCGCCGCCATTACCGTGAACCGCTGGCCGCACGGATACGCCTACGAATACAACTCGCTGTGGGATTCGTTCTGGCTGGAAGGTGGCACGACTCCATGCGAAGTGGCGAGAAAAACTTTCGGAAGAATCGCGATCGCGAACGCGGACGCAGGAGCTTACGCGTATACAGATGAGGCGATCAATCAGGCCTGGCGGGCAGTAGGAGACCTGACTAAGAGCTAGACACGCTGCTTCCGGTTATCGAAATTCATCAATCTCGGAAGAGACCGAATATTCTCAGGGGCATTGCTGGTTCGCGCAAAAGGTGCTCGACCCAGGCGCAGGGGCAAACCGTAGTGGTGAGCGAGTTCGGTGGCGCCACCGGCGAGAACGAGAAGCGCAACTAGAAAAATAGCGGCGCGTAGCGGGGCCTGCTCTTGGCGCGGAGCGAGAAGGGCGATGAGTGCGCCCAGAATCAATCCAGTGATGAGGCCTCCGACGTGCGCGGCGTTGTCTGTGACGCCGGATGCGGCTCCAAAAGCCAGATTAAAAACGACGAACACCATCAGGCTGCGGAGCGGGCCCGAGAGTGCGCTGCGCGGCACGGAAAATTCGCCTAGCTTGAAAGCGGCGATGAGGGCACCGGCCAGTCCAAAGATTGCTCCGGAAGCACCGACGCTCATCACATAAGGATTCCACGTCACGCTGGCGAGGCTGGCTCCCAGGCCTGAGATCAGGTAAACGGCGGCGAAGGTCCAGCGGCCATAGAGCGATTCGCTAAGTGCGCCCAGATCCCACAGGCACCACATGTTGAAGGCAATATGAAGCAAGCCGCCGTGAACGAACACGCAAGTCAGCAGGCGCCACCATTCGCCCCGGAGCGTGAACGCACCTACGTTAGCGCCCCACTGCACTAACACCCTCGCAGGGAAATCCATGATGGCGGAAGACGAGAGGGCCATGCCCAGGAATACGGCAACATTGATGCCGAAAAATATTTGCGTGAGGGTGATTGTGGATTCGCCGCGGCGAACCCAGGGGGTGCGCATCACCGGCTGAGGGGCGTCATCGGCGATTTCGCCGCGCTGATATTTTTCGTGCTGCACGCACCATTGGCAGATCTTCTTGCCGAAGGTAAAGCCCGGGAGCTGGCGGCCACATCGAATGCAATTTGCCATGGATACTAAAGATTATCAGCAGTTTGGGCGAAGGGAAAAATCTTTAACCACAGAGGACACGGAGGAACACAGGGTAATACGAAAACCTTGAGGACTTCCGGTTAGTGGATTGTTTTCGTTTTTCTCGACATGTAATCCATCAGCAGGTATTGGCCCAGTGTGTAGGGAGTGGTGAAGTAAGCTTTGCCGCGGCACATCTCGCTGACTTTCTGGACGAATTGCACCAGGCCATAATCGGATGCGAGCATGAATGTATTGATGAGGACGCCCGCGCGCTTGCACTTGGAAACTTCTTCGAGCGTCTGGCTGACCACTAACGGATCGAGGCCGAAGGCGTTCTTGTAGATGCGGCCGTCTTCGAGGGTGAGGGCAGAGGGTTTGCCATCGGTGATCATGACGATTTGTTTCATGTCCTTTCTTTGACGCTGCAGAATTCTTTGCGCCAGACGCAGGCCTTCGCGTGTGTTGGTGTAATACGGCCCGACTTTGACGCGGGCGAGTTGCGAGAGCGGAACTTCCTCGGCGGAATCATGGAAGAGCACGAGCGAAAGCGAGTCGCAGGGATATTGCGTTCGGATTAAATGCGAGAGCGCCATTGCAACTTTTTTCGCGGGAGTGAAGCGATCTTCGCCGTAGAGGATCATCGAGTGCGAACAGTCGAGCATCAACACCGTTGCGCACGAAGACTGGTATTCGCACTGATGCACTTGCAAATCTTTGTACTCGATATTCAGCGGCAGAGCGAGTCCTTCGCGTTGAATAGCGCTGGAGAGCGTGGCCGTGATGTCGAGGTTGAGGGTGTCGCCGAACTCGTAGGTCTTCGATGACCCGCTGGCTTCGATGCCGGTGGCGAGGTCGCGAGTGTCATGGCGTCCAAAGCTGGATTTGCCGAGCGAGCCAAGGAGATTGCGGAGAGACTTGAAGCCGAGGAAGTCGAGGCTTTTGTCAGTGATTTCGAATTTAGTTTGCGACTGATTCTCGCCCAGCTGGCCGCCGACGCTCGACTGACGCGCAGGATCGGGTGGCTGATCGATGGAGATGTAATCCTCCTGCTGCATGCGCTCGATCAACTTTTCGATGAGTTCGTCGAGCTCGCCATCCATCGCCATCTGTTGCAGACGTTCGCGCATTTCTTCGTCGAAGGCATCGCCGTCCATAAGGGCTTGCTCGATGGCTCGTTTGAGATCGTCGAGCGTCTGCTCGCCCTCGGGCATCTCGTACCACATGTCACTCTGGAAGCCGCTCTGCAGCAGATAGTCGGAGAGCGCGCCAAGCAAGTCTTCCATGCTCATCTCGCCGGCGGGGTCGGGGACGTATTTGGAGTAACGGATGCGCTTCATAAACAGTGGCCAGTAATCAGTTGCCAGTGGCCAGTGAAATCAAGGTCCTGTGGCCCTTTCTGACCACTGGATACTGATCACTCAATTGAACTGCCTTCGCTGGCGGTACGGTGGTTCTTCTTTCTCGAAACTTTTTTCCGCGCGCGGTTCGGGCTTTTTCTCTCCGGCTTTGAAGACGCGCTCTTCGTTACGACCAATGCGCTTGTGGGCGTGCAGGCCTTCGAGGATGAATTCTGCGGCCGAGACTTGTTGCTCTGGACTTTCTTTTGAAGAGACGCCGAGCGGGCCGAGCTTGTCGGTCAGACCCTGAATTTCTTTCAGGTTCTCGAGTGCTTCCGCGGCGGAGACGGAATCTGCAAGCTGAATCTCGCCTCCCAGGTCGAACCACTGCACGATTTGCTGCACGTTAGCGCCGGTAAAATATTGATCGTAGGTTTTTGCGATCGCCGAGCGGATCAGTTCACGGCCGACGAAGTCCGCGCCTTTCATTTCGCCTTCATATTCCAGTTCGAGTTTGCCGGTGATGGCGGGGAGCGCGGCATAGATGTCGCTGACGCGGGGCACGACGAGCTTTTCATCATTGCGCAGAGCGCGGCGCTCGGCGTTCGAGATCACATTCTCCATCGCAGAAATTGGCAGGCGCTGGCTGACGCCGGATCGCTTGTCGATTTTCTTGTCTTCGCGGGCAGCGAAGGCGATGCGTTCGATCACTTCCTGAATGTATGCGGGCATGTGAGACGCGTGGCCGTTGCGGCTGGTCCAGGCTTCCTGCGCGGTGATGGCGATGCCTTCATCCACGGTTGCGGGATAATGCGTGCGAATCTCAGAGCCGATGCGGTCTTTAAGCGGTGTGATGATTTTTCCGCGAGCAGTGTAGTCTTCGGGATTCGCGCTGAAGACGATTGCAAGGTCGAGCGGCAAGCGGATGGGATAGCCCTTAATCTGCACGTCGCCTTCCTGCATGATGTTGAAGAGGCCGACTTGAATTTTTCCCGCGAGGTCGGGGAGTTCGTTGATGGCGAAGATGCCGCGATTGGCGCGGGGAAGCAGGCCGTAGTGGACGGTGAATTCGCTCGAGAGTTCGTGGCCTCCGCGAGCCGCTTTGATGGGATCGATATCGCCGATGAGGTCGGCAATAGTGACGTCAGGCGTAGCTAACTTTTCAACATATCGATCATCGGGCGTGAGATATGAAATTGAAGTTTCATCGCCGTGGCGAGCGACTTCTTCACGGCAGCGGCGACAGATGGGCGCATAGGGGTTGTCGCGAATTTCACAGCCTGCCAGGTACGGCATGTGAGGATCGAGCAGGGTCGTCAGCGCGCGCAGGATGCGGCTTTTGGCCTGTCCGCGAAGGCCGAGCAAAATAAAATTGTGCCGCGAGAGAATTGCATTCACAATTTGCGGAACTACGGTGTCTTCGTATCCGACGATGCCGGGGAAAATGCTGGAGTCGTCGTGCTGGCGCAGGCGGGCGATGAGGTTATCGCGGAGTTCGTCTTTCACGCGGCGGGTGCGCAGACGTTCTTCAGAAAATGGACTGCGGCGCAATTCGCCGAGCGTGCGTGGAAGACTCATGAGGAACCCCCGGAGAAATACTTTTCTGGATTATACGCGGTTCGGGCTTCGGCTTTCTGTCGCGCCAGCTTTCACGAAATCTTTAACACGGGGGGCACCGAGGTTCACAGGGTAACCCTAAGCAACTTAATGGACGTGGCCGTTGCCGCCGGCTTTTTGGCGGGCGCGGGCGGCGCGCTGAAGATTGGGAATGAGGGTTTCGAGATACGTGATGAGGATGGAAAGACGGTCAGCTTCGGAGCGTAGAGAAAGTAATTTCTGCTTGAAATCGAGATCCAGGGGCAAGGAGCCGGCTAGATAGAACGAGAGTAACGCGGGGTCGGCGGCGGAGAGATCTTGTTTGGCTCCGGCGATGGCCAGCAGTTCGGAGTGCAATTGAGCGGCCCGCGTGGCATCTTCCTGCGGCGGCGCTCCCGGTTCATCTTCGATCATAAGAACTTCGCCTTGCAGGAATGTACGATCCTGATTCACGGCGACGATTTCGAAACGGTTGCGGCCTTCGGCGACGAGGTCGAGGCGACCATCGGGATATTCTTTCACCACGGTAACGATTTCGGCGGTGCACCCCACTTCGGCGAGACCTTGCTCGAGGGCCCGAACCACTCCAAAAATCCGATTCTGCGCCAGACATTCGGCGATCATTTCTTTGTAGCGCGGCTCGAAGATGTGCAGCGGCAGAGGAGCGTTGGGCAGCAAGACCACATCGAGCGGGAACAGGGGAATGAGGGAATGCACTGGAAGATCTCCAGAGGGGTGGCGAATCTCGATTGTACCTTACGTCGGCTGCGGTCCAAAAAAGCCAACTCGCGAAGCGCGCAAGCATTCAGCCCGCTTAAATGTATGTCGCCGGCTGGTTGAGTAGTGTAGAATTCCGGGCTTAGCGACGTAACCCCCGGACCGTCGTCTCTAGAGGACTTTCTCCTATGGATGGGACGCCCGACCGCCTACCGAACGCTACCCCGCGACAGGATTTAAGTGGAACAACTCTTGGCCGTCTGCAAGTTGTGGCTCGACTTGGTGGCGGCGGCATGGGAGAAGTGTGGCGCGCCGAAGATCCGAAGCTGCGGCGCGCGGTTGCAGTCAAGCGGGTTTCCGCCAGCGGAACCGGCAATCCCACCGAAGCCGCTCGCTTACTGCGTGAGGGACAGCGGCTTTCAGCTCTAAACCATCCAAATATTGCCAGCGTTTACGACGTGTTGGAACAGGATGGGGAAGTCTTCCTCGTCATGGAATATGTCGAGGGTCAGACTCTGCGACAGCGTCTGTACCGGCCGATCAACGTCAGCCAATTCTTCGAGATCGGCATTCAATGCGCGGATGCGCTCACAGCGGCTCACGAGCGCGGGATTCTGCATGGTGACATCAAGCCGGAGAACATGATGCTCACCGAAGCTGGGCAAGTGAAGCTACTCGACTTCGGAGTTGCGCGGAACCTCGCCGGCGCGGGAAGTGTGAGCAATGCTGAGGCTACGCAATCGCTCTCGTCTTTCTCTTTCGCTTCTAGCGCTTCTGACGCTTCTATCGCCGGGACCCCGAGTTACATGGCGCCGGAAGTTTTAATGGGAACGCAGCCTGACTTTCGCGCTGACATCTTTTCTCTGGGAGTAGTTTTTTACGAGATGCTCGGCGGCCGGCACCCTTTTCTCGGTCCTACTCCAGCGGCCACGGCACTGCAAATCGTACAGCAGCAGGCGATGCCGCTCGAAAAACTCAGCCACTCCATCCCTGCGCCACTGACGGAAGTTGTGGCCAGGATGATACACAAGAAGCCGGACGATCGATATCAGACTCCGCGTGAACTGGCTGCCGACCTGCGCGCAGTGCGTCTGGGATCGCGGCTGGCAATTTCCGGTGGACGCAGTTTTCTCGGACCGCAGAATTGGAAAGCCTCACTCTTTGGAGGTATTGCTTCCGTTCTCGTGCTGCTCGCCATTTTTATCGGCCGCCATCGGGAGCGATTCTTTCCTGGTGTTCACTCCGTAACATCGCCGGCAGTGAAGACGCGGCCGTCCGTGGCTGTGCTCGGTTTCAAAAATCTTACGGATCGTCCGGACAAGGCCTGGCTTTCTACTGCTCTGGCGGAGATGTTCAGTGCAGAGCTGGCATCGGGTGGCAAGTTGCGCCTGGTTTCCGGCGAGCAGGTTGCGCGGGCTAGCCGCGACATGCCCTGGAGCCTGACGGATATGCCGAAAGATTCCCTGCCTCGCCTGCGCGCGAATCTTGACACGGATTACGTGACGACGGGTTCTTACGCCGTGGTCGGGGAGGGAGACAAGAGTCAAATCCGGCTGGACTTGCGCTTGGAAGATACGGTTGCCGGCGACACGATTGCGGAAGAGGCAGCGGCGGGAAGCGAGGCCGATCTCTTTGATCTGGTATCGCAAATTGGCGCGCGGATGCGCGCACGTTTGGGAGCTGGCCAGGTCACCAGCGAGCAGGCCTCTCAGGTACGTGCTTCGCTGCCCTCAGATCCGGAAGCGGCCCGTCTTTATTCGGAAGGGTTGAATAAGCTTCGTGCGTTCGAGACCCTGGCTGCGCGCGATTTGCTGACGCAGGCAGTCACAGCCGATGCAAAATCTCCGCAGCCTCACTCCGCTTTGAGCGCAGCGTGGCTGGAACTGGGTTACGACAGCAAAGCCAAGGACGAAGCGCAACGAGCTTTCGAGCTGTCGACAAACCTCAGCAACGAAGAGCGCTTGTGGATGGAGGCGCAATATCGAGATCTGAACAATGAGAAACCCAAGGCAATCGAACTTGCCCGCACGCTGGCCGATCTCTATCCCGACAGTCTTAGCTACGGCCTCCGCCTGGCCAATCTGCAGGACAATAGCGGTGATCCTAAGACAGCCTTCAATACCCTGGAAGCTTTGCGCAAACTTCCGCCGCCCTCGGGAGACGATCCTCGAATTGATCTGGCGGAAGCCACTGCAGTTGAAGCGCTGGGAGACTACAAGCGCGAACAGGAAATATCGGTCGCGGCCGCCAAGAAGGGTGAGTCGCGTGGGATGCGTCTGGTGGTTGCGCAGGCTCGCTTGTATGAAAGTACGGCGCTGCAGCAACTGGGAGAAAGCGATCGTGCGAGCGCTGCCTTGGCTCAGGCCAAGGTTTTATTTGCCGGCAGCGGCGATCTTAAGCACTCGGGGATGACGCTGGTGTGGTCGGCTGACGCTCTAAAAGGAAAAGGTGACCTGGCAGGGGCGCGCAAGCAGGCGGAGGAAGCGTTGGTAGTTTTTCGCCAGATCGGCAACCAACTCTATGCCGGGCAGGCGCTGAACGAGATTGGCATTGTGCTAGCCGATGAGGGAAATCTCACGGAGGCGAAAAACTACTACGAGCAGGCTCTGCACAATTATCGCGAAGCAGATTACAAAGTAACGATTGGGGACGAACTGGGAAACATCGGCGAAGTGCTCGATCGCTTGGCCGATTTCGACGGGGCGCGAAAGAATCTGGAAGAGGCGGTACAAATTTTCAACGATGTCGGCGATAAGGATTCCGCCGGCATCGTCGAAATTGAACTTGGGGATGTTCTCGAAGAAGGTGGCGACCTGCCGGGGGCAACGCAGCATCTGGAACGCGCGCTGCAGTTGGAAATCGAGACGGGAAATAAATCGGCGCAGGCCTCGACGCTCTCTGCTCTGGCGGGCGTTCTACTCGATCAGGACGATTTGAACCAGGCTCGCGAAAAGAGCGAACAGGCGCTTGCCCTGCTAAGAGACCTCAAGCGCGCCATACCGTTGGCTGGAAGCCTGGTGCAGTCCGGGGAGATATCGCTGGAAGAAGGAAAGCCGGCGGACGCCGAAAAGATGGCGAGTGAAGCGTTGCATGAACTGGAGTCAACAGCTTCTCCGGCGCGTTCCGCCGAGGCTTATTCGCTTCGGGCACGGGCTTTGTTGGCGGAGAATAAAAAGAACGAGGCGCAGGATGACGCCCAACATGCGGGAACATTAGCCGCAAAAGCCAGTGACCGCAATCCGAAGTACGACGCGGCATTGGCTGCCGCGCGGGTTAATTTGGCCGAGGGAAAATTTGCTGAGTCTCGAAAGGAACTCGCGCCGATCCTCTCCCGGCCAAGCAACTCCGTCTCAGTACCGTACCTGTTTCAGGCGCGCTTGACGATGGGTGAGATCGGGCTGAAGTCAGGTCAGGCTGATGGCGCGCGCGCGCAGCTTGCTTCGCTCGAAAAACAGGCGCGCGAAGAACACTTCCTTCTTATCGCACGCAAGTCGGGAGCATTGCTCGCTGCGTCATCACACTAAGCTTGGCTTTCGTCCTTTTTACGGCAAGCCTGGGCGCGAACTTTTCGGCTACGATCGAGGCCAGTCCGGTCTATGTAGGAAATACTCTTCTCCAATGCAACCGCGGAGTTGACTTCGGAGACTCTGTAGCATAAAAGCACGTCATGGAACTCGCAGGGAAGGTTGTGGTCGTAACCGGCGCTTCGATGGGGATCGGGGAAGCGATTGCCAGGATTTTTGCCGATCAGGGAGCGAGCGTGATTATGCTCTCGCGCGACGCTGCTCGTGTGGAAGCCGCGCGGGGACGAGTGGGTCACGTCGAACGAACGCTGGCGATGGCTTGCGACGTGAGGCATCGCGAGGAGATTGACCGGGCCATTGGACTGACGATGCATCATTTCCAAAGGATCGACGTTTGGGTGAACAATGCGGGGCATGGGCTGCTCGATTCCGTGGCTGAAATGGATATGGCAGCCTGCCGGGAAATGTTCGAGACAAATTTTTTTGGCGCGGTAGCGGCGATGCAGGCTGTGATTCCGGTGATGCGGCAGCAGGGAGGCGGAACCATCATCAATATTTCGAGCGTGGCGGGACACATTCCGATGCCGTTCCATGCGGCGTACAGTGCGACCAAGTTTGCCATGAATGCGATCGGGAAAGGCGCCGGAGTCGAATTGGAGAAAGACGGAATCCACGTGCTGACGGTTTGCCCCGGCTATGTGCGGACAGCGTTCGGCGAAAACGCGGTGCAGGGAAATGAGTTGAAGCGGGTGCGTCCGAAGTCTGTACGAGGAATTACTGCGGAGCGGGTGGCGCGGGCTACGCTGCAGGGATATTTAAAGCAGAAGAAGGAAGTGATTGTGCCGTGGACCATGCACATCCCGGTGAGGATCTACCAGCATTTTCCGCGACTGGTGGAGCGGGCGATGGGTAGGATGGCGAAGTGATTTCTGCGAGATCAAAGGCTTTAACACTGGAGACACAGGGGCGCACAGGGTAGCCCACGATACGCTCGAACTCGCGAACTATCCTAGATCTGTCAGTAAGGCTTCCATTTCGGATTGAGCGTGCAAATTTCCCGTGCGGCGGGCGGAGGCGATGCCATCATTGAGCATTGTCCTGGCATCGCTGACTCTATCGGCTCGAACTAATGTTTGGGCAGCCATGAAGTATCCCGGAGTGTAATCGGGATTGGATTTCAGCAGGATGGAGAACTCTGCAAGTGCGCGATCCAGGTCGCCCTGCTTCGAATACTCCATGGCCAAACCGTAGCGGGCGAAGGTGTCGTCGGGACTCTGGGTAAGAATGTCATTGAGGGCGGCGATGCGGTCCATAGGGTAACTCTCGGTTCCCAGTTCTTAGCTAGGACGTGATTAGTATAAACGTCCAATACTGCTGTGACTCATAGGCACCGTGGTTCGATAGCTGAGAGTAGAATGGGCAGTCCTAAATAAAGTTAGCGGCCTCGGAGGTTGTAGTGGCGTGTCCGTTTTTTATGCCGATGGAGAAGTTAGAGAATGGCTCATGGCCGCACGCCAGCCGGCTTCCGCTGGGCGGCGGATGGAGCGGGCACTGTACAGCGCCGGGACATGAGAATACTGTTCCATCGCCGGACGAACTGCGCGAGTATTGCAATCTGGGCTATGCGGCGAACTGTGGGCGCTTGCCTCAAAAACGCGCATGGGATTCGATTCGCTTTGGGGCGCGAACTGTTCTTGCTGAAGGCGGGAATTTGACTAGCGGACAGATTCAGGTTCGTTATGTATGTGAGCGAGACCATCTTCCGGTGGAGCATGGCACATTGATGTTTGACGCGGTGGGCGCATGTTGGGAGTTGAGGCATTCCGATGACCGCGTGCAACGGATGGCGGAATGTTTTCTTGCATCGTATGTGGAGAAGAGAAAGAGACGGGAAGCGAATCCAGCTCTAGCGAGCTGACATGACCTTCGGTCCATCGCACTTATCCACGAGAAGAGAATGCCGTCAACAGAAAGCAGGGGAAGACTATGAGCGAAGAAATGCTGACACCGCGTCCGGTGCGGGATTCGCAATCGGAGATGGCGGAGATTGTACTGCCGAATGATGCGAATCCGCTCGGCGCATTGCTGGGCGGACGGTTAATGCACTGGATCGATCTGGCGGGGGCGATGGCGGCTCACCGGCATGCGCGCAGCTATGTGGTGACGGCTTCGGTGGATCATATCGACTTTCTGGTTCCGGTTAGAGTGGGCGATCTGATCATCCTGAAATCTTCGGTGAACCGAGTTTTTCAGACTTCGATGGAGGTGGGAGTAAAGGTGTTTGTGGAGAACTACATCGCCGACCGATCGCAGCACGTCGCCTCGGCACATCTCACTTTCGTTGCAATCGATGGTAACGGAAAACGTTTGAAAGTTGCCCCCGTGATTCCCGAGACCGATGAGCAGCGGCAACGTTATGACGATGCCGGACGGCGGCGCAAGGCGAAACGGTAAACTCCGATGTGACGGTCGTCACATCCTCCCTTCGGTGTAACAGGTACGCTACTCATTCCGGACGGATTCTATGGATAGTGCTCTTCTCGTTCATCGCATTCATTTCGCGTTCACCGTCACTTTTCATTATCTTTTCCCGCAACTCACGATGGGTCTGGCGCCGCTGATCGTGGTGCTCAAGACCCTCGGCCTTCGGCACAAAGACGAGATCTACAATCAGGCGGCGCGCTTCTGGGCAAAGATCTTCGGTATTAACTTCCTGCTCGGTGTAGTGACCGGGATTCCCATGGAATTTCAGTTCGGCACCAACTGGTCGCACTTTTCGCGCTACGCGGGTGGAGTGATTGGGCAGACGTTGGCTATGGAAGGCATGTTCGCATTCTTCCTGGAATCCGCATTTCTCGGGCTATTTCTTTATGGAGAAAAACGGCTTGGTCCACGCCGGCACTGGTGGTCGGCGGTAGCAGTTTTTCTCGGATCCTGGCTTTCGGGTTACTTCATCATTGCCACGGACGCGTGGATGCAGCACCCCGTGGGCTTCGTCAAAGCCGCCGATGGATCACTGCAACTCTCAAGCTTCTGGGAACTGGTGATGAATCCCTGGGCATGGTGGCAATATGCGCACAACATGAGCGGCGCTGTGATTACTGGGGCAATCGTGATGGCATCGGTAGGCGCCTTTTATCTGCTGTGGGGAAAATTCGAGGCGCATGGGCGGATTTTTGTACGAGTGGGCGTGATCGCCGGATTAATCTTCAGCGTTCTGCAATTGTTTCCCACCGGGGATGGCCAGGGACGAATGATAGCCTTCAACCAACCGGTCACGCTTGCCGCCATGGAAGCTCTCTTCGTCGGGCAGCCGGGAGCGCCGCTGGTCATTCTAGGTCAGCCGAACGTCGAAGAGCGCAAGATTGATAATCCGCTTGAAGTCCCCAACGCGCTGAGCTTTTTGACTTACCGGGCGTGGAAGGCGGAGGTAAAGGGCCTGAATTCCTTTCCGCAGGATCTGTGGCCGCAGAACATCGCGCTGCTTTATTACAGCTACCACATCATGGTGGGGCTGGGGACGATCTTTATCGCGATTATGGTGGTGGCTACTTTCTTGTTGTGGCGTGGAAAATTGTTCTCAACGCGCTGGATGTTGTGGATTTTGTTGCTGGCGCTTCCCTTCCCTTACATCGCCAACACCGCTGGGTGGATGACGGCAGAATTAGGCAGGCAGCCGTGGCTGGTTTACGGGATGATGCGTACGGCGGACGGATATTCGAAGATGGTATCAGCGGGCAACGGGATGTTCACGCTGCTGGGATTTCTCGGCATGTATACGGTGCTCGGTATTTTGTTTCTGTTTCTGGTGAGGCGGGAGATCGAGCAGGGGCCGGCGGCCGAAGTAATTTCGCATCACTAGAACGTAGGTTTTTTGCAAGGAGTCCAATGGAGACGCTGTGGTTCATGATTGTGGCCGTAATGGTGGCGGCCTACGTGGTGCTTGACGGATTCGATCTGGGCGCAGGCGCAATCTATCTGGCAGCCGGCAAAAACAGCGAGGAGCGCCGCAGGATTCTGCGCGCCATTGGGCCGGTGTGGGATGGAAATGAAGTGTGGCTGCTGGCGGCCGGCGGGACGCTCTATTTCGCGTTCCCTTTGCTCTATGCCTCCAGTTTCAGCGGCTTCTATTTGCCGCTGATGATGGTTCTGTGGCTACTGATGTTGCGTGGTATCGGGATTGAGTTGCGCGGGCACATGGAAAATCCAGTCTGGATGGGGTTCTTCGATTTGATTTTCTGCGGCTCCAGCGTGCTGTTGGCCATTTTTTTCGGCGCGGCCCTCGGCAACGTAGTGCGCGGCGTGCCATTGGGACCGGACGGATACTTCTTTGAACCGCTGTGGACCAACTTCCGAGCCAGTGGCAACACCGGCATTCTCGACTGGTATACCGTGTTAACCGGAGTGATCGCCCTGGTCACGCTGACCGCGCATGGAGCGTTGTACATAGCCGTGAAAACCGAGAATGAACTGCAGCAGCGCGTTCGCGGCGTGGCGCTGTGGGCGTGGCCAGTGCAGCTGACTCTGACCATTGTGGGAGTGATCGCAACCTGCTACGTGCAGCCGATGGTTCTCGACAATTATAAACAGCACGCGGTGGGATATCTGGTCCCGCTGGTTGTGTTTGGCAGTCTCGCGGTGATGATTTACGCGATCCGCAAAGGGATGGACAAAGTCGCCTTCGTCGGATCGTCGCTCTACATCGTGGGGATGCTGGTGGGCGCGGCGTTTGCTCTTTATCCCAATGTTTTGCCGGCAAGCACGGATGCCGCTTATAGCCTCACCATTTACAACACTGCTGCCGGTCGACATGGTCTGACGGTCGGAATCATATGGTGGAGTATTGGAATGATTCTGGCTCTCGGATATTTCACCTTCCTATTTCGGATGTTTCGCGGGAAAGTTCGGTTGGAAGGCGAAGGCTATTGATCTTTTTTTGTATTTCAGCGGCGGCATTGCCCGCTCCGTGGTTCTGCCTCTTGCTCTCGTCGAACAAAACAGCTCAATCGCAGACGTCGCTGAGAAATGCCGCCGAGAGCGGTGAGGCGCTTCTATTCCTGGCTGGCTTGTATAATTGAACGTTGACGTCTTGATTTCTTTTCTGGAGTGATCCCTTGAACGCACATATGCCTGCTCATCCCGGTCAGCCTGCACAGGGACCGCAACCGCTGCCTGGTGTCGATGTAATTCTTGCCGTTGGTTCGGGCAAGGGCGGCGTGGGAAAGACCACGCTGTCGGTGAACCTGGCGGTCGCTCTCGCCAAAATGGGTTACCAGGTTGGGTTGCTCGATGCCGACGTTTATGGTCCGAATGTGCCGCTGATGCTCGGAGTGAGTGGTCAGCCGAAAATGGTAGGAGAGAACCGCATCGAGCCCATGCAAGCCTACGGCGTCAAAGTGATCTCCGTAGGATTTCTGAATCCTGGGGACAAGCCCATCATCTGGCGGGGTCCTATGCTGCACCAGATCGTGAAGCAATTCCTGGGGATGGTGGAGTGGGGACATCTTGATTACATGATCGTCGACCTGCCGCCGGGGACGGGAGATATCGCCTTGTCGCTGGTGCAGAATGTTCCGCTGACTGGCGCGGTGGTGGTTTCAACGCCTTCCGACGTTTCGCTGCAGGATGCGCGTAAAGCGATCGAAATGTTCAAACAGATGAAAGTGGATCTGGTGGGCGTAGTCGAGAACATGAGCTTTTTCACCTGCCCGCACTGCAATCATGAGATCGATATTTTTTCCCGTGGCGGCGCAGAAAATATGGCGAAGCAGTACGGAGTATCGTTCCTGGGGAATATTGAACTCGATCCCGAGGTGCGCAGGTCCGGCGACGGCGGCAAGCCGGTGGTGCTGGAGGGGGAAAATTCGCCGCACGCCAAATCGATATTCGAGTTCGCGCGGAGAGTCGTGGCCCGGGTATCAGAAATCAAAGCCAGCGAGCCGGCAAGCGTGATTCAGATCCAGTGAGGAAATCTTTAACACAGGGGGCACAGGGTAACACGGAGCAACTACTCAGTGACCTCTGTGTTCTCTGTGGTTATTGGTTTTTTCGCGGTTGAAAGCGAGCCAGCCGCCAGACTGGTTCCGTTTCACCATCCTTCAAAATTAACTCGGCCATCCGTTCTCCTATCGCTGGACCGTGCTTGAAGCCGTGACCGGAGCCTCCACCCAGCAGCCAGAGGTTCTCCATTCGCGGGTGTCTATCCATGATGAAGTTGCTGTCGGGCGTCTGCTCGTACTGGCAGACGCGCGACTAGATCAAGGGAGCATTTTTCATCGCAGGAAATCGGTGGGCGATATATTCGCGGACGCGTTTTAGTGTTGTCTGGCTGACCACTCGTTCGCCGCTGGTGGGATCGAAGACAGGTCCGCGCGTGTCGTCGGCGACTTTGAAGCCGCGGCGGTCGCTGCCCGGAATGCCGTAGAGAAACCGTTTTCCGTGATCGCCCCACACTGGAAGATGCGCATCGGTGAACTGCGAATTTCCGGCAGGCGGGCCAAAGAAAAAAATATCCTGCTGGGTGGGCCGAATGAGTTTGCCCAAAGTGTGCGGAAACGTTTTCCCCAACCAGGGACCACACGCGAAAACATAAAGATCCGCTTGGAGCCGCGAACCATCCGAGAGCGTGAGACGGCGGACAGGCGCGCTCTCTAG
>JBAVQD010000148.1:0-18759 GCA_049693675.1 Candidatus Sulfotelmatobacter sp. | reverse complement strand
AGTCCGTTTATTCTTTCCGGTCTGGTGGGTGGAATTTTTGTCTCGCTGCTCTATCTCCTGTTGTTGTGGCGGCGTCAGGATCTGGAGCGGATGCTGCCCAGCGCCGACGAACTCGACCGCATTACTTATAAAACCATCGCGATCGCATTTCCATTACTCACCCTGATGATCGCGGCGGGCGCCTACTGGGCTAATCGCACCTGGGGTTCTTATTGGAGCTGGGATCCGAAAGAAACCTGGGCTGCGATTACCTGGTTGGTGTATGCAGGATACCTGCACATGCGCATTACCCGCGGATGGCGCGGCCGGCGCGCTGCGTACTTTGCGATTTTGGGCTTTGCCGTAGTGATGTTTACTTTCTTCGGCGTTACATATTTGCTGCCGGGAATGCATGCTTATGCTTAGCCGTCATCAGCCCGCAGCAGCCAGAACATTTGCGCACACATCGACGCAGACATCCGAATCGACAGGATCGCCTCGGGATTCTGGAAGAAACGAGCACACTATGCTCCCGGATTCACCGCAGGATGAGTCAACCCCGAAAGAGGATTTCCACTTGAGCTCGGTACGCGTCAATTGGCAACTTAAAGCAATCCTGCCTATCGGCTTCGTGCTTCTGGCCGGACTCTTGCTTTTCACTTTGGCAACAATATCCTTGCGCGATCCCGACCGCCACGCTGTGCTGATACTCGCCGGGGCGGGAGCGGTCATCATCTGTGCAGTATCCATGTTCGTCCTTGCCTATCTTGTGCAACGGCCCATGGTTGAACTGCAGGAAAAAATCGAGCAAGTGAGCAAAGGCAATCTGGATGTCGCCGTAAGTTTCTCCGGCCGCAATGACGAGATTGGCGACCTGGGCCGCAACTTTAACCACATGATGCAGCAATTGCGCGAGAGCAGGGAAGAAATTGAGCGATTGCATCGCACGCAAATTTCTCGCGCCGAGCACCTGGCGACGCTGGGCGAATTGGCAACGGGTCTGGCGCATGAGATTCGCAACCCACTTGCCGGAATCGCCGGAGTCATCGAAATCGTGGGTCGCGATTTGCCTGCCACCAGTCCCGCGCGGGCGGTGGTGAAAGATGTTCGGCAGGAGATCGCACGCATCAGCCGTACGTTAACCGATCTTCTGGAGACGGCGCGCCCTCGCCATCCGGAAGTTCGCCTGAGCAATCTCAACACAACGGTGGAACATGCCGTGATGCTGGCTCGGCAGCAAGTGCTTTCCAGACCGATCAAGATCGAATTGCAGAAAGCTCCCGATCTGCCGGAAGTCGAACATGACAGCGATCAGGTGCACCAGGTGCTGCTGAACCTGCTGCTGAACGCAGTTCAGGCGATGGAAGGCGCGGGCACGGTGCGGGTGGAGATCGGCGCGCGAGACAATTGCGCCACCGTTTTGGTCAGCGATACCGGCCGTGGCATCTCTCCGCAAAACTTGCCGAATATCTTCCGGCCTTTCTATACCACCAAAGGCGGGGGCACCGGCCTTGGCCTATCGCTCGCCCACCGCATCGTCGAAGAACATCACGGCCGCATTGAAGTGACGAGCGCAGTCGGGCTGGGAAGCAGCTTCACTGTGCTGTTGCCGTTTCACGCGCCCTCGGCGCATATCGCAGCTTCCTGAAATTCGCTTCAGCCCGCTACGCCCCTGAACAAAGCAGCCCTCGCCATTTCGTAGTAAATTAAAACTCGAATGCCTGCGGAAAAAATCATGATCGTGGACGACGAACGTCTGGTGCGCTGGTCGCTGCGCCAGAAGTGCGAAGAGTGGGGCTATCACGTGATCGAGGCGGATTCCGGGGTGCCCGCGCTTAAGCTTGCGCAACACGAAACCCCCGATCTTGTGCTTCTCGATGTGCGCATGCCTGATCTCACCGGCATCGAGGTACTCGACGCGCTGAAGAAAAGCGGGGACGCACGCGCCGTCATTATGATCACCGCGGATCCCCAACTCGATGACGTCAAGGCTGCTCTCAAGCTAGGCGCCTACGATTTCGTCGGCAAGCCGGTTGATTTCGATGAGCTTCACGTCACCATCAAGAACGCTCTCGAGGCCACTAGCCTCCGCACCGAAGTGCAAACTCTGCGCAGTGAAGTGCGCCGCGGCGCGGGATACGAAAGTGTGGTGAGCGTTTCTTCGAAGATGACGGAACTCATGAACTTTGTCCGCAAAGTTGCCGCCAGCGAAGCTACCACGATTCTGATTCAGGGCGAGAGCGGCACCGGAAAAGACCTGATCGCCAAAGCCATCCACTACGAGAGCTCCCGCCAGCAGAAGCCTTTCGTAGCCATCAACTGTTCCGCCATACCGGAAACGTTGATGGAGGCTGAGCTGTTTGGCCACGAGAAAGGCGCATTTACTGACGCCAAGCAGATGAAGAAGGGCTTGTTCGAGGCGGCTGATGGCGGCACGCTCTTCCTCGACGAAATCGGCGAACTGTCTCCGCTGCTGCAGGCCAAACTTTTGCGGGTGCTCGAAGATCAGGTGATCCGCCGGGTTGGCGGTATCAAGGACATGCAAGTCGACGTGCGCGTAATCGCGGCCTCGAATCGCGATCTGGAGAAGGCAGTGCGCGAAGGCCAGTTCCGTCAAGATCTTTACTATCGCTTAGCGATTATCGCGATCTTCATCCCCGCGCTACGCGATCGCAAAGAAGACATTATGCCGCTGGTGGATTTTTTTATCGAGCGATACAACCGCCGGTTCAAGAAGTCGATTCGCGGCATCACCGAAGACACGCGCCGTCTCATTCTCAGCCACAATTGGCCCGGCAACGTTCGCGAGTTGAAGAACACGATCGAGCGCGGCATGATCCTCGAGGACGAACCGCTCTTGCGCCCTGTCTATCTCCCATTCTCCGTTGGGGAATCAGGCGGCCGCACCGTTTTCGAACGCACTACTCCCGCCGATGGCGGACAACCGTTACCCAATGGCCGCATGCTTCCGCGTTTGTATATCCCGGAAGGCGGAACATCGCTGGAAGAGGTAGAGCACGCCATGGTTGAACTGGCCATGCGTCAAGCCAACGGCAACCAAACTCACGCCGCCAAATTGCTCGATATCAGCCGCGACGCCCTGCGCTACAAGCTAAAGAAATTCGGTCTGATTCGCGGCGATGAAGAAGGCGCGCAGACCACCCTTGCCGAGGAATAACGAATCGGCCTACCCCTTGGCGTGCTGCTTAGCCCGATCGATATATTCCAGGACTTCCTGCTTCTGTGGGTAATCTGGATTCAACTTCAGTAATTGTTCCCATGCTTCAACCGCGCCCTTGGGATCGAGCTTGCCTTGCCAGCGGACCACGCCCAGGTTGAACAATGTTCCGGGATGATCGGGGCGATACTTCAGAGCGGTCTGGAACTCGGCAATGGCTCCGTCGGCGTCTCCGATGTACCACAGCGATGTTCCAAGATCGGTGAGCAGATCTGCATTGGTGGGCTGACTCTTTACCGCGAGCCGGTAGTATTTGACGGCTTCGGGATACTGTCGGCCGTCATAGTAGAGATTCGCTACCTGCACCAGCGAGTTGAAATCGTCGGGATTGTTTTTCAGGGTTGCGAGCAATGGAGCGACAGCCTCGTCCACCATGGCCTTTTGTTGTTCAGGAGTAAGCTGCGGCTGTGTGGGTTGCCCTTGAGCGGAGCTAGTGTCAGTCGCGGAAGAGGCGGCCGTCGCAGCACTCTGGGGTGCGGAACCACGAAACAAATATCCCAGCGCGACTCCCAACACCAGACAAAATACGGCCAGGATGTAGGCCTGCGTGCCTGTCCACGGCGATCTGCTATTTGATTTCTCTTTCTGATTGTTGGTCATAGAAGCGCCACTCCTGACTCGTTTTTCAGACTTACGATATGGTGCCGGCAAGCGCCGCTTGAGGCGTTTGCAGATGGAACAGCCGCTGCAAAGCAGTGGTCATTTGCTCCTGTTCCACCTTCTCTGGAAGTTCCTTGAGTTCACGGGCCAGGGACCCTGCGATTCTCTGCGTCATACGAGACATGACTGCGTTCAGCATTTCGTCCTGATCCTTGGAAAAAGGCCCGCTCTCCTGTCGGAAGGAATCCAGTTCTTGCCGGCAAATTTCGTCCAGCCGCTGGCGCAGCGCCACGATCGTGGGCACCACCCGCTCCGCCATCAGCCTGCGGCGGAAACCTTGCGCTTCGTTTTGTAAAATTTTCTGCGCTTCGGCGGCGGCAATCTCACGCTCACCAGCATTGTGGTCGACAACATTTTCCAGATCGTCGAGATCATAAAGGAAAATGCCTTTGACCTGGCTCACGGCGGAGTCGATGTCACGCGGCATCGCTATATCCACGATCACCAGGGGCCGACTCTTACCCTCGCGGGCCTGACGATCGTGCATGATCATCTCCGCTTCGTCGCGGCTCAGAATCGTGTGCGGACAGGAAGTCGAACTGATGATAATGTCGGCTTCGGTCATGTGTTGCCAGCGCTGGTCGAAAGGAATGGCGACTCCGCCGAGCTTCGTCGCTAACTCAGTAGCGTGCTCCATGGTGCGGTTAATCACGGATACGGAACTCGCGCCGTGATTGAGCAGCCCGCGAGCCGAAAGTTCGCTCATCTTGCCGGCGCCCAGCAGCAGAACCTTTTTATTTTCCAGCGTGCCAAAAATCTGGCGTGTAAGTTCCACAGCGGCATAAGGGATCGAAACTGCCGCGTTGCCAATCGCCGTCTCGCTGCGGACGCGTTTCGAAACCGTCAGCGCTTTCTGCATCACGGCATCAAGAAATCGCCCGGTTGCCCCTAGCTTCTGCGCCTGCTGCCATGCCTGTTTCACCTGCGAGACCACTTGAGGCTCACCCACTACCATGGAATCAAGGCTGGATGCGACTCGAAAAATGTGCAGGAGCGCCGCTTCATCCAGCAGGCGGTAGAAATGTTTCCACTCGCAGAGCATGAGACCGTATTCGCTGCCCAGCAATCGCATCACGGAATTCGCGGCCAAGGTAACGTCGTTAACCCACAGCAGAAACTCGGTGCGGTTGCAAGTAGCCAGCACGATCACTTCATCGATGCCTTCCGCCTGGGATAATTGCACCAGCGCCTCGTAGCGCCGGTTCTCGCTGATCCAGAAACGCTCGCGCACGGCGACCGGCGCGGTGCGGTAGTTCAGGCCAACCACCATCAGAGTCGGTTCCACTGGCATCTCCAGCAACTATGTTTGTTAAGGGCATCCGCTATGCCAAAGTTAGGTTCGATACATGCACGGTTCTTTCCTTAGTGTTTTCAGTGGTTTACCTTTCTTGTGGCGGAAGGAAGTGCGGCGTGGCGCGCCGGGTAGTGGAATATCACGCCCGGCTGGTGTCTTTTGGCGTATCGGGACTTCCCACCGAAGCCCAGAGGAAGGCTCTTCGAAGGATATCGGAGCCTGACGGGAAGGCCTCTGCGGCTCCGCGAATGGGAAGCCTTCGACGTTCAGCGGACGACGTCGGCCGGAGCGATATCCTTTAAACTTTTCGTTTTAGGTTCGTACACGCAGAAGGGTTCCTCATCCAGATAGTTGCCCGTGGCGGCAAAGGCGCGGGCCCGGCAACCCATGCAGACGTTGCGGAATTCGCAACAGCCGCATTTGCCATTCAGATTGTTGACATCGCGCAGCTGATGAAACACAAACGAGTTTTCCCAGATATCGGCAAACGACTGTTTCTTTAGATCGCCGGCGAGCGCGGGCAAATACCCGCAGGGATAAACTTCTCCTTGATGCGAAATGAAACAGACGGCAGTTCCTGCCAGGCATCCCTTGGTCATGGCGTTCATATCGGAGGGATGAGTTCCGGGATGTCCCACGGCCTTTCCGATGCCATTCGATTTCAGTTCGATTCCGGTTGAGCCGGGCATTGTCATCTCAGTTGGGCCGATGACGGGGGTTCTGGGAGAACTCTGAACAACCGCAGGCGTTTTCTGCGCAGCCTGGGCGGCTGCAGCCACCGAACGGTGCTCGGCGGCTCGGCGTTGCCGGACCACGCGGAAATAATGAGGAGCACACGTGGCCTTCAATTCGATGCCGCCTTGCAGAGACTGATCGTAGAACCAGTTCAGCATCTTCTCGTATTCTTCCGGGGGAACCATTTGTTCGGCGGCGATGTCTACGCCGCAGCCCACCGGGACCAGCAGAAATGTGTGCAGCGCATCCGCTCCGATTAACTTTGCCAGCTCCAGCACATCGGGAAGCTGATGCGCGTTGTGACGGGCGATCGTGGTATTAATCTGCACCGACATGCCGAGATCCTTGAGATTGCGGAAGCCAGTCAGCGCGGCGTCGAATGCTCCGGGAATTCCACGGAAAGTGTCATGAGTCTGGGGATCGGCGCCGTCCAGGCTTATCGCAACCCGTTTCACGCCGCTATCGACAATCTTCTCGGCTACCCGCCTGGTGACCAGAGTGCCATTCGTGGCTAGCGCTACCCGCAGGCCTTTATCGGTGCCATATCGCGCCAGTTGAAAAATATCCGACCGGAAGAGCGGTTCGCCGCCGCTCAGCACCAGAATAGGAGAGGAAACTTCGGCGATCTGATCGATGATATCGCACGCCGCCTGAGTGGATAGATCGGAGGGGGAACTCAATTCCGTAGCGCTGGCCCGGCAGTGGATGCAGCGCAGATTGCACCCCTTGGTCAGCTCCCAGAAAATCAGTCTGGGCTTATTCGGGCTTCCATGATTTGTGGAATTGTTTTTGGCGCTTTGGCCGATGCTGTTTAGCGATGTCATGTCTTTCCTCCCCACCTGAACCCAGGTAACTTCGCCCACGCTGCAACCATAGAAGAGACCCGTTCACACGGCGGTGACCATCATCACGAGAAATTGTGATGGTGGTCACTGGTGGTAAATCCTGTTGAATGTCGATGACAGGGCTAGTTATGGTTTGCGATATCGCGCAGCGCCGGGGTGTTACGAATCACCAGGGTCGAGCCCTTGGTCTGCAGGATCTGACGTTTTTTCAACTCGGCAAACAGCCGAGTCACCGTCTCGCGTGAAGTCCCGATCATCTGTGCGATTTCCTCGTGGGTTAGTCTGAGCTTCAGCCGGGGCTCGGGCTTGGCGGATTCTCCGTTCTTCGAGGTCCATTCCAAGAGCAGTGTTGCCAGTTTCTCGGCGGCGGAGTGCGACAGTCCGAGAGAGCGCACTTCCTTACAGGCGTTGTGGTATTTTTCGCCCAACTGTTCCGCCACTCGGAAGCAAGCCTCCACATCATCTTTCAGAAAGGCAAGAAACTCGTCGCGCTTGACGAAGTTTACCTGACAGGGGTCGATGGTCTCCGCGGTCACTTCGTAGGGCTTGCCGGAAATGGTTGCGCTCAGTCCCAGCACTTCACCGGCCTCGGCCAGTTTGACGATCATGGTGCGGCCGCCCGGAGAATTGATGGAGAGCTTTACCGTGCCTTTGCAGATCACGAAGATGCCGCGGGGCATCTGCCCTTCCACAAACAGCACAGCATCCTGAGGATAGGAAGTGGCGAACTTAATCTTTTCAAAGGCCTGCAATGCGTGATCCGGCAAATCGCAAAAGATACGATCGGCCCGCAACTTGCATGTCAGGCAGCTTTCGACAATCTCCATTCCGTAGGGCGAGAGCATGATGCGCCTCCTCAAACACCGGCTTATAGCACTTGGGTACTGATCTACTGCCTCGGCGCGGGTTCTGCAGTCCGCGAAGGTGCTGAACCGGTCTCGTCTGACGCCAGTGTCCATCTACGGGAACCTCTTTGCTGTGTTGCCGGGCACACGAGGGTGTGATTTTCCTCACATTGGCAAGATGTTGTGATGCAAATCACAACTGCCTGTGACCTGCCTTGCTGCGTTCTTTTCCAGCCTCGTTCATCCTTACGAAGTCGGGGAAAACTCAAATCAGGCAATTATTTGCAAAGTAAGGCAGGTTGTTGATGATGAAACGCAAATTCAAAACAATGGATGCGAACGAGGCGGTGGCCTACGTCGCCTACCGGGTCAATGAGGTCATTGCCATCTATCCGATCACTCCGTCCTCCAACATGGGTGAGTGGGCGGACGAGTGGTCATCCCAGGGGATCAAAAACATCTGGGGAACCGTGCCCCATGTGATGGAGATGCAGAGCGAGGGCGGCGCAGCCGGGGCGGTTCATGGCGCACTGCAGACCGGGTCTCTGGCTACCACATTTACTGCGTCTCAGGGCCTGCTGCTCATGATTCCGAATATGAATAAGATTGCGGGAGAGCTCACCCCCACCGCATTCCATGTTTCGGCGCGTACTTTAGCCACGCATGCGCTCTCCATCTTTGGCGATCATTCGGATGTAATGTCGATCCGCAGCACCGGCTTTGCGCTGCTTTCCTCGAACTCCGTGCAAGAGGCGATGGACATGGCGCTGATTGCTCACGCCGCCAGTTTGGAATCGCGCATTCCTTTCCTGCATTTCTTCGACGGCTTCCGTACCTCGCATGAAGTCAACAAGATCGAAATGCTCACAGAAGACGATATGCGTTCCCTCATTAATATGGACTGCGTCTTCGAGCACCGGCGGCGGGCCCTTTCCCCCGATCATCCCGTGTTGCGCGGGACCGCGCAGAATCCAGATGTGTTCTTTCAGATGCGCGAGGGGGCGAACAACTATTACGAGGCTTGCCCGCAGATTGTCCAGTCGGTGATGAACAAGTTCGCGGAGCAAGTAGGACGTTCCTATCACCTCTTCGACTACGTGGGTGCGCCGGATGCCGAACGCGTGATTGTCATGATGGGTTCAGGCGCCGAGGTTGCTCATGAAGCCATCGATGCTTTGAACGCTCAAGGCGAAAAGCTCGGATTGCTCAAAGTGCGCTTGTACCGGCCATTTCCCGTCCAGGCGTTCCTCGAAGCGTTGCCGGCCAGCGTCCGCAAGATTGCCGTCCTCGACCGTACCAAGGAGTCGGGAGCGATTGGCGAGCCGCTCTATCTCGATGTTGTAAACGCGCTCCACGAAGGAATCAAGGCGGGTTTGAGTCCGCGAAAAATTACACCAGCCGTGATTGGCGGCCGTTACGGATTGTCTTCCAAAGAATTCACCCCGGCCATGGTGAAGGCCATCTACGAGAATCTGAAAGCGGACCGGCCCAAAGATCATTTCACCGTCGGCATTCAGGATGATGTCAGCCACACCAGCTTGTCTTACGATGCCGCATTCTCTACTGAGCCGCAAAACGTCGTCCGCGCCATGTTTTACGGGTTAGGCGCGGATGGAACTGTGGGCGCCAATAAGAATTCCATCAAGATCATCGGCGAGAACACGGACAACTACGCGCAAGGGTATTTCGTCTACGATTCGAAAAAGTCAGGCGCGGCCACCATTTCGCACTTGCGTTTTGGGCCGCAGCCCATACGCTCCAGCTATCTGATTTCGAGCGCGAACTTCGTCGCCTGCCATCAGTGGATCTTTCTGGAACGCTACGACATGTTGAGTGCATTGGTTCCTGGCGGGACGTTCCTGCTCAACAGTCCGTTTGGAACGGATGAAGTCTGGGATCATCTTCCACGCGTCGTTCAACAACAGCTCATTTCGAAGAGTGCCAAATTTTATGTGATTGATGCGTATCAGGTGGCTCGCGACAGTGGGATGGGCAGCCGCATGAATACGATTCTGCAAGTCTGCTTCTTCGCCATTTCCGCAGTCCTGCCTGCGGAACAGGCGATCGAGGCGATTCGCGAATCGATTCGTCACACCTATGGCAAGAAGGGCGAAGAGATCGTCCAGAAAAACATGAAGGCGGTGGACGAGACTCTGGCGCACTTGTTCGAAGTGAAGGTTCCGGCAGAACTCACGAGCACGATCGAGATGCCGCCACCATTCTCACCCTCCGCGCCGGAATTCGAGCGCGACGTGCTCGGCATGATCTATGCCGGACGCGGCGACGAACTGCCGGTCAGCGCTTTTCCCATCGACGGTACATTTCCCACCGGAACCGCGAAATGGGAGAAACGCAATCTGGCCCTCGAGATTCCCGCGTGGGATCCGAACATCTGCATCCAGTGCGGAAAGTGCGCCATGGTCTGTCCGCACTCCGTCATCCGCATCAAAGTCTACGACTCGAAAGAGCTGGAACACGCTCCCGCCACCTTTAAATCCAACGAGAGCCGCGACAAAGAATGGAAGGGTCTGAAATACACCATTCAAGTCGCGCCCGAAGACTGCACCGGGTGCGGCATCTGCGTGGAAATTTGCCCGGTTAAAAATAAAGCGGAGACGCGGCTGAAGGCGATCAACATGGTGCCGCAACCTCCGCTGCGCGCACCCGAGCGCGAAAACTGGGACTTCTTTCTCACCATCCCGGAACTCGACCGCCGCAACATTAAAGTGGGAAACATTCGCCAACAGCAAGTGCAGGAACCGCTGTTCGAGTTCTCCGGAGCCTGCGCCGGTTGCGGTGAAACTCCTTATCTTAAGTTGATGTCGCAGTTATTCGGAGACCGCGCCCTGGTTGCGAACGCAACTGGATGCTCATCGATTTATGGCGGCAACCTCCCCACGACGCCCTGGGCAAAAAACGCTGCCGGACGCGGACCGGCGTGGTCGAACTCGCTGTTTGAAGACAACGCCGAGTTTGGTCTGGGTTTCCGACTCTCCATCGATAAACAAACTGAGTTCGCTCAGGAATTAGTCAAGCGCCTGGCGGGGACGATCGGCGAAGAACTGGCCACGGCTCTGCTTGCGTCTCCGCAGAAGGATGAAGCCGATATCTACGAACAACGCCAGCGCGTGGATCTGCTGAAGGAAAAATTGCAGCCGCTAAATTCGGTGGATGCAAAACAACTTCTTTCTGTCGCGGACCTGTTGGTTAAAAAGAGTGTCTGGATCGTAGGCGGCGACGGGTGGGCTTACGACATCGGTTATGGCGGACTCGATCATGTATTAGCCAGCGGCCGCAACGTAAACGTACTCGTCCTCGATACCGAGGTTTACTCGAACACTGGAGGCCAGGCGTCGAAGTCAACCCCTCGCGGCGCGGTGGCAAAATTTGCCGCCGGCGGCAAGCCCGGCGCCAAGAAAGATCTGGGGCTGATCGCCATGAGTTACGGCAACGTTTACGTGGCGAGCGTAGCCATGGGAGCCAAAGACGAGCACACACTGAAAGCGTTTCTGGAAGCGGAAGCTTACGAGGGACCCAGCCTCATCATCGCTTACTCCCACTGCATCGCTCACGGAATCAATATGACAACGGGGATGTCGGACCAGAAAGTCGCGGTCGATTCCGGACAATGGCTGCTCTACCGTTACCACCCGGAACGGGCCGCGCAGGGCGAGAATCCACTCATCCTCGATTCGCGGACGCCCACCCGCAAGGTGCAGGATTTCATGTCGATGGAAACCCGCTTCAAGATGCTGACCCAGAGCAAGCCAGAAGATGCGAAGCGCCTGTGGGCGGAAGCGCAGCAAGATGCCACAACTCGTTTCCACTTGTACGAATATCTGGCCCAGCGCAAAGGGGATAAAGAACCAGCCAAGGAGCAGCCGGGAGTGACTTCGAAATGACCGAGCTTAAAATGATCGACCTCAAAACCAATTATCTCGGGTTGCACTTGCGTACTCCTTTGGTGGCTTCGGCATCGCCACTATCCCAGGAACTGGATGGCATTCGTCATCTCGAGGACGCAGGCGCATCCGCCATCGTGCTGTACTCGCTGTTCGAGGAGCAACTGCGGCAGGACAGCATCGAACTCGAATACCATCTGGCCGAAGGCACGGACAGTTTTGCCGAAGCATCCAGTTTCTTTCCTCAGCCCAACGAATTCCACGTAGGACCGGAAGGATATCTGAATCACATTCGTCGAGCCAAGGAAGCAGTAGCAATACCGGTTATTGCCAGCCTGAACGGCTCAAACTTGGGCGGTTGGGCCAACTACGCTCGGCAAATCGAGCAAGCCGGGGCTGACGCTATCGAGTGCAACATCTACTTCATACCGACCGACGCGCAAATCTCAGCAGCAGAGATCGAAAAAACGTATATCGACATTCTCCGGGAAGTAAAGGCCTCGGTTCGCATTCCCGTCGCGGTCAAAGTGAGCCCGTTCTTCAGCAACCTGGCGAACATGGCGAAGCAACTGGATCAGGCAGGTGCCAATGCGCTGGTGCTGTTCAATCGCTTCTATCAACCGGATATCAACCTGGACGATTTGGAAATCCAACCCAATGTGCTGCTCAGTGGTCCACAAGACCTGCGGCTGCCTCTGACCTGGATCGGAATTCTATACGGTCGCATCCACGCCAACCTGGCCGCAACCAGCGGCGTGCATGGGCCTGAGGACGTCATCAAGCTGCTGATGGTCGGCGCCGATGTCACCATGCTCTGCTCCGCGCTTTTGCGAAATGGAATCGACCATCTTCGCAACGTCGAAGCGGGCGTGCTGGAATGGATGGAAAAACACGAATACGAATCGGTGCAGCAGATGAAAGGCAGCATGAGTCAGCTACGCTGTCCCAATCCCTCAGCCTTCGAGCGGGCGCAGTATATGAAGGCAGTCAAGAGTATGCGGCACGTCGAACTTATCCGCCGCTAAGCAGAACTTACCTCTGCAGGCCAAAGGCTTCACGGCGTAATAGAATTTAACCACCGAGAAAAAAATGAAGAATTGTATGGTGACAAAACAGCAGGCGCTCGATTACCACTTCGGGGGAAGACCGGGAAAAATTGAAGTTACTCCCACCAAACCTTGCCGCACGCAGCACGATCTAAGCCTCGCCTACACGCCTGGAGTGGCTGAACCGTGCCTGGCGATCCAACAGAATCCGCACGATGCCTTCAAATACACCGGTCGCGGCAATCTGGTAGCGGTTGTCACCAACGGAACTGCGGTACTCGGGTTGGGTGACATCGGCGCGCTCGCCGGCAAACCCGTGATGGAAGGGAAGGCAGTTCTGTTCAAACGCTTTGCCGGGGTAAATGTTTTCGACATCGAGATCGAGACTCACGATCCGGAGGAGATTATTAAAGTCTGCCAATTGCTCGAGCCCACCTTTGGCGGAATCAACCTGGAAGACATCAAGGCGCCGGAATGTTTCTATATCGAAGAGACTTTAAAGAAGACCATGAAAATACCGGTCTTCCACGACGACCAACACGGCACGGCAATTATTTCTGGCGCTGCGCTGTTAAATGCCCTGGAAGTGGTGAGTAAGGACATTGGCAAAATTCGTCTCGTCATCAATGGCGCCGGCGCTTCAGCCGTCGCCACCGCGGAGCACTACATTCGCCTGGGCATGAAGCGCGAGCACATCATTTTGTGCGACACCAAAGGTGTAGTTTACAAAGGCCGCACCGCCGGCATGAATCCATACAAAGAACGGTTGGCCCGCGATACCAAGCGACGAACCCTGGCGGAGGCAATGGTCGACGCGGATATGTTTCTTGGACTCTCCGTGGGTGGTGTAGTCACACAAGATATGGTGCGCTCGATGGCCGTACGTCCGATCGTTATTGCCATGGCGAATCCCGACCCTGAGATCACGTATGAAGACGCCAGAGCCTGCCGCAAGGATGTCATCATGTGCACGGGCCGTTCCGACTATCCCAACATGGTGAATAATGTTCTGGGCTTCCCGTTCATCTTCCGTGGTGCGCTGGATGTGCATGCCACAGTGATTAATGAGGAGATGAAGCTGGCCGCTACGCATGCGCTCGCCGATCTGGCGAAAGAAAATGTGCCGGACTCAGTCTGCCGCGCCTATGGTGTGGAGCGACTGGAGTTTGGTCCTGATTACCTAATCCCCAAGCCGTTTGATCCGCGTGTGCTGGCGTGGGAATCTGCAGCCGTTGCCCAGGCAGCGATGGATACTGGAGTCGCCCAAGAACCAGTCGACATCCGATCCTATCGCGAGCAACTGGAACGTCAGAGCGAACTGATGGGCGAGCGCGAGTTAGAACAATCCCTGAGAACAACCGAAATCGAACTCTCAATTGCGCGCGGAGATTATTCCCGGATCTGAGATCTCAGGAAGCGCTTCATCCGACATTGCCTTTGCTGGAGGTTCGAGGCACTCGCCGCCGATTTCCGCGTGTCGGCATCGTCAATCTGAGCGCAGGTTTATCACGCGCGCGCTTTGCACGATTGACAAGATAAGCCAGTGACACGAGCCCACAGCTCGTGTCCGATGGCATATGCTTCAACGATTCAACCTGCTCTACTTTGCCTGCAAAGTCTCGATGTAGTGGGTAAGATTCGAGACCCGTTGCTGCACTTCTCCTTCGTGTCCGCGACTCATGCTCCAGAACAGTTCTCCCCATACCGGCATATCTTTTGATCCGTGCGCGGCCACGTCGCCTGTGCCCCGGATTGCGCCAGTAACTTTCAAGGCGGGATACTTGCCGCCATTGTTCTTGCTGAGCTGGGTCAGATCGGCTGGAGGCGTCTTCAGCGCGCTGGCTGCAGGCCCGTCGCCTTTACCGTCGGTTCCGTGGCAGACGGCGCAATAAGCCGTGTACATTTCCTTGCCGGAAACCGGCGAGGTTGTGGTCAACGGCACATGCCTGATGGATGTTTTCGATTGATCGTCGGTTTTGTCCTGTGCAGCGATCAGGCAGACGGCTACAAACAAAGTTGTAAATATCAAAATTAATTTCCTTGGCGACATCGCACTTTCTCCTTTTACGCCGAGGGCCTTTTACTGAAGCCCAAACGCGCTTGATAACCGAAAGCGATAACCTTGCTACCCGAGTAGCTGGAGAAGAAGATTACCGTACGTTCCTCTTAACTATTCCTAGTCCACCACAGCAGCACTGGCTGTGATGAAGGGCACGAGCTGTTGTGCTTTTCATCACCCAGACGGATGCCCGAGTTCTGGCTTTAATGTTCGCTGTGAAAATGTGCGTGACTGCACATAGATCAGTGACTTCTGTCACAAACAATCGCGCTCCTGCGAGTCATAATTACGCAGATTTCGTGATTGATATTCCACTTGAGTTTGGGGTTCTCATGGCAAAAGGACGCGTTTCCATCGTGGTCGAGCACTGTAAATCATGCGGTTTCTGTGTGGAATTCTGTCCCTCCCACGTGCTCGCATTGTCTTCGGCTTTCAACTCCAAGGGATACCATCCGCCGCACGCTGTACATCCCGAAAAGTGCAGTGGATGTGACTTATGCGGGATGTACTGTCCCGATTTTGCAATTTTCGCCACCAAGAATGCCGGCCCCAAGGAAGGTGATAAATGAAGGCTGATCCTCGCGGAGTATTGACCGGCACACATTTCATTGATGGCGATCATGCGTGCTGTGAAGGTGCATTGGCGGCAGGCGCACGATTCGCGGCGGGATATCCCATCACTCCTTCCACCGAAATTGTTGAACGCTTCGCCTCCCGGGTGCCCATGGTCGGTGGAACGTTCATTCAGATGGAGGACGAACTGGCCGCATCGATTACGTTGCAAGGCGCGGTGTGGGGCGGAGCCAAGGCATTTACCGTTACCTCCGGTCCCGGCTTCTCATTAATGATGGAACACATCGGCTACGCCGCCATGACGGAAACTCCCTGTGTCTTCGTCGACGTGCAGCGCGGAGGCCCATCCACCGGCCTGCCCACGCTGCCCGCGCAAGCCGACATGATGCAGGCGCGCTGGGGTTCGCACGGCGACTACGAGATCATTGCGCTTTGCCCGAACTCTCCACAGGAATGTTTTGATCTCACCATCACCGCTTTTAATCTGGCTGAAGAATTCCGCGTGCCGGTTATGTTCATGATGGACGAAGTCGTCGGACACATGACCGAGAAAGTCGTTATTCCCCGCGCCGATCAGATTGAAGTCGTGCCTCGCAAACATACTCATAAATCGGTGGAGGATTACCTGCCCTACGGCACCAATGGCGACCAGGTACCAGAGATGGCGCATGCCGGCGAAGGCTATAACTTCCACGTCACGGGCTTGACCCATGACGAGCGCGGCTATCCCAACATGACTCCGGTAGTTCAAGACCAGCTGGTTCGCCGTCTGCAAAGCAAAGTTCGTGATGCCGCCGACCGCATCGCTCTGTTCGAGGAAGATCATCTCGAAGACGCCGATGTGGTGGTTGTTTCTTACGGCATTACGTCGCGCGTGGCGCAGCGAGCGATTGGTGTAGCGCGTGAAAGCGGTATGCGTGTCGGCAAGTTGCGCTTGATCACGGCCTGGCCGTTTCCCGAGAAGAAGTTCCGCGCTCTGGCAGCGAAAGTGAAAGCGTTCGTGGTTCCTGAACTGAATCTCGGTCAGATGGTGCGTGAAGTCGAGCGAGCCGCTGCGGGCAAGGCAAAAACTTTTGCCGTGTCGCACGCAGGCGGGGGGGTTCACCGGCCCGAAGACATCCTCAAAGTAATCGTGGAGGCAAGCAGATGTCAGACAATTTAATCAGCGATATCGTCAGCGCCGGCGTCAACCCGGTCGATCAGATTCTGCGGACTGACCGCATGCCTCATATCTGGTGCCCGGGATGCGGTATTGGTACTACAGTGAACTCCTTTGCCCGCGCTCTCATCGATTCGAAAATCGATTTAGGGTCGCTGGCTCTGGTCTCCGGTATCGGCTGCACTGGACGCGTTGCTGGTTATGTGAAGCTCGATTCATTTCATACCACGCATGGCCGTGCCATTCCGTTCGCCACTGGCCTGAAGCTCGCAAATCCCAAGCTGAACGTCGTTGTGTATTCGGGGGATGGCGATCTCTCGGCCATCGGCGGCAATCATCTGATCCACGCCGCTCGCCGCAACATTGACCTGAAAGTGATCTGCGTCAACAACCTGATTTACGCGATGACCGGGGGCCAGACCGCGCCCACCACTCCCGATCACTCAACTACTTCGACCAATCCTTACGGAACATTCGAGCCTTCATTCAATTTGCCGCACCTGGTCGAGGCGGCCGGCGCCGTCTACGTGGCGCGCTGGACTACTTTCCACGTGCGGCAACTGGCGCGATCCATCAGCGAAGCGTTCAAGAAAAAGGGCTTCTCGTTTATTGAAGTTATTTCGCCCTGCCCCACGCTTTACCAGCGCCGCAACAAGCTGGGGGATGGACTCGAAACCATGAAGTACTACAAAGAGAAGAGCAAAGTGCGCCATGGAGCGCCCACCAACGAAGTCGGTCTCTCCATGACCGGAGAAATCGTCGTGGGTAAATTCGTGGACCGCGACCGTCCCGATTATCAAACCATGATGCGCGGTCAATTTACGCAGTCGCTGGGCGACAAATACATAGAACAAGATGAACCGGAGACAGTATGCAGCTAACAGAGATTCGAGTTGCGGGTTTCGGCGGCCAGGGCGTGATTCTCTCGGCCATTCTCCTGGGCAAAGCGGCCTCAATTTATCAGGGCGCTTACGCCACCATGACACAAAATTTCGGCCCGGAGGCCCGCGGCGGGGCCTGTAGCGCGCAACTCGTGCTCTCCGATTCGCCAGTGTTGTATCCCTACGTGACCAAGCCCGACATTCTCGTCGTCATGTCGCAGGAAGCCTACGTGCGCTTTATTCCGGAACTGAAAGACGGCGGAATTCTGATCGTCGAGCAGGATCTGGTGCGAGTTTCCGATATTAATAAGGAGATCCGGGTGTATAGCATCCCTGCCACGCGTATCGCCGAAGAACTCGGGAAACGCATGGTCCTGAACTCGGTGATGGTCGGATTCTTCACCGCCGTTACCCAATTGCTGGATGCCGATGCCGTTCGCAAAGCGGTGGCGGATTCCGTTCCGAAAAGTTTTCTCGATCTGAACCTCAAGGCGTTCGAGAAGGGATTGGAATACGGAACGATTGCCTCAAGTACCCCTGCAAGCTCTGCCGACGCCGAACTGCTAGTAGAGTACGCGCCGGAATAGAAAGCGCTCATCAGCAACAGCAAATTGGACGATGCCGCGCGCGTAAGTTACTCAAGCTCCAGAAAGGCTCGTAGCGAAGTCAGATCGTCGCTGGCCCGGACGCGGAAGCCCAGGCGCTTCATAATGACCTGCATTGCCAGGTTGTCAGGCAACATTTCGGCGGAGACCTGACTCAATTTCTCATCGCGGGCGATCTCGACGATACGGCGCAGCAACTCATATCCCAATCCAAGTTTCTGATACTGATCTGAAACCAGCACCGCGACTTCGGCTTCGTTTCCGGAACGAAGCTTGCTTAAACGGCCAACACCCATAATTCTGTGCTCTCCAGTGCCAGGGTCGGTGAGCTCCGCGACCAGAGCCATCTCGCGGTCATAATCTCCGAAACAGATTCGTAACAGGCGCTCGTGCGCCACCCGCCGGCTCAAACTCAAAGAGCAGAAGTAACGCAGATAGACACTCCGGTCAGAGAGAGTCTCATGAAACTTCACCATCAGCGGTTCGTCTTCGGGACGGATGGGGCGGATCAAAATCTGGTTTCCATCGCGCAACGTCCAGGGAACAACATACTGCGTGGGATAGGGACGGATCGCCGGCTGCGGTAACTGATCGAGCGTAACTTTGCGTCCGTGCAAAACGATTCTGGCATCGAGGGCCAGCAAACGATCTGGCGAAGCCAGCAGAGGATTGATATCAATTTCCGCGATCCACGGCTGTTCGAGCACTAACTGACTAAAGCGCACCAGAAGTTGTTCGAGCGCGGCAATGTCCACCGGCTTACGTCCTCGGACGCCTTTCAGTGCGGTATAGATTTTTGTCTGCTCCATCATTCTTTGGGCAAGTGTGGTATTGAGTGGAGGAAGAGCCAGGCAACGGTCCCGATAGACTTCGACAAGCTGACCGCCGGAGCCGAATAGAATTACCGGACCAAACTGCGGATCAACGCTGCTGCCGAG
>JBAVQD010000147.1:0-3121 GCA_049693675.1 Candidatus Sulfotelmatobacter sp. | reverse complement strand
CGTTTGATTGGTCGTCCATTGGCGAATTCCTCATTCCCGAAGGGTTCCCGGGCAAAAAGACGAAAATCGATCCCAGTCATTGCGTTTGCACCGGAAGTGCCAAGCGCCAATGCGTGGTGACGGTTGTTTGCAGCCTTGATTTCAACCGTTTATACGCAGAAACAGCTGCAAAACGCTTGCCTGCAGCTGGGGCGTCGGGTCATTCTCCACAACCGGGGCGCGTTTTGCCCCTGTGTCACGGCGCGTTTCCGTCACTTCCCCTTCGCATGGGGACCAGCCTTCAAAGCGCTTGAGATAGAGCCATCGGCGTTGTGAGCGACCTGGTGGCAGGTCAGCACACAACTATTACTGGAACGGTTATAGGAGATTGGAGCACCATTGTTTTGTCCCACGACGTTGGCGTCAAAGTTCACCAGGCGCTCGCCGGAAACGCTCGGCGATACCGATCCCATGCCGTGCGCGGTGTGACACACGGAACAGGAGAAGCCGTCATTCGAAATGTGGTCGCTGTGCTGCAAGAAGCTGGCGTTGCTCACCACGCTGGTCAAGTTATGGCACTTGGCGCACATGCCGTAGGGGCCGTTGAGAGTAAGGTCGGGATTCGGAAACAGATTTGTAACTAATCCGCCGGGAGAAGTGGTCTGGCTGAATTGATAGTTGTGCTCGAGGATGTGTGAATTGACCGAACCGTGCGGGCCATTCGGTCCAGTGCCGCCGAACTCGCGGTTATCGTCGCTGTTATGGCAATCCGTGCAAAGGAGTTGGACTCCCATCAGCCGACCGGCGGTGCCATTCTGATTCAGCATGTTGGTGAGCAGACTGGGCTGCGGCAGCGGGCTAGTGCTGCTGTGCGTAACGGGATGGCTGGAGGTCGCGGTGGCGCTGAACTCGGCGATTACGTTCAGCGGATCTGGTGCCGAAACTAGTCTCGCCGGGGCGTATCCGAAAATCAGCAATCTCTGTTTTCCAATGCTGGTTCCGTGACAGCGCAGGCAGTTTTCATATTGGTTGATGGCGGGAGTCAAGACGGTCGTTCCATCCAGTGCGCTGATTCCGGTGACGTTGGCTTGCGAGGGGCGAATCGTAGGCGGAGCAGGGAACGTGAGGACCTGGTTCGAGCCGTGCGGGTTGTGGCAATCCACACAGGTGGCATGGCGATTATTGTTGAGCACAGGAGTCTCAGCAGCGTCGTGGAAGTTCACACCTGCGGGTAGCGGATGGCTTGTCTTCGCCATCTCAGCCATGATGTTCGGGGCCGCTGGCGCTAGCAGAGTTCCGCCGTTGTGGCACGTCATGCAAGCTTGAGTCGCGGCATCGACGCTGGGCGCGGCGGGCGAGGCTGGCCTCAGCAAACGCTGCGGTGCGGTGGCATCATGATCCATGTGGCAGGAGCCGCACGCGTTCAGAGCGACGGTGCTGTAGAGGCCGACATTCGCACTGGCGGCAGGCTGATTCGTAGCCGTGGAGTGAATACTACCGGTCCAGCCGGCAAGTGGATTGGGTTGCCCGGTCAGTACACGATTTGGATCATGGCAGGCCAAACACAGCTGGCCGCTTGAACTATCGCGAACTAAGAACTTCTGCGCGACATTATCGATACCCTGGGTGTGTGGGCTGTGACAACTGGTGCACTCGACGTTTCCTTTTATCAAGGTCACCGCGCCAGTTGGATCTGCAGTCTTACCTTGTGACACCAACGAAGCAACAAGGTTGGACGCATCTTTCATCGGCAAAACTAAACTGAACGGATGCGATCCACTCAGATTCATTCCAAAAGAATCGATGCTGTTCATGGATCCAGTCACGGGGATCGTTCCGTAGGCCGCCGATTGCCCCACCGCTACGGTTCCATCGTGACAACTCAGGCACAAACTGCTGGTGACGCCGAGCGTGGGCTGGGTATTTCCTTGCTCGGGGTCAGTTGTGCTTGAGTACGGTGTGTAAGTGGCTTTCGACAAAGTTTGATTCCATAGCGGAGTTACTCCTCCCAGTCCGCTATGCGGAGCGTGGCAGAAGGTGCACCCCAAGCTACCCTGAGCGGTTACGGACGACCCACTGGCAGGGGTTAGATTATGCATTCCCAATACATCGCCTTGCACCTGCGCGATTGCGATGCCATGTGCGAGGAGAAAAGCACAAGCCGAGGCCAGCATGATTTTGTTGGCGATGCGCCTCATGGCTTTCCTCCCTCGGCCGATTTCGCCGCCGCGTAGTAATGAAAGACCTCGATGCGGTGATTGAAGGAATCCACTACATAGATGCGATCGTTGTTATCGATCTGTAATCCGGCCGGGAGTTGAAAGTCTCCGAAGCCCGTTCCCCGCCGTCCGAAGTAATAGAGCAGCTGTCCTTGCCGGTCGAACACTTGCACCATCCCCCACAGGCCGTCGACCACGTAGAGATGGCCTTCGGAGTCGAAGCTGATGCCTTTCGGCCGGAACATTGAGCCCGTGGAATCTCCGAGTTTGCCGATGGCGTAGTGAAAGGTACCTGAGCGATCGAGTACCTGCACGCGGAAATTCATGGCGTCGACCACAAATAACTCCGGACCGTTCAACCGCAGCTCGGTGGGATAGTTGAATTCGCCATCGCCGGTGCCGGGTTTGCCGATGGTAGCCAGCACGGTGCCTTGCATGTCCATGACGAAAATTTTGTTGCGCAAAGTATCCGTGATGTAGATACGCTGCTCCGCGGAATCAACGGCGATTCCTGTGGGCCGTTTGAAAAGACCTTCGCCACCTTTCAGCGCGCCGATCATGCGGCGGAATTTCCCGCTCGGATCGAACACAAAAACTTTTCCCGCAAGGGAATCGGTTACATAAATATTGTCCTGCGCGTCTACGGCAACGCATTGCGGGGCGAGCATGGGATTCTTGCCGCTATCTTTGCGGGAAAGAAATTTGTATTTTTTTTCGGTGAAGTCGAAGATGTGAATTCCATCGGCGCCGGGATCTGTGACAATTACACGTCCATGAGAGTCCGTGGTGATGCTGTAGGGATTCACCAGGAAGTGGAAATCCGGAAGGCCGGCGATCACGTCGACCACACGAGTCCAGAAACTGCGCTTCGGCTTCACCTCGCGCTCCAGACTGAAGCTGCGCTCAAATGTGAGTTTCCGGCC
>JBAVQD010000146.1:0-1820 GCA_049693675.1 Candidatus Sulfotelmatobacter sp. | reverse complement strand
GGAGTTGGAGGGGAACAAGAGAGGGCGAGAGCAAGGATTTAGCTGAGGACGGAACCACCGATGTTGATGAGGTTGTCGGCGATCACGCCGAGGCCTACCCATTTGTTCATTCCGGTGGTTCCTTTGTAGCGGCAGCGGCGCAGACCATGCCGTCGCTTGAGGACGCTGATCCTGCCCTCACAGCCCACTCTCCACTTCTGACCTTTGCGGAACCATCGCTGTTTTTGATACTTTCGCCGGTCGGCGCTCTTGGTGGAGTGATTAGGGATGGAAATGCGTTTAACTCCACTATCTTGGAGCTTTGCTTCGCCCTGGGCGGAGTAGAAACCGGCATCGGCGGCCACGATCACAGGTAGGCGACCAAGGCGTTGTTGGTGGATCTGCACTGCGGGAACCAGCAGAGCTTTATCGTCAGACCGTTGCTCATACACCTGATAAGCAATGACGATCTGGTTCTCGGCTTCCTGAATCTTGACCATCTTGCCGAACTCGGTGGGTTTGCTCGCCTTGCCCTTACGGATAATTTCCGTCTCCGGCTCGAAGATGCTGACCAGTTTTCCTTCCATGCGGGTGTTGCCGCCGAAGAGGCGAGCCCTGGTCTGGCGCATGACTTGCCTCACGCGCGGCAGAACATCATCCAATTGCCGACCCAACGCTTCGAGCTTGGCTTGCTGGGGAACCTCAGCAGCGCGCTTCACGTGCTGGGCAATCTCAGAGGAAAACTTCTTTGCCTGCCCGACCACGCGCCCGGTGGCTTCCACCAGTTTGCGATAGGCGGTCTTGACCTTCTCCGTCGCGGCTGTGCCCTTCCCCCGAGTTGCCCGGCCGATCTCGATCAAGCGACGCTGGACACTGCGGGTGCGATCGCGCAAGGATGTACCTGTATCTGCTGCGATCTGGGTCACCCTCTTCATCAAGCGCGTGAGTACCCGCACTCCGTCGCCCAGCAAGCTGCTGTCAGTGGGATAGTGAATGTTGGTCTCAACAACCGTGGTATCGACGCGCATTCGCTTGCCGCTCACCACGCCCCTATCTTGGGCCATAGAAACGATGCGAGCATGGAGCTTTTCAATCACTTCAGGAGGAAGGGCCTGGGCCAGTCGCCCCATAGTCTTGCCATCAGGCACCTTGGCAGCGCCTACCCGCGTGAACTCACGATACACAAGATTGCTGCGCACCTCCCGTTCCAACTCGACAAAGCTCCAATCACGGATATGTTTGAGCAGCAACATGCGCAGCACCACTTCGGCCGGCGTGCCCGGCCGGCCATGGGTGCGGCTCCGCGGGTGGCGCTGTTGCAACGCACGATGAACGATCTCCAGTAACTCCTCGTCGGTCAGTATGAGGTCGGCATTACGCATCCAGTCTTCCCACAACTCATCGACAGCCTCATGGATAAACCCATCTCCGAAGTCGCGCTGCTGGCGCCGAATGTCGATCAAGCGCGTCTCCCGGACCTTGTCTTCGCAGTCTCAGCACGCAAAGCTTGTTGGTTGAACTCGGAAATCTGTTCCACGGTCTGCTTCAGTCTCTGGTAGTTATCCAATTGGCGGCGAACGTCGGCCACCTGTTCGGGACGAAGGCTGATCTGCCGGGTACGCCCTCCTGGATAGGTCACTGCCAGCACCGACATCGGATGGCCCTCGCCTCGTTCACACTTGGAGCATCCCTGACGATGGCGAATGGTGCGCTCCAGTAGCGAGCCGCGCAGGATATCGCTCAAGTCGGGAAGGCCACGCAGGAGATGAGCATGCTCCTCTCTAGTTCGTTTCATGTGTAAGAGTGAAACACTGACTCGCCTCACAATCAAGATCATTTTT
>JBAVQD010000145.1:0-55684 GCA_049693675.1 Candidatus Sulfotelmatobacter sp. | reverse complement strand
GCGAAGCAGCGCAGACGATATTTAAGATTAATCAGGGCGCAATAAGGATTCACCCAAAGCGCCGAGAGTTGCTTCGATGCTTCCTCTAGCATGCGATGCGTATAAGCGAACTTTCGCTGCCTCGGACAGCCTTTCGACGTGCATTGGATTCGGCCTGTTCCGTCGTCAGCTTTTCATTGATCGCAGTCCCTGATCGCAGTCCCTCGGCCACATGGCATCACTCAGATTAACTACATTTGAAAATGCGTTTCACATCGAAGTTAAGCGCATCTCCTTTGCCCTGATCCCAGTTCACTGGGTGGGGGTCGGTTGGCGAGTATCGGTATCATCGAGCGTTGCCCGCCTATTTGAACTTGCGAGCTGCGCGGTAGAGGCGCGGTGGGCTTCGCCTTTGGCTCATGGGCTTGGCTCTTGAACATTCGTGTAGTAAGGATACGAAATGCCTCAGAGATTCTGACCGAGCAGCGTGTCAGTATGCGGCGCAGTAGACATTTCCGCGCGCTTAAAAACGCTGTGATAGGAGCGGCGGGAGTCGAGCCCCAGCCTCTTATGGCAGCTCGCTATGGATGGCCTGCGCTCTTTTCTACGCCTGTTCCGGCCGGTAAGGCGCGAGAAAGTGCTATTTCCAACTGGTCAGGTTTAAATCCAAAGGGGCCAGGCTTGCTTTTGTACGCAATGCGGCCTTGTGCATCGATCAAATAGATCCGGTCCGGCCAGCCCGTATATGCGCGTTCCGTCGAATTGCCAAACTCGTCGAGCACGGCGGGAAATTCAATCCCAAGTTTCCGCACGCAGGCTCCGGCGATAAAGGCGCGATCTTCCTCAGTTTTCGGGCTGGCAAAAACAACTTTGTCTTTGACGTTACTCTCCATCTGCCAAACGTCGCTGGGATGCGCTTCGGTAATGTAGACCACAAGAAAAGCAACCCGTCCGCGATATTGCTGGTAGAGCTTATTCAGGGCAGGAACCTCCCGCCGGAATGGCGGTCAGGTGTAGCTGCCGAATACCAAAACCACGGGTTGCTGTTGGCTCAGCACAGAGAGCTGAACTCGCTCGCTCTTATCCAATTTGAGCAGCGAGAAGTCCGGCGCTCGATCGCCCACGTGAAGCGATCCGGCGCGCGCGTGGATCCAGGCAGTTTCAAAAGGAAAGATCAGGAAGGGGACGGGGCCGGGCATCCTGGCCATGACGCGACCGAAAGTTTCAGGAGGCTGATGCATCGCCCACCAGACATAGGCCCCGAAACCGACGTAAGCGATCACCAGGCTGACAACTAGCCTGAGCGAGAGCCTTCGGGCAAATGGACTTAGTTTCAGCATTAGAAAAGAAACTTGAGCGCGACCTGAATCACTCGCGGGCTTATGTCCGACTGGATTTGTCCGAAGGTCGGCGACTCGATGTCGCTGACCGGCAAGCGGAGATTGGTGTGGTTGAGGAGATTGAACAGTTCGCCGCGGAATTGGAGTTCTTTTGATTCCGTCAGCCGAATGTTCTTGAAGGCGGAGGCGTCCCAGTTCACGTATCCCGGACCCTGGACAACGTTGCGGCCTTCGTCCCCGAATACCTCGAAACGTCCTAGAGGGTCAGGTTGGAGTTGCTGGAAAGCACTTACGTTGAACCACTCCTGGGGAGTGCGGGGGCCGGAGTTTGGGTTGCCGATGAGATTGGGGCGGTTGGCGGAGAAGCCAGTGATTTCCGGAGCCTGACCTTGCAGCGAAACGTCATTCGAGTCGAATACCGTGAACGGGCCGCCGCTCATGGCAGTCACAATTCCGTTCAGCTGCCAGTTGCCAAGAACGTGCCCGTACCAAGTGCTGGAGTGCTGCAGGAACGGAAGGAGCCACTGATAACTCAGTACAAAACGATTGTGGGAATCGAACGTGGACCGGCCGCGCTCGGCGGCGAGATCGAATGGATCCTGCGCCAGATCATTTTCTCCAGCGACTGGTTGCGACGCCGAGCCAGTGATGTTGAAAGAAGAGACATCATCGATGGAGTGGGACCACGTATAGGACGCAAGGAATGACAAGCCGTGGCTAAAGCGTTTTCGCAGGCTTGTTTCCAGAGCGTTATAACTGGAATTTGCGACGCTGGCGATTTCACCGACCGAGCTGTAGATGCAATTGTTCGGGTTGGCTAAGGTGCATCCGGAATAGAGGCGCCGCTGGTTCACGTTATTTTCGGTGGAAATCGGACACGGGGTCGCCACCGAACAGCCAGTGCTGGTGGTGTCCACGCCAGGGACAAAGACTGGCGGATTGCCCTCAATGAATCGCGGCAGCCTGACTCCGGTGGTTCCCACGTAGCCAATCTGAAAGAGCAAGTTCGCGCCGATCGAGTGTTGAACATTCAGATTCCAATCCTGCGCGTAGGGCAGATGCAGGTTGCGGGCAGTGACGAGCAGGGTCAACGGCTCGGGGAAAGGCTCACTGAAAGGATTCGGGGTATAAAACGGATTGGCGAACGAATTTACGGGAAAGCTTATCTGCTGGGTCTTGAGGTAAGGAGGCGAACTGACGGGATCCTGCAGCGGGCCGCCCTCGCCGGTGTAGTAGGGTTCGTAGAAGATTCCGTAGGCCGCGCTGACCACGGTTTTGGAGTCGCCACGCGGGTCCCACGCTAAACCAAACCGCGGAGCGAAGGCCGTCGTCTGTGTTGGAATCAAGCCTGCCGGCACACCCGGATCGCCGGGATAGAGAAGTCCCGGTGGAGCATTGGGAACAACTCGCGACTGAACTCCGGGAACAAACAGATTCACTTCGTTGTGCCGCTCAGTCGAAGGGAAGGGCAGCTCGTAGCGAAGACCGAGGTTCAAGGTCAGACGAGAATTGACTTTGTAGGTATCCTGGCCGTAAGCGTCCAAAGCTCGATCGCGGATTTCACGACTGAAGTTGCCGCCGCCCTGCAGAAAGACCACTGGATTGCCGGACAGGAAGCTGGCGAATCCGTCGCTGTAAGGAAAGTTCGTGAACACGAAGAAACCGTTGCTGGCAATGCCCTGCAAGGCATTGATCTGATCACGCCGGTAGCCTCCGCCAAATTTCAGCTCGTGGCGGCCGTGAATCCAGCTCAGAGAGCCGGAGAGGTCAAAGGTATTCTGAAATGTGTTGCGCGGTCCGGTGATGGGATCGCCTACGGAAGCGTACCCGCCGACCTGAATGAACGGCGGCCCTGCGGCGGAGGGCAGTGTGGGAGCGTACTGAAAGCCCAGGTCGGTGGGCGATTCATGATTCAGGTGCTGGTCGAGCAGGAACGTATTGCGGAGAAAGGAAAAGCGCGCGACGCCGATGGTAGTGGGCGAAAAGAGGTGCGTCTCCTGAGTGACAAAGTTCTGCGCCCGGTCGTACTCGCCCACGGGGAAACCGGGAACGTTGGCGCCTACGGGCGAAAGCGGATCCGTAGTCGGGCCACTGCTATACAAGTAGCGGAAATTGAGAGAGTCGGCACTCGAAAGATAATGATCCAGGCGCACACCGAATTGGTCGTTGTTCTCGCTTAGAGTCTGGGTGGCGATGAATCCATTTTCTCCAACGTTGGGCAAAGGAAAAAGCGGCAACACATTGGTCGCAATTGGATTGACGGGCGTAAACAAAGTCATTTGGTTGAACGGCACCGGGGTTCCAAAAAATGTGAGTTGCTGTTGAGGGTTATTGCAGAGACCATTGGAGGCAAAACCAGCGGTGCACTGTTCCGCGAAGTTGCCCTGCCTTTCCGCGGCGGAAGGCACGGTCGCGGGCACGGTCTCACCTTGCCGGTTGCGGAAGCCTTCGTAATACCCGAAGAAAAAAGTCTTGTCCTTACGAATCGGGCCGCCGAAAGTAGCGCCGAATTGGTTTTGCTTTAAGGGCTGCACGCTCTGGGTAAAGTAATCCGAGGAATCCAGAGCGTTATTCCGCAGAAATTCCCAGGCAGCGCCGTGAAATGAATTGGACCCAGAGCGCGTAACGATATTGGTCGTCGAGCCGGTGTTGCGTCCGAACTCCGCATCCGCATTGTGGCTCAGAATTTTGAACTCGGCGATCGCGTCGATCGGTGGCTTGAGCACAAATCCACCGTCCACAGAACTGTCATTGTCGGCGCCGTCGATCATGAAATTGTTCGATTCCGGCCGCTGACCGTCGACCGCATAAGCCTGGTTCTGTCGTGCCGGGCCGCCGGCTTCGAGCAGTCCGGGAGTTAATGGCACCACGCCGGGCTGAAGCAATCCCAGTTGAGAAAAATTGCGACCGTCCAGCGGAAGATCGAGAATCTCCTGCTCCCTCACGGTTTGCCCGAGACTGCTGACCGTGCTCTGCACCAGAGTCGCATTGGCGCTGACTTCCACCTGCTGCGTTTCCGAGCCCAGCTTGAGGCGAATGCTGACCGTCGCGGTTTCGTTGACATCCAGCGAGATTCCTTGCTGCAAGTACTTCTGAAAACCTTTCGCCTGAGCCTCTAACTGGTAATGTCCGATCGGGAGTTCGACCAGGACATACTCTCCCTGATGGTCTGTGATCGCGACCCGCGTCAATCCGGTTTCGATCTGCTTCGCAGTCACGGTGGCAGCCCGAACAATCGCGCCGCTCGGATCAGTCACAGTTCCGCGAATGCTTCCAGTGATTTGCTGCCCGGCAGCGTTCAAACTTGTAAGCAGAGCGATCAGGAACAGCGTTAGCGTTTTCGCGACAGGCATGCTTCTCCCCATTTGTCCTCGAAGAACCCCCATTCATTTCGTAATACTGCTTTCTCGTCAGCGTTCGGGAACGCGTGCGAGAATGCGCCCACAGATTGAAGTGCGCCGACTATAGGGATGCTTTGCGGCGGGGTCAATAATCTGAAAGCAGTATTTGTATCGATCGCTGTGCGTTTATCAGTGGAGGAATGTGAAGACACTACCGAGTGGCTGAATCTGCTTAGATGCAGCCACTCCCGACTCGTCGTCTTCGATCCGCGGGCGACATGCCCAGGAAAGCGACAACTTCGATTGAGCTAAACAATAGCAACAGCCCGAACTGAACGGCGCTCTCGTCCGGTGTTCTCAGGCAACGTCGTAACGATCAAGGTTCATGACTTTGTTCCACGCCGCGGCAAAGTGCTTCACGAACGTCTCCTTCGCGTCGTTCGATGCGTAGACTTCCGCCAGCGCACGCAGTTGGGAGTTCGAACCGAATACGAGATCGACGCGAGTGGAGGTCCACCTGGTTTTTCCGGTGGCGCGATCGCGACCCTCATACACACCTTCGGTAGAAGATGGCTCCCACTTCGTGTTCATGTCGAGCAGATTGACGAAGAAATCATTGGTCAGCGTCTCCGGCCGGTTGGTGAAGACGCCGTGTTTGGTCTGCCCGAAGTTGGCATTCAGAGCGCGCAGGCCGCCGATGAGTACCGTCATCTCAGGAGCGGTCAGCCTGAGCAATTGCGCCCGATCGACCAGCAACTCCTCAGCTGAGAAAACCTGCCCGCTACGGAGATAGTTGCGGAACCCGTCCGCGACCGGCTCCATTACGGCGAATGAGTGCACTTCGGTCTGCTCCTGCGAAGCATCCGTGCGTCCCGGTGTGAAAGGAATTTTCACGTCGTACCCAGCCTTCTTCGCAGCTTCTTTGACGGCTGCGCAGCCACCCAGAACGATCAGATCGGCCAGCGAAACCTTTTTCCCTCTGTTCCCGTTGGACTGAGCACTGTTGAACTCCTTCTGGATCGCTTCCAGCTTGGACAGAACCTTCGCCAGTTCGGCCGGCTGATTTACTTCCCAATCCTTTTGCGGGGCGAGGCGAATGCGCGCGCCGTTGGCTCCGCCGCGTTTGTCGGAGCCGCGGAATGAAGCCGCGGACGCCCACGCAGTGGTGACCAGTTGTGAGATCGTCAGTCCGGATGCGAGGATCTTCGCCTTGAGCGCAGCAGCATCCTGCTCATCGATCAATTTATGATCCACGGCGGGAACGGGATCTTGCCAGATCTGGGGCTCCTTGGGAACGAGCGGGCCAAGGTAGCGTGGGATCGGGCCCATGTCGCGGTGCGTGAGCTTGAACCATGCTTTTGCGAACGCGTCGGCGAACTGATCCGGATGCTCGTAAAAGCGCCGCGAAATCTTTTCGTAGGCCGGGTCGAAGCGCAAGGCGAGGTCCGTGGTCAGCATCGATGGCGCGTGACGTTTTGAGGGATCGTGGGCATCAGGAACCGTGCCGTTGCCTGCGCCGTTTTTCGGTGTCCACTGATGCGCACCAGCCGGACTCTTGGTCAGTTCCCAATCGTATTTGAAAAGATTGTCGAAGAAGTTGTTGCTCCACTTCGTAGGCGTCGTGGTCCAGGTGACTTCCAGGCCGCTGCCGATCGTGTCAGCACCAAAACCTTTGCCAAATTTATTCTTCCATCCGAGGCCTTGATCCTCGATGTCGGCACCTTCCGGTTCGTTGCCTACATATTGAGCGGGAACGGCAGCGCCGTGGGTTTTGCCGAAGGTGTGACCACCGGCAATGAGGGCGACGGTTTCTTCGTCATTCATCGCCATGCGGGCGAAAGTTTCCCGGATATCGCGCGCGGCAGCGATGGCATCGGGCTTTCCATTGGGCCCTTCGGGATTCACATAGATCAGTCCCATTTGCACCGCGCCGAGAGGATTCTCGAGATCACGATCGCCGGAGTAGCGCTCGTCCGCCAGCCACGTGCCCTCAGGCCCCCAATAGATTTCCTCTTCGGGTTCCCAGACATCCGCGCGGCCGCCGCCAAAACCGAAGGTCTTGAAGCCCATCGATTCGAGTGCGACGTTGCCGGCGAGAATCATGAGGTCGGCCCAGGAGATTTTCCGGCCATACTTTTGCTTGATCGGCCACAGCAGACGGCGAGCCTTATCGAGGTTCACGTTATCCGGCCAACTATTGAGCGGCGCGAAGCGCTGCTGTCCGGATCCGGCACCGCCGCGGCCGTCGCCGATGCGGTACGTGCCCGCGCTGTGCCACGCCATACGAATGAAGAGCGGACCATAATGACCAAAGTCGGCCGGCCACCACGGTTGCGAATCCGTCATCAAGGTATTCAGATCCTTGATCACGGCATTCAGATCGAGCGTCTTGAATTCTTCCGCGTAGTCGAACTCCTGGCCCATGGGATCGGACTTTGGCGAATGCTGGTGCAGGATATTCACGTTCACCTGATTGGGCCACCAATCAGCATTCGTGTGGGATTTGCGAGCGCCGTGCGCGACCGGGCACTTTCCTTCGGGTGTGGTGTGTTTGTCCTTAGTCTCAGGGGAAATGCTCCCCGATGAAGTTGCGAGTGTATTTTCCATAATGTTTTCATCCTTCTTCTTATGACTGGGAATTACTTAAAAAACTATTTTTTCGCACTGCAGCGGCGGCAGAGGCCAAAGACCTCGACCAGCGGCTGCGTCAGATCAAAGCCATCCGGCAGATGCCGGGACAGCCGTTTGAAATCGATGAACTCTCCTTCAATGTCTTGCACCGACTTGCAGCGCGAACAGACCAGATGGTGATGAGGATTGAGATTGCCATCCACGCGCAACGTGGATGTGTGGGGAGTGACCTCTCGCAGCAGCCCGCACTCGATGAAAAGCCGCAGATTGTTGTAGACCGTGGCCAGAGAGATGGACGGAATGCGGCGTCGCACCGCGGCGTATACGTCCTCTGGAGAATAGTGCCCGTGGGAAGCAATGACAGCCTCATAAACCACCTGACGCTGATGCGTGACCGGCAAACCGTGCTGCGCAGCCAGCTCACGGAACTGTTTGTGGGAGAAACGCATGATTATCGGATAAGAATTATTATAAAACGATAGAGCGCCGTGTCAACCGAAATCCTTCCTGTGACTGCGGCTGATGCCTTGCCATCAAGGAACGTCGATCTGCTTCGTGGGTCCGCGCTAGCGATTCTGTGCAGGCGCGAAGCGGAGGACAAACGGACGACCACGAGGAGCATTTTGCTTCACTGTGTTTTGCAGGTCGAGAGCTTCCAGCGGAAGGTGGCTGCGTGAGCCGTCGGGGCTGATGTATTCGAGATAACCGTCGGCCACCCAGTAGTCTGTGACGGCGTGGCTGGTGCCATTCTTCAGTACAAGCAGGAAGACTCCGTTGTCCAGGCTCTGCTGTCCGGTCGGTGCGCCGGACATGGCTCCGGAGAGCGCCGACGAATTCCCTTCTGCCGTGTCGTCATCGGGTGAATTGAGGGCGGGCGGGATCGCGGATATTTCCCCCTGCCCGGGCGCCTGGGAATTGAGGTCGTTGTCGTTGCCAAGATCAGGCGAGTCTTCGCCGAAGCCGAAATCGAAAGGATCAAAGTAACCAGCGAAGGCAAGCAGCGGCAAGAATGGTTCGAAGAAGCAGACCTGGTTCAGTCCATTCAAGAAGCAGCCGGAGGAAGAAAACCGCGAATAGCGGTTGAAGAAGAAATCGCGATGACGGTGCAGGGTCGAGGAAAGGGAAAAAACTCCAGCCGCCGGGGCGGCGTGGAATAGCGGTGGAGACCAGAGAAGCGTCGACGGCGTGCGCGAGATGAACCGCGTGCCAGCCAGCGAGGCGAAGGTTCCCAGGCGTGACGGGCCATGGGGCGAAACATCCGAAGTAAAAGTAGAGGATGCTCTCGCTTCCGCGCGCCCAGAAGAGTGCCTTCCTGACCAGAAGTGCAGCCAGCCGAAGTGACCTCGCCCCTGGCTTGCAGCGGAATGCCTGCCAGAAGAGTGGCCGCCGCCAAAGTGGCCACCTCCGGAGTGGCCACCGCCGCCGCCTCCGTGTTGCGCCTCTGCCGGGACGAGGAGACATATCACCCACAGCAAGATCGGTAGGATGCGCGGCGACCGCATCAGGAAGGCGGTTCGCATGGCCATGGCCCTCCCGTCCCCAGGGAATCCGCCTGTATTTTACTCCGGTTCGGGTCCGCTGAAGTCCGAATTTTAGCTTCCGGCATTGTTAACACGCCGAAAAGATAAAGATGAAGACCTGCGGGCAAGGAGCGTGGAACGGATCATGCCTTGCGGGACTGCGAGCAACGCCGGATAATGCCGAAGGAGTTCAAATGAATCGTCTATCTGCATCTATGAAACGGGTCATCACCCTGGTGGTTGTCGGGACGACTGCGGCAGGCCTGGCAGCGTCAGTTTGGGCGGTTCGCGCGAATTCGCAAATCCGCTCGGAGGGCGCGGCCGGGGCGATGTTTCCCGCTTATCAGGCAACACTTCTATCCAGCACCCAACTCATCAACCCGGAAGAACTGGTCAAGATCCTTCAGTCTTCGAAGGGTGCAAAACCGCTGATGATCGATGTGGGGTCCCACGTTCTTTATGAGCAGGCGCATATCCCGGGTTCCGAATACATTGGCCCGGCTTCCAGCGAGGCCGGCATTCAGCAACTGCGTAAGCGCGTGGAGCCGCTGCCACGAAACAAGTTCATCGTTCTTTATTGCGGATGCTGCCCATGGAGCCATTGTCCGAACGTGAAGCCTGCCGCCGACGCCTTGCAGGCGCTCGGCTTTAGCAATGTGAAAGTGCTTTATATCTCCGATAATTTTGGCGTGAACTGGGTGGATAAGGGCTATCCAGTGGCCCGAGGAGACTAGCGAACTGAAGGCTTCCCGACCGGGGTTAGAAGATTGAAGAGATGGATTCTTCGCGGCTTGGTGTTGCTCGTGGTGGTGGCGGGAGTTTATTTCGCGATCCGTCATCGTGGCGTTTCCCGCACGAGCAGCACGGGTAGCTTAGGTATCCATGAAACCTCCATGGCCCCCGATTTCTCGCTTCCGGAATTAACAGGACAAGAACTCGAACTCTCATCCTACCGGGGCAAAGTCGTTCTTCTGGACTTCTGGGCAACCTGGTGCGATCCGTGCCGGGACGAGATTCCACATTTCATCGAACTGCAAAACAAGTACGGCGACCAGGGTTTGCAGATCATCGGCGTTTCCATGGACGATGGGCCGGAACCGGTACGCGACTTCTATCAGCGCTACAAAATGAACTACCCGGTTGTGATGGGCAATGCAAAGACGGGTGAACTTTACGGTGGAGTTCTCGGATTGCCGATCGCTTTTGTGATCGGGCGGGATGGCCGGATCGTCGACAAGCATATCGGGGCAACGGACATCTCAGTCTTTGAAAAAGAAATTGTGAAGTTACTGGCGAGAAAGGCTGGTGCCAGTTAGCAGGCTTGTGGCATGGGCGGGATGGGTAGCGAGAGCAGTCCACGCATGATCGCCCTTCAGGCGCGGCTGGAAAAAGCTGGGAATGTGGCAAATTGTACTCGCACGCGAGAGTCCCCCACGATTCCGTTTCCTAACGCTGTTGCGGTATTTCATTCTCCTGTAGCGAATCCACCATTTGTTTTGCGTCTCCTAAGCTGCCGCCGTAGAGTTGGCGGGCGGCGTATATGGCGGTGATGGTCTGGCCGCGGGCGGCCAGTTCGCGGAGTTGCTTCTGTTGATCTTCGCGGCTGAGCGATTTCAAGTGCGTGAAGTCCTGCCTGATGGAAACGGGATCGGCAATCACCGTGTAGGGGCGCAGCGTTTCGAGGAAGTTGTGTGCGCTAGGCACAACATCCCAGTGGATACGAACGAATGTCGGCGGGATCAGGTTGACGGGATAATCCTGGTAAAGCGTCGAACTGGTGCCGTACCAGTGTTTTTCCAGTGGGGCCTGCTCGCCGCGTTCCGTCTGCAATGCCTCCGCAAGCGGCGCGGTATCACCGGATAACTCAAGTTCAACATAGCGCAGGTATTGGGTTTGGGAGGCGTGCGGCTTCATGGAGTCGGGTGTGTCGACTCGCTCTTTGACCAAGCGGGCCGACGCGATTTCGCCGAGGGAAAGAAAAATTACCGAAGGGTCATCGGGCAACTGATAGTTCAGATAAGAACGGTATTGCACGTAGATTCCCGTATCGTTCATGCGAACGAGCCAATTGGAAGGATGAAAGCGCGCAGTCAACATCTTTAACGTCAGAAGGAGAAAGAGCAGCAGGAACGAGCCGAAGAAGTAACCGAAGCGCAACTTTGCCGTATATGCGTGGAAGAAAAAGGCGGTGACGGCGGCGAATCCAGCAAGCCAGACGATCAAAGCGCGCAGACGCGAATGGCAGAATACACGATCGTTGCTGCCAATCTCGACGTCTTGGAGGCGCAGCAGGCGCATAGGGCTCCGACGAACGAGAAGAGTTTACTTCTCGGGGCTTGCCCGGGAAAGTTACCACCGATAGTGCACCAGGAAATATGAATCTCAGCCACGTTGACTCCACTAGTATCGGCGAGATGACTCCGGTAATTAGCGGTTCTCGGCTTCCTCTCGCTAAAGTCAGGGGTGGGTAAAAGTATGAAGCGAGTTCTGATTCTAATTCTGGCGATAACGACCTTGGCCGCGGCACGGGATAAGAAATCAAAGGCGCAGCCCGGACCGTATGTATTCGCCAGCAAAGCGTCTGCTCAAACGGTGAAGACTCTAATCGTGCAAGCGAATCTAAACGAAGGGTACGCTCTCGACTCCGACAACCAGTTGCAATTTCGCTTCTCGAAGCCAGCGCAGATGCCCATTGTCAGCGCGCTCTTCGCTGCTTCCAGTGCGTGTGCTGGGATGACCACGAAAAAGGTTTGGTCATACACGCTGGCGGAACTCGATGGCACGACAAAAGTGACCGTGCAGCCGGTCTGGGAATATCCGGACGATTACTGCAAAACGCAAACTCAGGACTTAATCTGGGGCCAGCGAGAGGAGATTGCAGCATTTCAAGCAATGCTGGACAAGGCTCCCACTGCAAGTGCGCAGAAGCCGACTCCGAGTCCTGCCCCAACCTCGCCAGCGGCTGCTCCTGCTTCCACTCCAGAGTCGGTCGCAGATCAGCAGCAGAGCGTGAAGCAACACACGGCTTGCCTGGAATTGGCAAAGGACAACCCCAACATCACTTGCAGGTAACGTCGAGACAAGTAGACGCTGGCAAAGGTCGGCGCGATGGCGCAAAAGACGGCCAGCTTCCACACTACGTTTGAGATCGTTGCCGAAAAGACGGAGTGGATGAACCCGGCCGAGCCTGCCGCGGCGAAGGCTTAAGAGATTCCTAATCTCGGTGGTTCTTGCGTACGCCGTCTCTTCAGCAATTCAGGTGGCAGATCAATGGAGCAAGCCGCGCCTGTCCTTGCCTGTTAGCATTAACTGTGGTTAACTATGAACAATAATCTCTAGTTAATTGGCGGTGGCTCTTGGCCGCTTTGGGCGAAGAAGTGGGGTTTCCATGACGCAGGCGACGTACTTTACTTTTCTCGTATTGACGGTGGCGTGTCTTCATCCGCTGAAAGCATTGGGACAAGGGGAAACCACTAGCGCCATCGTTGGCGAAGTGCGCGACACAACCGACGCGGTATTGCCGGGCGCCACCGTGACGATCACGAATCACGAAACCGGCCTGAAGCGTGCTGCCCGGACTGATGACGCAGGGCTGTTCAACTTTCCACAGCTAAAGCCAGGTACGTATTCGGTTAGAGCAGAAGCACAAGGCTTCGATCCGGCGCAAAATGACAATGTCATTTCTGGTCTGGGCCAAAAACAAAGCGTGGATTTCACGCTCAAGGTGGCGCGGTCCAGCGAGGCGGTCGAGGTAAGCAGCGAAGCGCCAATCATCAACCCGGAAAACGCAAACACTTCCACGACCCTGACTGCTCCGGCATTGGAGGACTTGCCGAATCCGGGAGGGGATCTGACCTACCCTCTGCAATTCGCACCTGGGGCGCTGATCAATACGGCGGGGAGCAGCAACGACTTTGTTGGCAGCAGCAACGGCTATGGCAACGTGGAGTTCAACGGACTTCCCGCCCTCTCGAATGGCTACATCGTGGACGGGCTGGAAACGAACGACCCGCTCACCAATCTCAATAGCGGACTCTCGACCAACCTGGTCCTGGGATTGAATTCGATTTCGGAAGTGACCGTCAACACACTTTCCTATTCCGTGGATCAAGGGCGGTATGGAGCATCGCAAGTCGATTACGTCACCAAGTCGGGGACGAATCAGTTTCACGGGAACCTCTATGAGCTGTGGAATGGATCGCTACTGAATGCAGCGGACTACTTTACCAATGCGACTGCGGGAAACCACAAGCCCAGATCGACCGTGAATCATTTTGGAGGTAGTGTGGGCGGGCCGATTGCGCATGACAAGCTTTTTTTCTTCTTCGACAGCGAATGGGTGCGGATTGCACTACCCATTGTCACGCCTACGATTGTTCCCAGCGCGGCATTTCAACAATACGTGCTGCAGCAACTTCCTTCTGCGTCGATCCCGTTCTATCGACAGTTGTTTTCGCTGTATTCAAACACCAGCGGCACACCGACCGCGATACTTGGCTGCCCGCTTGGGGCCTCGGAGGATGGTTGCGCGAACCGGCAGAGCGTCTCGCATTCCAGCGACGACCACGAACAGGTGCAGACGGTTCGCGTCGACTACAACATCAACCCGAGAGATACGGCTTGGTTTCGCTTTCAGTCCGACAACGGTTTGCAAGCCGCTTGGACGGACCCTATCAACCCGCTGTTCGATGCGTTTTCGCCGCAGCCACTCTATTCTTTCGCGGCAGGGCACACGCACGTCTTCTCACAGAACCTCGTGAACTACTTCAATCCGGCGTTCTCCTGGTACGAGAGCCTGTTCGGACCACGCAACCTCCAGCAGACCCTTTCGGCATTTCCCATTGTGTTACAGGGCACCGGAGCGAACGCCTTTACGCCCATCGGGGGGCTCGACAACACCTGGATTCAAGGCCGGCGCGCACTCCGCTTTTTCATCAACGACAACCTCGCATGGAGCCATGGCGCTCACGAACTGCGGTTCGGAACCAATACCCGTATCTTCCGCCTGAACGACTACGACTTCGGAGAAGGCACGGTCCCAACGGTGACCTATGCGAATTTGCAGCAATTCATCGGCGGAGTAGCGAACACTGCGTCGGAGTCATTTCCTTCGAATGCAAATGAACCCTTCAACTTTCTTAACCTCGATGTCTACGCGCAGGACACCTGGAAATTGACTCGCAAACTGACCTGGACGTTTGGCCTGCGCGACACCTTCAACTCAAATCCGCTGAATCCTCATGATCAGGTTGCCCGTCTTCGCGGCTCCTTCAGTTCAATCTCGCATGATGTCAATCAACCGCTGAATGAGGCCATCCAGACTCATCTCGGCAAACTTTTTTCATCTACACCAGTAGCGATCCTGCAACCCAGAACGGCGGTTGCGTGGCAGTTCGAGCCGAAAACCGTACTCCGGACTGGCTTCGGGATTTTTAGCGACATCTTGCCGGGCAGTGTGGCTGACCTGATCGGCACGAACCCTCCCTACGACAAGACGTTTCAGGGAGGCGTGCTTGGCACCGTAGGCGGCGCGGCCATTGCGCCGGGCGTGGCCGGCAGCGCAGTCGATGCAACTATGACGGCAAATCAGATTTTTACCTCGGGATTTCCCCAGGGACAGCTTTCGTGCGCATCTTCACGGTCAAGCCCGACAAGTTGTCTTCCGCCGGTTGCGATCACAGCCGTTCCAGATGGCAAACTCCACGCGCCTTACTTCCTGGAGTGGAGCCTCGGAATAGAACATCAATTTGGAACGACGGCTAGTCTGCAAGCGCAGTACGTAGGCACGCGGGCCGTGAATCAACCGTACTCGACCCAAGTCAACGGCTACCAAACCGTTTGTCAGGGCTGTTTTGCACCGTTTCCCTACCTGCAAGCAAGCGATCCGCGATTCGGCGCGGTGACGCAGCTCTCCACCGGCGCGAACAGCCACTACAACGGTCTTCAATTGACCGCGATGAAGCGCCTCGGACATGGTCTGCAAGGGCAGATCAACTACACTTGGAGCCGTTGCATGGATACGGTCTCGAACGGAGGCTTCCTTCCGTTTTCCGCAGGAGGGATTCTCTCGCCGCTGCCGGGAGACCTGGCCCGCGATTATGGTCCTTGCGACTATGACATCCGCAACAATCTGAACGCGCAATACGTTTACGAGTTGCCGGTGAAGGTGCATAGTCACTGGCTGGGGTATGCGCTCAATGGCTGGCAAATTTCTGGAACTGCGTTCTGGCACAGTGGAGTTCCGTTCTCGGTGCTGAGCACGCCTTATTCAGCAAACGGAAACGGAATCGTGCAGGGCAGCGGGCCGCAGTTCGCTAGTGTCGTTCCGGGCGTTCCGCTGTATGACCATCACCCGATTCGGGGCGTAACTCAGGCGGGAACGATTCAGTGGCTTAATCCGGACGCATTTGTGTCGGCCGTCGATCCGAGTACCGGGAAGTGCTATGGCGGCGACAGCGCGCAGAATTGCCAATTCGGAAACCTTGGCCGCAATGCTTTGCGTGGTCCTGATTTTGTCTCGAGCGACTTCTACCTGACAAAATTCTTTCCTCTGAGCGAGCGCGTGAAACTGCGGTTTGAAGGGCAGTTCTTTAACGTTTTCAACCATCCGAATTTTGCGCTTCCAAATATGGTTCAGGCCGGCATACCCGGAAATCCTTCCACGCAGAGTGGATTTGGAGGGCTCACGTACACAACTTCTCCGCCGACCGGCTTGCTGGGCGTGGGATTGGGTGGCGATAGCAGTCCACGTATGGTCGCGTTTGAGGCGCGACTGGAGTTCTGAGAGTACACGGCGAGTCTGGAGGCTAGTTGTCCGGCAGGAAGCAGTCTGGTTTGGCTGCGTTCGAATTCCGCTTAAGGCAGGCGGTGGAACCGCAGCAGCATTCGGGATCCCTACACCGTCCTGATCGGACCCGGGTACTGGGACACCAGGGAGTCTATGGTCAGCAGCGTAATCCCCTCGACAGTCGCCTGTGCCACTAGAATTCTGTCGAAAGGATCCTTATGAATAGCTGGCAAGCTATCGATGGCAACGACGTGATCACTGCTGATTGGCAGCTCTCTGTATCCGTTGTCCAATAGACCGCGGCGCAGTAGCCGCGGATCCACCTTAAAATCTTCTCGTCCCAACCTGCGTTTAATCGCCACTTCCCATAGGCTGGCCGCACTGAAGAGAAGTTCATTGTCCGCATTGTCTATCAAGGTTCGAGCCTGTTTTGAGAGGCGGCGCGGTTCGCCGGCAGCCCAGAGAAGCAGATGAGTATCCAGCAGGAGTTTCATGCACCACCGCCGAACATTTGCTCGATCTCGTCCTTGCCCATTCGATCAAAGTCGTCCGGCACAGAGATCTGTCCCGTCAGGAAACCGAGTCGCCGCACTTGACCCCCAGTTGGAGCGCCAAGGGCCATCACCTTGACCATCGGTTTGCCAGCCTTGGCAATGACGAACGACTCCCCCTTGGAGGCCTCTTCGATGAGTTTCGAAAGCTGCGTTTTCGCCTCATGAATATTTACTGTTTTCATTGCGGCTTCCTTAGACTAAGTTTAGTTGGTCTAGTCTACCATAGACGGTGCGCGCAAAGCTCTGGCGCTGCAGGGCAAGGTACGCTTCCTCCTCGCTCAAGCCGAAATCACGCTGCAGTGTGCCTTTGCTAGGTGTTGCGACTTTACGGTCGTGGCACGCTGAAAGTCCGCCGCGTAACTTCTGGGCAGGCATACGACTCTAAGGTTTGGGCAGGGCGCATGACAAAAGAAGAGATCAGACTGGGCGAATGCCAGCGACGCGAGAAGCACTGGAAACGCTGGGGTCCCTACCTCAGCGAGCGCGCTTGGGGCACGGTTCGTGAGGACTACAGTCCGTACGGCAATGCTTGGGAGTATCTGCCGCACGATCATGCTCGCTCGCGTGCGTACCGCTGGAATGAGGATGGCTTGGCGGGCATCTGCGACCGCCACCAGTTAATCTGCTTTGCGCTGTCTCTCTGGAACGAACGTGATCCCATCCTGAAAGAGCGTCTATTTGGTCTGACCGGCAACGAGGGGAATCACGGTGAGGACGTCAAAGAGTGCTACTTCTACCTCGACAGCACGCCAACGCACTCCTACATGAAGTATTTGTACAAGTATCCGCATGCCCCGTTTCCGTATACGCAACTATTGGACGAAAATCGCAACCGCGGTAAGGACCAGCCAGAATTCGAACTGCTCGATACAGGCGTGTTCGACGAAGATCGCTATTTCGACGTATTCGTCGAATACGCGAAAGGGGATGTGGAAGACATCCTCCTGAAGATCACCGTTGCTAATCGTGGGCCTGAAACCGCGCGTCTGCGTCTTTTGCCAACCATCTGGTTTCGCAACACCTGGGGCGGAGATCCGGTCGGAGATTCGGTCGGAGATTCGGCCCACCCGCGGCTGCGCCAAGTTCCCGGCGCGATTGAACTCGATCACCCTAGCCTGGGCAAACGCTGGCTCTATTATGACGGCTCGCCGGAACTTCTCTTCACCGAAAACGAAACCAATTTCAAGCGGTTATTCGGAGTGGGGAACCGCTCCAAATGTGTGAAGGACGGCATCAACGACTACATCGTTCAGGGCGTCGAAGAGGCCGTCGCTGCCGAGTCGATGGGCACCAAGGCCGCCGCGCATTATCAACTCGAAATCGGCGCTGGTCAAACGGCGACCGTGCGACTTCGCCTCAGCGATATCGACTTCTCGGGTGTAGCCGAAGCTGCGTTCGATGGTTTCGATCGTCTCTTATCGATCCGCAAGAGTGAGGCAGATGAGTTCTACGCCACCGTGATTCCGCAGGATCTCTCCGCGGACGCACAAAACGTCATGCGCCAGGGATTCGCCGGCATGCTGTGGTCCAAGCAGTTCTATCACTACGTAGTGAAGGAATGGCTGGCAGGCGATCCCGGGAGTCCTCCCCCGCCGGCCGAGCGTCTGAGCGGTCGCAACAAAGAATGGCCGCACCTGTACAACGCCGATGTCATTTCGATGCCCGACAAATGGGAGTATCCATGGTATGCGGCGTGGGACCTGGCGTTCCACTGCGTGGCGCTGGCGCTGGTTGATCCTGATTTCGCAAAAGAACAACTCGTGCTCCTCTTGCGCGAATGGTACATGCACCCGAACGGGCAACTCCCCGCCTACGAGTGGGCCTTGGGAGATGTGAACCCTCCGGTTCATGCCTGGGCCGCATGGCGCGTCTACAAGATCGACAAGAAGCGCACGGGGAAGGGTGATCGTGCATTTCTAGAGCGCATTTTTCACAAGCTGCTTCTGAATTTCACCTGGTGGGTAAATCGCAAAGATGCGGAAGGCATGAACATTTTCCAGGGCGGATTCCTGGGACTTGACAACATCGGCGTATTCGACCGGGGCGCGCCACTGCCGACCGGAGGCTACATCGAGCAATCCGACGGCACGAGTTGGATGGCAATGTATACGCTGAACCTGCTCGCCATCGCGCTGGAATTGGCGGGAGAAGATCCGGCGTACGAGGACGTGGCAAGCAAGTTCTGGGAGCATTTCATGTACATCGCCAACGCGATGAACCATCGTGGCAATGACGGCATCGGTCTGTGGGACGAGAAGGACGGTTTTTTCTACGACGTCCTTAAGTTCCCGGACGGCAGCAAGTACCCGATGCGGGTTCGCTCCATGGTAGGCCTAATCCCACTGTTCGCTGTCGCGACGATCGAATCGGAACTGCTGGACCGCTTGCCCGGTTTCAAGCGGCGGCTGCAGTGGTTCATCGACAACCGTCCTGATCTGGTGAGCAATGTAGCTTGCATGCGTACACGCGGGATGGGGGAAAGGCGGTTGCTCGCAATTGTCTGTCCTGACCAGTTGCGGCGCGTGTTGCAAACCATGCTGGACGAGCAGGAATTCCTGTCGCCATACGGTATCCGCGCGCTGTCGCAATATCACCGCGAGCATCCCTACACGCTGTCGGTAAATGGCATGGAGTACCGGGTTGACTATCAACCGGCGGAATCAACCACTGGCCTATTCGGGGGGAACTCGAATTGGCGCGGGCCGATCTGGTTCCCGGTGAACTATCTGCTGATCGAATCGCTGCAGAAGCTCCATTACTACTTCGGCGACGACTTCAAGGTGGAGTTCCCCTCAGGTTCGGGCAACACGCTCACGCTCTGGGAGGTGGCCGCGGAATTGTCCCGGCGGCTGACCAGAATTTTCTTGCGGGACGACCAAGGCCGGCGGCCGACGCATGGCAATGTAGAGAAATTCCAGACCGACCCTAACTGGCGCGATCTGTTGCTTTTCCACGAGTACTTCCACGGGGACACTGGCGCGGGACTCGGAGCCAGCCATCAGACGGGTTGGACCGGTCTGGTCACAAAACTGCTGCAGCAGAGCGGCGAATCTTCCAAGCGCGAAAAACGCCGAACATCGCCACCGGTTACGTTCGCCAAGTGACGATCGAAAGGGTACGCTTGCGGAAAATGAAATGGCTGGTCGCTAGGGAGAGCAAAACATGATCCGTTTTGGACAGGACGTTTGCGGCGATTTGGATGCGGCTTTGCGTCGCGAATGGCTTGAGACCAATGGCTTAGGTGGATTCGCTTCGTCTACGATTGTTGGCCTGAATACGCGCCGTTACCACGGTTTGCTGGTGGCGGCGATCAAACCCCCGGTCGACCGCTATGTTCTTCTGTCCAAGTTAGAAGAGACTCTTCTGTTGGACGGACGTGCATTCGATCTCTCCGCGAACCTTTATCCATCGGTTGTGCATCCTCAGGGTTTTCGCTATCTCAAGCAATTTCGCCTCGATCCCTTCCCTATCTTCACCTATGAGATTGAGGGTGTTGAGATCGAGAAGACTGTCTTCATGGTGCAGGGCGAGAACTCGACGATCGTTCAATACCGACTTGGGAATAAGAGCGGTTCCAAGTCGCTCTCCCAAAAGATCGAGCTCGAACTTAGGCCCTTGATCGCCTTCCGCGATTACCACAGCACTACCCATGAGAACGGTGCTCTGAATTCCACCGTGGAGTCGGCGCCCGGGCTAGCGAGCATCACTCCATATGCTGGCCTACCCTCGCTGCATCTCGCGCACAACGCCGGGCAACTTGGAAGCGGCAGCAATTGGTATCGCAACTTCGAATATGATGCCGAGCGCGAACGTGGCCTTGACTTCGTTGAGGACCTCTTCAACCCGTGCGTCCTGCGCTTCGATCTGCGTGCGGAATCCGCCGCAGCGGTTATCGCTTCAACGGAGCGGCGCGATGCCGCGAAGGTGGACGAATATCTCCAGGCCGAAATCTCCCGACGACGCTCGAACGCTAGGCGCGCTCCGGTGGAAGACGATTTCGTCAAGGCCCTCACTGCCGCCGCTGACCAGTTCATCGTCGCGCGGGGCGAACAGAAGACCGTCATTGCCGGTTATCACTGGTTCAGCGACTGGGGCCGAGACACTATGATTGCCCTGCCCGGCCTCACTCTCCCCCTGAAGCGATATGACCTTGCGCAAAGTATTCTGCGTATTTTTTCGCAGCACGTGGACCGCGGAATGTTGCCCAACCGTTTCCCCGATGCCGGAGAGATGCCTGAATACAATACTGTCGACGCTACTCTCTGGTTCTTCGAGGCCATACGAGCATATCTTGCCTATAGCGGCGACCTGGAATTTGTTCGCAACGATCTCTACAGCATTCTCACCGACATCGTCTCCTGGCATGTGCGAGGGACACGGTTCGGAATCAAGGTTGACTCAGACGGGCTGCTCAGCTCCGGAGAGCCGGGCATAGCACTCACGTGGATGGACGCCAGGGTGGGCGATTGGGTCGTCACTCCGCGCCGTGGAAAGCCCGTCGAGATTCAAGCTCTCTGGTATAACGCCCTCTGCGTTCTGGAGAATCTAGCACAGCAACTCGAAGACGCAGACGGCCGTAAGCGTTATGGTGCGATGGCGGCTCTAGCCAAGAGGAGCTTCAATCGGCTTTTCTGGAACGAAAAGAATGAGTGCCTTTACGATGTTGTGAATGGCGGCCCACCGGACTCTAGCATTCGGCCAAACCAGATCTTTGCCGTGAGTCTTCCTTACACCATGCTCAATCCGGCGCGGGCGAATCGCGTGTTAGACGTCGTCCAGGAGCATCTGCTCACACCCTTCGGCCTGCGAACCCTCGCCCCAAGCGATCCTCAATACCGCGGCCGCTACACAGGGGACCAGACCAGCCGGGATGGCGCTTATCATCAAGGCACGGTTTGGCCGTGGTTGATGGGTCCATTCCTCACTGCATACATAAAGGTTCACGGTGGCGGCGAGCCAGCCCGGAGACAGGCGGAATCTTGGCTCTCCGCATTCAAAGAGCACATGACGGATTCTGGACTTGGCAAGGTCTCTGAAATCTTCGAAGGCGATGCGCCCCATCGTCCGGTTGGCTGTATTGCGCAGGCATGGAGCGTGGCAGAACTATTGCGCGCCACGGTGGAAGATATTTATGGCGTCCGCCCAGGGCAGATAGAATCCGGCAAAGACATGCACCGCCGGGAATCGAAACTGCATCCCTTAAGCAGGTAGCCGAAGTGGGTAATTAACGGGAGGTCGTTCCGGGCACCCGTCTCTGTTTCGCGGTTCACTGCGGCAGACGCCTCTGATCCACGGACAGGCCATTGTAGCGGAGGCCCGCAATCAGGGCCGCATAAACCACCGAGTAGAAGAGTTGAATCCCGGCAACGCCCCAGTCCTGCCGAAGCGCCGTTCCGAAAGTCAATGCCAGCATGAGAAGGGCGCCGGAGACAAGAGCCTCTCGAGTGCGAAAACCAATAATAATGAGAAGACCGAGCCCGGCTTCCAGCCACGGCAAGGCATATCCGAATGGCACAACAACGGCCGTGGGGAGGAGAGTGTTTTGAAACATCTTAGTCATCCCGGTGACGAAACTGCCAACACCAGCCAGCAGGCGGCTTGTGCCATGCATGAAAATGTTGAGTCCCAGCGTGACGCGCAGCAACGCGTAGGCAAGTGACCTATCATCGGGGCGCCGAGGTCTCACATCCATAACGTTTCCATCTCCAAAGAGCCGCGTATTTGTCGAATGCCACACCGAGCGGCTTCTCTCGCCAGCTATCCATGAGATTTCGTGGCATCGAAAATAGATGCAGCATTCCTCTCGTCCACAAATCGGGCAGTCTACCGGTTAAACAGGTCACAACCGACGAACGGGTCCGTATAGCGGACTCACAGTGGTCGCCGTTGGAGAATTCGCCATGTAACTTTTGCGGCTATTTGTCACTCTAATGTACTGGCATGCATCGAGAATGGGATGCATCGAGAAAATGAAGAGATCAGGCTGGGCGATTACCAGCGGAGCGGGAAGCACAGGGAACGCTAGGGTTTCTGCCTAACGACATCGCCAACTAGTTTCATGGAAAGAAATGAGGACTGAAATGTCAGATCCAGTGTATGTGTCCAGCGTTCGGATCGAACGGCTGTCGGGGCCGCTTCGAATAGCGCACTTGCCAGGGGAATCGCAGCCGGTAGTCTTCAGCGTCCATGGAGCCATTGCCCAGCATTATGGCGTGGATCCAGCAAAACTGCGCGAATCGCACGCCTCCACGCTTGATTATGTTGTGGCCGCCCTTGGGGGTTGAATGCTCGGAACCTTCGGGGGCGCGCTGGAAGCGCGCAAAATAGATGCGAGCAATGGCCGGTTGCGGGCCGAAGTGAGAGGGGAGATCGAGTCTGATCAGGGGGTCTTGGTAATTCGCAGAGTTCACGTTCATTACTTACTTGATGGAGCCGAGCAGACCAGGGAAACCGTGGAACGCGTCCACGGCGTATACGCGGGAAAGTGTCCCGTCTACAAGACAATGCGGCCGGCTTTCGAAATTACCTCAGATTTTGAACTTACAGCAGCGACCGCGACGGAAGGCGCTCGATGACTCTTGCGCAAAAGATGGATGGCTTTAAATCGCAGTTCGAATCCGGGGGCCCACCTTACAACGCTCCCAAGGCGGTAATCGAAGTCTTTCATCGAGCTACGGAGGATTTGCGCCAGTCGGGATTGGCCGAACATGCTTTGAAGACGGGCGATCAGGCGCCGGCATTCACCCTGAACAACCAGGACGGAAACTCGATCTCTTCCGCTGAACTGCTGGCAAAAGGCCCGCTGGTAATCACGTTCTTCCGTGGTCACTGGTGACCTTACTGCAACATGGAGCTGGAGGCTCTACAGACAGCTTTGCCTGATATCCAGCGGCTAGGAGCTAGCCTGGTGGCGATCTCGCCGCAATTGGAGAAGTACGGTCATTCGGTTCATCGTCGCCTCCATCTGGGTTTCGATGTACTGACCGACCGTGGGCTGCAAGTGGCAGCTCAATTTGGCCTCGTATTCACACTTCCCGAATACCTCAAAACGGTGTATGTGCAGTTTGGAAACAAGTTGGACGAGTTCCATGGGGAGAATGCCTTCCGCTTGCCGATGCCGGCACGCTACATCGTTGACCAACAGAGCGTGATTCGCAGCGCCAATGTGAGCCCGGATTACACCATACGTCCTGAACCCAGTGAAACCGTCGCCACGCTGGAAGAACTCACCAAGGGCAGAGGCTAACTCGACAGGTAAAAGAGCGCTTTTGCGGGTGGCCTCGGGTTGGCGCGGCGAAATCTCAGTGGTTCCGAGATTTCGCGCCTAAGCGGCGTGGTGAGTGCGCGGTTTGGCCGCGGACAAACCCTCGATGGCGCTTCCTGCCAACGAGCCCAGCAAGACTCCGTAGACCAGATGACCGAGCAATAACGTCCCCGAGGCCCGGATCCCACCCATTTGAGAACTGAACAACCCCGCTCCAATCAGCGGCAGAATCAAGAGTTGCGAAGCCAGCCAAAGCGTTAGCCCGAAGGTCAGCCCCTTCACGTAGGCCGGACCTGGGAAAAAACGATATAGCAAGACAACGTAGGCCAGCGGAAAAATAATCGCACCGTTCAGCACGTGGACCAACATTCCCATCTTCCAGCCGCCCAGCATGGTTGCTAACGCGTCCACGAAGTTCATTTTCACACCGATTAGCGTGCCGAGGAGATATACCGTTACCGTCATGGCTGGTGTTCCTACAAAACCTCCCACAATGGCTAACCCGAGACTCGGTCTTGTCTTCATACTCTCCTTCGGTGCAAATTCCGCCTCAGCGTCCGGATGCTTCAATACCTTCGCGGTCAGAAGTGAATCAATTATTGCTGTAGCGCCGAACTCGACGACTGACCAGATTGCACGGCACTCGATGTGATGCGAACGCTGAGAGCAAAGTTACTAGCCACTTAGCTCGTATCATATTTCTGTTTTCCCAAGCGTCGAGGCGTTGAGCACGGGATGAATACGTGTGGGCGCGGGCGCCGGATTTCTTCGTGTGTACTACATGCGTTTCGGAACGTGCTCGCGGTTGTGAGACATGATTCGCAATGAGAGTTGTAACTTCTATAGTGTGCCTGAATCTGAGTGTGTTGCTGTGGAGTGGGGTTGAGCGAAATGAATTCGCAGTTCAACGTTACCTCGTTATCCAGTGAGCCACGCTTAGCGGGTCCGAATGCAGCCTTGTCGATCACTATGCGAAGCGAAATCAATGCGATCTCAGGCGCTGTAGATTGGCTGATGAGCATGATTCAGGAATGCGATTGTGTACCTGGAGACGAGTGCGACGTTGAAATTGCGATTCGCGAGGCGTTAGCGAATGCGGTGCTCCACGGCAATCGCCAGGACGCTGAGAAGAAGGTTCAAATCACTTGCAGCATTCAATTCGGTGGCGAAGTGTCAATCATTATCAAGGACGAAGGAAAGGGTTTTGACCCCAGCAAGGTTCCGGATCCAACGGCCATCGGTAACGTCGAGTCCGAACATGGCCGAGGCGTTTACTTGATGAGAACACTCATGGATGAGGTCCATTTCGAGCACGGCGGTGCTGAGGTGCACATGCGAAAGAGTTCAGCGCGCGGCCATCGAGAGCGTCGCTGAAAGTGTGGTCATGGGAAACGAATATGTGGAAAGCTTTGATAAACACGGCGCTGCGATTCTTAGATGTGATATTTGGTTGCTGGCACTTCAATACCAGCCGGCCATTCACCATCTCGGGACACACCTACGAGGTGTGCCTGGATTGTGGCAAGGAATTCCCATACTCGCTCCGCACAATGTCGTTCACCGCTGACAGGGTTACGAGGCAGGCACTCACAGGCAGATCTCTACTGGTTCCTAGCAATTTAGATTCCTGAAGCTTCGCGGCACAGGGGACGCAAGCGTCCTCTCGGCAATGATCCGCGATGTAAGCCCGAAAGGCGGGCGTTGAACCCAATGGCGAGCTGGGCGCTAAATGGAGTGTCGCGCTCCCGATTGCGCGACACTTGCTCCGCGAGCGCTCGGCTCTGCCTCCAATCCTTCTCCCACAGCCGAAACCGCATTCTGCCGCGCACACTTTAGTTGGGCGGTTACTCTAGTTACGGCTGCATGGTGTGGACGAACTCTTCAAGTCGCCCGTAACTTACGTGGTTGTGTGAGCATCTAGGAGGGGACAGGCAATGCCATGAGAACATCATTCCTTTCCACTCTTGCGATTTTCGCCCTAGCCGCCTGGGTTTGGGTACGTGCGGCGGAAACTCCACGTTACTTGGTCAGCCATAGCCCGGTACTCGTAGAACTGTTTACCTCCGAAGGGTGCTCAAGTTGCCCGCCGGCTGACGCTTTGCTTTCGAAGTTCGATCGGCAATCGAGGACAGGAGCAGAAATTGTCGTCCTCAGCGAACACGTTGACTACTGGAACGATCTGGGGTGGAAGGATCCGTACTCTTCGCACGTCTACAGCGATCGACAAAGCAATTATGCCGACCGGCTGGGCCTAAGCAGCATTTACACCCCGCAGATGGTCGTGGACGGGACCATCGAGTTCGTGGGCAGCAGCGCCCGGTCTGCCAATGACGCGTTCGCTCGGGCCTTTAGCCAGCCCAAGATTCCCATTCATCTTTCTTCCATCACTTTAGAGCAATCAGGTATTTTGCGTGCCCATATCGAAACCGAGGCCCTGACTGATTCGTTCGATGAGCGCGACCCGGAGGTCTACGTCGCTGTCGCCCTGGACCATGCCGAATCGGAGGTTTCGAGAGGCGAAAATGGCGGGCGGCGGCTGACGCACACCGCCGTGGTCCGAACTATCCTGAAAGTTGGCTCTGTGCAACACGGGCAGAGCTTCGCCCAGGACGTTCAGTTGAAACTAGAGTCTGGGACCGACCCCCACAACTTGCGGTTGATTGCGTTTCTACAGCAACCACATCAGGGCAGAGTCTTGGGAGCAACCATGCAATCCGTGAGCACAAACTAGGACTATTAGGACACAAATGTCAACTCTTCCTCTTCCGATCGCGGCCTTTTTTGCAGGGCTGGTTTCATTCCTGTCGCCTTGCGTGTTGCCCTTGGTTCCTGGATACGTGTCGCTGATTTCAGGCGTGGGAGTTCAGGAGCTGCGCTCTCCAGAATCCCAATCACTGCGCAAGGTGATGCTTAACTCGGTCGGGTTCATCCTGGGTTTCAGCGTTGTGTTCATCGCGCTGGGTGCGATCTCGACCGAGGTTGGACAGGTGCTGGCGCACTACAAGTCAACGCTGGCCAGAGTCGCGGGCGTGGTTATTGTCATTTTTGGTTTTCATTTGACCGGAATTTTCCGGATCAATGCGCTTTATGCGGACAAGCGTCTGCACAATGTAAAAGGTGGTAGCACGATTGTTGGAGCGTTCCTGGTCGGGTTCGCGTTCGCCTTTGGCTGGACACCTTGTGTGGGTCCAATCTTGGCAGTCATTCTCGGATTTGCCGCCGCACAGGATTCTGTGTTGTCAGGAATTGTTCTGCTCGCGGTCTATTCGATGGGACTCGCAATCCCATTTCTGCTGACTGCCTTGGGTATCGAGCGTTTCCTCAAGTTCTATAGCCGCTTCCGTGCCCACATGCACGCGGTCGAGGTAGGCAGCGGTGGGTTGCTGATTGCACTCGGACTGTTGCTGGTTTTCGGACGCCTCACTCTGCTTTCCAATTACCTGTCATTCTTGAACCGCTTTGCTTTATGACGGAGCCTTTTATGAGACGCAAGCAGTTTGTCACCTTTGTTGTAGTAATGGTCGTCACGCTCATGGTGTTATTTGCCTTTGAACGAACTGGTCGCTCCGCCGGTCACCTCGGGGCTACACGTGCGGATGTGGAAGACAAGGTGGCTCCGGACTTCACGTTGAAATCGATCGACGGGAAGACGGTTCGGCTCTCGGATTTTCGCGGCAAGGCAGTGCTGCTGAATTTTTGGGCAACCTATTGCGCGCCCTGCAGGATTGAGATGCCGTGGTTTGTCGAGCTGCAGAAGCAGTATGCAGCGGAGGGACTGCAGGTGGTGGGAGTTGCAATGGATGATGCCAGTCCCAGTGACATCGCAAAGTTTGCCAACGACCTCGGTGTGAATTACCCCATTCTTGTGGGCGAGGAGGCTGCAGGCAACGCATTGGGCGGCGTGCAGTTCCTGCCTTCCACGTTTTACATTGGTCGCGACGGCAAGGTGGTGGATAAGGTGTTCGGTTTGAAGAAAAGGAATGAGATCGAAGAGGACATCAAGAGAGCACTCGCACAGGGTCAGGTGACGCAGGCTCGAAACTCAATTAGCCTGGCGTCGGTGGTTCAAAAAATTGGTCGGCCCTAGCAGACGATTTTAGAACTCTTGTAATCTCTCGAGACTCCGGCGGCGTAAACGCATGCAAACTTCAAGCATCAGGACGCTTGCTGGTCTTCGAATTGCCGTCGGTGCCCTGTTTGTCATCTTTGGCGAGTACAAAGTTTTTGGCACTCAGTTTACGCTCGGCGGTGGGTTTCAGTACTGGATCGGTCGCTTTCTTCAGGACGGAGCCTATCCGTTCATGGTTCCCGTTCTCAAGAATTTCGTTCTCCCCTATGCTAAGCCGATTGCGTTCCTGGTGGCGTATGGTGAGTTGGCGATCGGACTGGCACTCGTGCTTGGGATTCTGGTGCGTCCTGCGAGCATTTGCGGCATGATTTACATGTTCACCTTATTGTTTTCGGCCAATTATCCAGGTCCACATGCCGCTTTTTGGCAGTACTTTGGCGCCTCGTTAGAGCACCTCGTACTCGCATTATGCTTCGCATCGTTCGCATCAACGAATCCGCAAGAAGTTTTGTCCATACGTACTTACCTCAAGTCTCGTCCGTCGGTGTGAACTGTCACGAACGTAGGTATTCCGGCATCCGACTTGTTCTAAAGGATGATGTAGCGCTGGCCTACGCGAGCCGCGAAATGCACAGGGTGCTGCATGGTTTCGGCCCCATGGCCGGTCGGCGTAGGTGGTCTTGTACACTGCGCCACCTAATATTTGTTGCGCCCAGCCATGACGCCGCCATCGACATCCCAAACCGTGCCGGTGATCCAAGACGCCTTATCCGATAGCAGGAAAGAAACAACTTCCGCTACGTCTTCCGGCGTACCAATCCGTCCGATGGGATGAAAGCTATTAAACAACTGCAGCGCCTCGTGCACTTGAGCCGGGGGAATGAACGCCTCGAATATGGGGGTCTCGACCACGGCGGGCGACACTGCGTTAACGCGGACGTTTGCCGAGGCCAGCTCCATCGCCAGATGTTGGGTCAAGGAATGGAGGCCTGCCTTAGCCATTGAGTAGGCCGAGGAGGGTGTGGCTTGCACGGCCTGCTTGGCCCACATCGAGCCGATATTGACGATGGCGCCGCCCCGGCCTCGGGTCACCATGTTCCGGGCCACATGCTGAGTGATGAAGAATGTGCCTTTATTCAAGTTCAAGTAGCGATCGTAGTCTTCTTCGGTGTGCTCCAGGAATGGCTTTGGAAGGAAGACGCCTGCGCTGTTTACCAAGAGGTCCACGGCGTTGAATTCACCGTCAATTTCCGCCAGAAGACGGGTCAACTGCCCCGGGTCGGCAATGTCCGCGTTGCTCGGGATCACTTTGCCAAACGAACCTAATTCCAACTCGGCGGCCCGGAGCTTCTGCTTGTTCCTGCCGACGATAATTACCGCTTCGGCTCCCCGTTCAAGCAGAATTCTGCCAACGGCTTTCCCAATGCCACTGGATCCGCCCACGATCAGGCCAGTCTTCCCCGAGAATTCCTCGCGCACGTCCTACCTTCCATTCAATGATGAAGATCTATGGATATCTCGTCGCTCACTGCTCAGCAGATCTCTTGAAGAGGTCTTCAATGGTTCCGGAGTCTACTTCGCCGGCTTGGTTGTAAAGGGGCTCGCCATGCGCATCCAGTACGACGACATGGGGGATGTAACCTGTGTAGTACTTCTTGACCAGCTCCTGCTGTTCGGGCGAGCGCCGAACGTCAAGATCGACAACCACAAAATGAACCTGAGAGCGGTACTTGTTGTACAGTTCGACCGTCCGTCGTGCCTGCCTCTTCGAGTTAAAGCATCCCTCGCCGTACATGATGACGTAGTTGGTTTTGCCCGCAACAAATCCCGACTCGGCGTCCGATCCAGTAATGAGTGGACCGTCGGCGCTGTCACTGCCGTAGTCGAGATGCGGGTTGAGCTTCAAGTTATCGATTGCGAACAAAGTGGGCGCCGCCAGCAGCAACAAAAACAAAAGTCGGACAATCTTTTTCATGGTCACTTTGTAATCTCCAATTGAAAAGATCCTTCTTCGATTTTGCCCTTATCGGCAAAGAGCTTCAGAGCTTCTTCCGCTGCCTCTCGAAACGACGGTTTACTGGCCTTGCGATCAACCGGTAGATATCCCGCACCAAAGTAGAGCTTTCCGTCTGGCGTGATGAAAGATGTGAGAGGCAACCCGGCGGGCAGGTTTAGCACAGCTTGGGCGCGTTGCAATTGTGCCACCAACTCCGGAGCAGCATCGAAGTCAACTTTTACCGAGACGAAGTGCTGATTGATGTAGTCCGCGGTTGCGGTGTTGGTGTAGGTATCGCGGTCCATGAGGCTGCACCACGGACACCACACGGCCCCAACATCCAACAGAATCGGTCGGTTTAGTTCCTTTGCCCGTTGGAACGCGTCGGCTCCCCAGGGATACCAATCGACAGGTTGGGAAACTGCTCGCTGTAGGTACGGCGAGGTCTGTCCACTGAGGTGATTGGAGTTTGCCTGGGCTCCGCCGGCGGTGACTATGGAGGCCAAACCCAGTACAAGCAGAAACACATTCCTGCGCATGTCAATCAGATTCAGACGAGCAGAAGAAGTTACAGGTTCTACCGGCGGCAACACGCGCCCGCACCAGGAAAGGTCGGGTCGCCGCAGGCTATTGTGCTTTCGTGTGGAATGTAAACACGTCGGGCCGAGAGTAATGCCCGGATACATCGAGGGTCAGGAATTCCTGGTCAATTTCGTTCAGATTCAAATCTGCGAGAATTAGCTCTTCGCGGTCATACACAGGTTCCACAATGTAGCGCGCGTCGGGCGCGATAATTGCACTGCCTCCGCGCTCCAGCCACCCCCCTCTGTGCTTCTTCGCGTCAGTGACAGCTTGCAGTTCGGCAGGGAGATCGCGAGGGTGCATCATCAAGCCAACTGCCAAAACGAAACAGCGGCCTTCAAAAGCATAGTGCCGGCTGCACAACTGGTGTAGTTCATGCGCCGTGGGCCAGACCGCAACGTGAATATGTTCGCCGGAGTTGTGCATGGCCATGCGGGCCAGTGGCATCCAGTGCTCCCAGCAGATCAGTCCGCCGATGCGACGGGTTTTCGTCTTCACCGAACTCAGCCCACGACCGTCGCCATTACCCCAGATCAGCCGCTCTGTGTGAGTCGGCACGAGCTTGCGGTGATGATTCGCCAACTTTCCCTCGGCCGTAATCGTAAGCAGACTGTTGTAGAGGGTTCCGTTTCCCGGGCCTGCCTCGACACGCTCGTTTACTCCGATCACGATGTCAATTTTCAGGTCACCGGCTGCTTCACACAAAGCAGCGATTTCAGGACCGGGAATCGTAACGCTGTTCTGCCTTAAGCGGGCGAACACCCGCTTTGTCGGGAGATGCTCCCATAAACCGACGTTAGGACACACGTCGAGCCATGCGGGATAACCTGGCAACCAGGTCTCCCCGAACGCGACGAGATCTGCGCCTCGCTTCTTCGCATCTTGAACGATTTGTAACGCCATGACCAGACTGGCCGCTTTGTCCAAGTAAACCGGAGCGAACTGCGCGATTGCGACTCTGCAATTTTGTTTGTCGAGCCGGCCGCGCTGGCGTCCTCTTTTTGACTTAAGGTTGCGGGTTTTTGTCATTCGTCGTCTCTCCGGGACATTGGAACGCAAGCGCGTTTATTCGCTTTGCCCGTTTTAAGCCACCACTTCTAAGACTTGAGGCAAGGGTTTCTTTGTGATTTGAGGCACAGTGGCTTCTGCGGCTGGGTAGCCGACCGGAATCAATAGATAGGGTTTCTCATTTTTCGGCCGGTTCAGAATCTTGCTCAGAAATCCCATGGGGCTGGGCGTGTGGGTTAACGTAGCCAAACCAGCCATGTGCAGTGCAGCCAGCAAGAAGCCCGCCGCAATTCCTACCGACTCCATAACGTAATAATGCTTGATCTTGGTCTCGCGCCCCTCCGCATCATGGCTCAAACCATAGTCAAGCCGAAAAATAACAATCAGGTAAGGCGCGATCTCGAGAAACGGCTTCTGCCAATCTGTACCTAATGGCTGCAGTGCGGCAAGCCACTCGCGGGGAGCGCGTCGGTGATAAAACTCTCTCTCTTCGACCTCCGCTGCTTCCCGGATCTGGCGTTTCACTTCTGGATCGGAAACCACTACAAAGCGCCACGGCTGCTGATTGGCGCCAGACGGTGCTGTAGCTGCCGCCTTAATCGCTGTCTCAATTAACTCGAATGGCACGGGTTCCGGTGAGAACGACCGCACGGTGCGCCTGGCACTCATGGTTTGGAAGAAAGAAGAGGCCCGCCACAATTGTTCCTGTGCAGGAAGACGCTGAAAGCGGAGCGGTTGCATTTCGGGAAAGTGATTCGTGTTTTCTTTGGCTGGCATCATGGGTGTATAGGCCTTTACTTAAACAGAAAGTGAGCTTCGTTACCTGCTTTTCGCCTGGCGGTCGTCCTGCCCTATGGTAGAGGCATCTACGCCAAGAAAAGTTTCAATCGCCTCACACAGAGTCGTGAAATCGTCGAGTAAAACCGGCTCGCGCCACCAACGCTAGTCTAGTAACTTTATTCATTCTCCTCGCATCCATCATGGGTGATTGAATGTCCACCTAAGCTCCCGCAACAACTGAGGAACGCTGATGGAATCCCTCTTAGCGATGCCTCTGGCGTCGTTCTCTCTCTGAGACAGGCCTGCCAATGAAACTGCTATTAGTGCGCGTGTGGTTGATTGCGAGTGTGATCAGCTTTGCTTCCGTCACAACCGCGGCGACCCAGGGAGCAGCCGCCGACGCCTCGCAAACCGAAAGGGCTGCCGGCGGAAACACAGCCGAAGCTCGCACTCCCGGCCTGCTTCACCAATTCAATGACTCACTGCAGGCACTGGCTGCCAAGGTGTCTCCTGCGGTGGTTCAGATCACCGTCACCGGATTTGGGTCGCAGGACGACAAGAGTAAAGATGGAGCCTCCTTTGTTATCCGGCAGCGCGCGATCGGTTCCGGAGTGATCCTTGATCCGAATGGCTATATTATGACGAACGCGCACGTTGTGGAAGGAGCGCAACAGATTCGTGTTGTCCTACCGTCGCCAGCTGCCAACTCGCCGTTAGAGATTGTCCCCTTGGGTAAACGCCAGGTGCTAGACGCGAAGCTGGTGGGCGAAGATAAAGATATTGATCTGGCCTTACTCAAGGTCGAGGGCCACGATTTTCCGACATTGCCATTGGGATCAACCCATGCCGTGCGTCCCGGAGAATTTGTGATGGCGATTGGAAGTCCAGAGGGCTTACAGAACTCGGTGACTTTCGGTATCGTCAGCTCGGTGTGGCGCCAGCCCGATCCCGAGCAACCGATGGTCTACGTCCAAACTGACGCCCCCATCAATCCCGGAAGTAGCGGCGGACCGCTAGTGGACCTCGATGGTGATGTGGTTGGGTTGAACACGTTTATCCTGAGCGAGGGTGGAGGCAGCGAAGGCTTGGGATTCGCCATACCCGCATCCGCGGTTAAGTTCGTCTATGAGGAGCTGAGGAAGTACGGATACGTCCACCGAACGGAAATTGGCGTGGGCGCACAAGAGATTACTCCGACTCTGGCAGCTGGTCTCGGTCTGGCGCAAAACTGGGGAGTTGTTATTTCCGACGTCGAACCCGGCGGTCCAGCCGATGCGGCGGGGTTAGAAGGACAGGACGTCATAGTTGCGATCGATAGCCATCCAATACTGGGATTGCCAGGGCTGACCGCGTCGCTGTATCTACATCCTCCGGCCGAAACCCTGAACGTTGTTGTGTTGCGTGGCTCGCAAAAGATTGTGTTGACTGTCCCAGCCATCGAACACCGAGATGAGATGGACCATCTTGCCGGCCTCGTCAACCCGAACAACCGTATCAGCGGGCTGGGAGTTTTTGCAGTGGACTTCACACCAGAGTTGCCATCGGTCTCGCCTGATGTTCGTTTTGCTTCTGGGGTCGTTGTGGTTGCACTGAGTCCAGGACCTGACACCCAAAGTCGCAATATTCACGCGGGCGACATAATCCACGCCCTCAACAACGCTCCAGTGAAGTCGGTCGAACAACTAAGATCCGCTTTGCATCGCCTTAAACCCGGCGACCCCGTTGTGTTGCAGATCGAAAGGCTAGGCAAGCTACACTATGTTGCCTTCGACATGGAGTAGATCTGTCTCTGAGGTTAGGCACTGTTGCATGGTGCGTTACTCGTTTTAATCTCCACGCTCATCCTCCGCGCAGCAGTCGTAACTTACTCCAATAAACCCCATCGCTGCTCTTTTACCTTCCTGCAAAGCGAAAGTCGGTTAGCCGTTAGGAGTGGCGTCACCGGTAACTTCCATCGTGGCAGAAGCATCTGAATGGCACGAATTATTGAGGTTCGAATCACTTACCTTGTTAAGGAGAAGTCATGAAGAAGCAATATTTTGCCGTTCTATCCACACTGATTTGCGTTCTTGGGTTCGGGCTGGGTGCTCGGGCTCAGGGAGTAGATACTGTTCTTGCAAAGGTGCCGTACGACTTTGTGGTCAGAGGTCAGGTACTTCCTGCGGGAACGTACCGGGTTAGCCGTATCGACACATCGCCGCGAGAGCTGGAGATCAGTAGCTACGAAACAGGTGCAAGTGCGTTCTTTATCCCGACGTTTTTCGACGACACTCAAACCAGGCATGCACAATTCAGCTTCGAACATGCTGGGGATAAGTATTTTCTCAGCTCAATCGAGACACCGACCGGGACATATTCCATAACCGTCCCGCAGTCGGCTATCGAACTTGCGCTGATGGCACAGCAGAGCGCGTCTTCCTCTGGAAGCAACTGAACCAGCCAAATCACCACCGAATTTCTGGCCAGGAGTTCACGCGAATGGAACTGCATGACAAGGCGTGAACTCCGACCGGAACCGCTCAAACGCTGATTCGCAATTCAGTAGAAAAACCGTTTGGCAACGTGGGTTCAGCAACAGCGAGCCATGCGGAAGCAGAGAACGGAGTTCATCCCGAAGGAATGGCTCTTGGGATTGTCCGCTGCACTGCTGGTCCTCAGCTACGCGGCGCCACAGCGTTCTTCCCGGGACCGGTGCTGCCAGAACTCTTATCGGTCGAGCTGACGCTTGCTGAACCCACGGTGCCAAACGGTTTTTCTACCGAATTGCTGAGCAGCGTTTGAGCGTGTCCAACTCGGCGCAGGTTTCATTGACAATTTACTTGTGCCGAATTGCTTCCGGCGCTCTCTCCCCGTCTAGAGGTACGACTCGCACGTCCCAAGAGACATCAGATTTCTGAGGCAGATAACACTTCTCGCTATCGCAGGCCTGGTAGAAGAGTGTCCCTTTCAGGGTGAGTGTCTTGGCCTGAGTGATTGAACTGATGAACGTCCGGTCAGCCGACACTACTACGTCCTGTAGCAGACGGAAGTCACCTTCATACACCGGCACTGACTCATTGATCGCCGGGAGAAATAGCACTTTGGCTTTCGGGTACCGCACCGGCAGCGACTTGAGGTCCGTCGATGGGTCCATCGTCAATTGGATCGGCTTGTATCCTTTAACTTCGGGAGCGTAGACATGCGTGTCGGGAGGCAATGCGATTTCAGCCACCACGGTGAAATGGGTGCCCGGAATCACCGTCTGGTCGGACTGGAGCAGGGTCAGTTTGATGTGGGGCGCTGCGACTTCACGGCCATTGCCCTCTACCAGCTCCGGAAACAACTTGAGGATCACACTGCCGCCGGTGTCCCTCTCGGTGTAAGCCGTCTCGAAGAACTTCTCTTTGATCGTGCCATCCGGCGTCACGAAAAAGTATCCCGGATACGCCATATTCTTGGTGAATCCGGGCGCCTCTGCGTTCAACACTCCGTAGCTCCGAATGATGTCGGACTTGGGATCTGCGATCAGCGGATACTCAATTTTGTGCCGTTGCGTAAAATCTCGGAGAATTGCCTCCGAGTCGTAGCTGATGGCCGCTAGCCCGACACCTTGCTGGCGAAACTTTTCACGTGCATTCTGCAACTGGACCAGTTGCTGCTTGCAGAATGGTCACCAGTCTGACGAGCGGAAGAACAGCAGAACCAGACCGTTGGGTCCCATCAACGACGAGAGGGTTTGCTCTTTCGCGAACTGATCTCGGGCCCGGAATGGAGGGGCAGGCTTGCCCGCGGGAACGCCAGGCATGTCCTGGGCTGCGAGGCTTAATGCCGCTCCCACCAAGACGAGTCCCATGAATAATTGTCGCATGACCCTCCAGAACCCTCTGCACTTTCTCCGGCGCGCCATGGACGGAAAGTCCAACTGCGAACCGGAGTTACGACTCGCCCGCCGGCGATTCACAGCTACCCGTCTAAAACTTGATCAGCACGCCGCCGGCGAAGGCGACGTTGTTTTGCCAGTTGGCGTTAATTGGCTGATTGTAACTTGGCGCGCACTTGTCGAACCACAGCTCGGCGAAAAAACAGCGTGGCAGGACGCTCCATGCCTCAATGTCCTCCCACGCCTGAACCTTACTGATGCAGCTTGGGCCAATTGTCGTTGGCCTTTTGGATATTTCCGGGGACATCTTCCAGCCAGAACTTTTGCACGTCTTTGTTGTAATTCAGATAGAGCTTGTCATCGACCACTTTCCAGGCTTGCGGATCGCCGGGAACCAAGTGGCCCTGAGATGTACCGAAGGCGCAATAGCCGCCATATTGCGGCGCAAACTTCTCCGGCTCTTTGGCAAAGGCATCCCGATTTTCGGCCGAAGAGAAACGCCAAACCGCATCCATCCAGTTGTAGGTAAAGGCAGCGTTACCCACGACCGGTTTTCCATCTTTGAAATACGAAACCGCATCGTATCCGCTCAGGGCCAAATTGCCCTTCGTCTTATAGACCGGCGGCAACCCGGTTTGGGCAAGCGACGCCGCACCCAGCACGAATACGAGCAACGCTGTGATCGCTAAAGATTTCTTGATTTCTTTCATTTGCTTCATTCTCTTTCTCGCAAGGGATGGCAACCTGCTTTAGATGGCCGCCCTCGTAGGAAGTTACAGCACCAGACCTTTGGGTCCCATCAACGACGAGAGGGTTTGCTCTTTCGCGAACTGATCTCGGGCCCGGAATGGCGGGGCAGACTTGCCCGCGGGAATGCCGGGCATGTCCTGGGCTGCGAGGCTCAATGTCGCCGCAAGGAAGACGAGTCCCACCAGTAATCGTTGCATGACCCTCCAAAACTGTTTCAATTCAGCAATGGTTGCCGAGAGTACATCTGTAATTCGTAGCTGGCGGTGTGGGTGATACTTTACTGAATTTCACGTTTCTGTCCGAGCTCGAACAATCCTCGATCGAGCTACATCCAACGCAGTCTCGAGGCGCTCGACGTCAAGTGGCTTAACGAGTAAGTCGACTGCGATGGGCGCAAACGCCGCTAATGCCGCAGGGTCGTAGGCCGTGACGATGGTTACAGGCGGAGACTTAATTCCCAAAGCGCCCCAGGTTTTGTCTCGGCTGATCGCTTGTGTGTTGGCGTCGAATATTACGAGGTCTGGAGCGCGCTCCCGAACGGAGGACACCAGCCGAGAGGCTTCGACACACTCCGCCGTCATTTCTGGTTCTCCCTCGACCAGTAAACAAATGAGCCTCCGACTCACGGCGTCAGGTTCTGCTACCAAGACTCGAATGGGTGCCAAGTGCACGTGAGCAGATGGTGTCGGCGCCACCCCAAATATTTCGGGAAAAGATATCACCCGCTGTTCTCCTCTCGTTCTCAGCATCTCTTGGCCAGGAATAGTCACGCTAACTCCCAAAGAAATCTCACTTCCGTCAAATCGTAGTTGGGGAAAACATGCGCGATAACATGCAGCGCTCGCGAAGGTACGACAGATCCATGCAAATTAGATCCATGCAAATTAGATCCATGCAAACAAGTCGTAAAGGTCGCGGAGTGCCTCGGAGTCACCATGTTTGGAAGCTACTATTCGCCCGTACGATGCTTTTCTCTAACTGGAAGTTACACGTCGAAAAACAGACGCTCAGGTTGCGAGGCTGGTAGCTTTCACGAGCACATGGCAGAGATCGCGACATCGCGCCAAAGATCGCCAGCCTTCCGACGCTCTTGGCCACGATGAATACCGATATCGCGGCCCGCTACCCGAGCAGAATAGGCAGTAGGACTCCCAGACCCAGCGCGAAAAACCACAACGGGGGCGCTGGCGTTCCTACAGGTCGGACCCGGCGTAGCTCACGGGCGGCAAGTCGCGGATCGAGGATGAGCCAGCGGGTGTAGCGGCGCTCCAGCAAAAGAAAGGTCAAAGCAGTCACAGCGCCGTAAATCAGGTGTCCCATGAGAGACGGAAGCAGGGCGGAAGCTGCATCGGTGCTCCAGTCGCAAACGCCAGTAAGGATAAGCGGCAAGAAGGTCATAGGTCCGAGATACCACCAAATCAGACCAAATAGCCATCCCCACGCCACACCCAGTCCGAGACTCGAAGCCTCATTTCTGAACAGTAGCCCGTAAGTTATGCCAATCAAAGCGCTGATGAATAAATGGATCAGCAGACCGCCTAGAATGGAAAAGCCGCTGCCCAATCCCGCAATTTTCGGCAGTATTCCGGTCGCAAGCATCACCGGAGCGGAGAACAGGCCACCCACGAGACCAGCCAGCGCTCCCCACTCAAGCGAACGCAGGATGCGAATGCCTGGCCCTTCCACTTCCCGATTGAGCGGGTCGCTCTGAATGAACAACCGAACCCACGCACGGTCCAAGGTGGCGTAGGTGACGCCCAGGATCAGCCCAAATAGGATATGCCCCACGAGCGCACCGAAAAGTTCACTGCCGCGTTCCGCGGACCAATCGAGCGGCATTCTGGCCGCGACAGGAAGGAGAGTGAGCTGGCCAAGAAACCACCAGAAAATCCCGTATCCGAGGCCCCAACCCATCGAGGAACCGTACCCCCGGATGTCCCGCTGGAAGAGCATCCCAAAGGTTGCGCCGATGACCAGCGCGACGCCGAAATGCAACGTAATCGTTGCGCTGCGGGAGTGAAGTTCCCCGAATCCAGCGACCAGGGGGAAGAAATCCCCCTCGGACATCCAGCGACCGAAAATCAAGCCGCCGAGGGTGCCCGCAAGCCCGCCAGCAACGATGGCGCGACCCATACGAAACTTTGGCTGCCCCGCTCTTGAGCGAAATCCGCCACGAACGCCCAGCGCCACGCCCACCGGCATCCCCAGGCAGAGCAGATAGGCGACAAGCTCCGGAAACTGCGCTCGGGCATCGCGCAACATGACCGGCGAACGGCCGGACCCCGCCAACATTGGAAGAATGCCGGCTGGAATCATCATCCACAGGAGCAACGCGGATCCCAAACCCCAGATCAATCCCTCTCCGGGGGTGGTCGCGCGCTGGGCGAAGAACAGGGCAAAAGCAAGGCCGAAAAGACCACCAAGCAACACGCCATGCACCAGCGGAGTCGTCAGCAGTGCGCTCCGCACAGCGCCGCCCATCGCACCCAGGCCCAATCCCAGCAGAGGCTCAATCCAAATCGAGCCTGCCATGCGCGGTCCGGCTTGGGATCTAATCGAAGACTCCGATGCTGCCATAATAAGGACTCCTGCTCCAGGACTTCTGCTCCAGGACTTCTGCTCCAGGACTTCTGCCGAAGGACCTTTACCGAAGGACTTTTACCGAAGGACCTTTACCGAAGGTCAATGGTCTGGACAATATCTCGTGGGAAAAAAAGTTCGACGGTCCAGTCCATCAGTACCCGAATTTTCCGCTCTATACCTGGAAGTTTCGACAAGTAGATGCCGCGCCACAGCAGCCAGGCAAGCAACCCCGAAAAGCGCATGGATTTGGTGCGAGCCAAGGGCACTGTCAACTCGGCGCAGGCCGTCTGGTGGCCGACAACACAAAGAGATCCCCGAGAATCGAAATGAAAGGTTCGCGCGCGGCGGCCCTCCAAATGGGCGTGGATATTCTTCGCCAACACCTCCGCCTGGCGAAGCGCGAACTGTGCGGTGGGTGGGCAGGTCTTACCCGTCTTCGCGTCGCTCACCGCTGCACAGTCTCCGAGCGCCCAGAGGCCTGTGTGGCCCTTCACGGCAAGGGTGTCATCCACGAAGACTGCGCCGCGCGGGTCCCTTTCGACGGGCAGTGACTTCAGCAATGGATTGGGCGCAGTACCGGCGGTCCATACGAGGGTCGTCGCTCTAATCTCGGAGTCGCTCAAAATGACCACGCCAGGCTGCGTATCTGTGAGCCTGCAATTCAAGCGGAAACGGACGCCGCGCTCCTCCATTTTTTGCTGAGCATAGCGAGCGAGCGACTCGCTCAACTCAGGCAGGATGCGGTCGCGCGCGTGCACCAGTACGACGGTCAGCTCCTCGGAGCGCAGGTTCGGGTAGTCGGCAATAATTCCGTGGGCGAAGTCGTTGAGAGCTCCCGCAAGCTCGACTCCGGCGAACCCGCCGCCGGCGATTACGAATGTGAGGAGCGCACGGCGCTCGGAAGGATCAGACTCGCGGTCGGCCCGTTCAAACATCTCAATGACGTGGTTGCGAATGCGAATGGCGTCAAGCAGGCTTTTGAAGCCGAAAGCAAACTTTTCAATGTTCGCCATCCCGAAATAATTCGAAACCGAGCCGAGCGCCAGGACCAGATGGTCGTACGGGATTTCACGTGGCGGCCCGGTGCCTAGCCCGGGCGAGCCATTGCCCAGAATCACGCGGCGCTGCTCGAGGTCGATCTCGACCGCGCGTCCGCGAATGAACTCCGTCCGATGCAGGCTACTGCGCAGGGGGGTACTGATGTGACTGGGTTCCAGGCTGCTCCCGGCCACTTCCGCGAGCATGGGAGTAAAAAGAAGCGCGTTTGTGTCGCTCACCAGGGTAATAGAGACGGAGGGGTCAGCACGGAGGTGTTCTTCTAAACATTCTGCTGTCCGCATGCCGCCGAATCCACCGCCGAGGATGACGATCCGCTTTTTTGCCGACGGAACCGGCAATCGGGGTCCGGGCTCTGGGCCAAGCACACGCTCCGCAATGTCACTCAAACCTTGATTGATGAGGCCAAGCGCAGCACCGTACAGCACCCAACCGACCAGAGCTGGAAAATGCGCTCGCATCTGCTCCGCGCTCCACTGCGGCATCTGACCGGAACCCAAGGGGAAGGCGATCACACTGACCAAGCCCCAGAGCGGAATGCCGAGCGCAGCAGCCGCCATGAGATTGTCGACGTAGGCGCCGCGAGTGGGGCGCGAAGTGACGGCATAAGCCGTACCCACAGCGATGCCCAAGATAATGCTCCATCGTGGATAACCAAGAGTGGGCACCAGGCATACGCTAGCCATCGCTCCAGCCAGCATCCCCAGAGACCCTCGCCGGAGGAGGTGGTTCATGCGGCTTTTGACACAAAACTGCTGGCCGGAATCGGCACTAACCGGTGAGGGCGATTCATGGTAGACAGGCACAATTGATCGATCTCAGTGGAAGCTATGATCGCGGTCTTCATGGGTGTCAAAGACTCGCGACTTGAGTTCGGGGCTGCAGTCGAACGAGACCGGAGACTCTGAGGGCCACGAGTTGTGCATGTGATGAATTCGTGGGACAGGAAGTTACATTGCACGGGCTAGCTTCTGATGCCGCTGTCTCTGCGTATCAGGCGGGCGAAAAGCTAAAGGGATGGGGAGATCTGCGCCCGGCATCATGGGATCCACGTCTACGTTATCAATGTAGAAATCGATTTTCCATTCTCCCTTAGAGTTCTTCTGCCAAGTCTCAAAGTATCTCTGTCGGGTGGTAATCGGCATGCCTCCGTCTCTCGGCGTGAGCGTCAGACTATGCCAGCCATAATCAAAAGCCGTATTGGCAAACACGCGAATGGCTATGACGGTGACAGTAAGAGTCGCGCGACATTCCTCAAAAAGCTTCGTCATGCGCGACCGAAACACAGACTTGGCGTCGGCTCCAAAGAAACTCGGCGCTCCGGCGCTCATATCGCCAAACTCGTCCGCGAACACCGCCAAGAGACCATCCAGGTTCCCTGCGTTGTAGGCGTCCCTAAACTTTGACTTGGCGACGTTTATCTCGTAGACGCGACTCATGGCGACTCCCATTTCCCTTTCGCGACTAGCGATCTTTGCCCAGTCTGCGGTTAAGTTTCAGATATAAACGGTTGCTGAATCCTGCAGGTAATTCAAAAGCCCTGGCGTCGCCAACCAAGTGCACCACGTTGCGAGTCCCGTCCAGTACTGCCGTACAATGCTTGCAGCCCTTGAAGTGTTCCTCCATCCTGGCGCGCATTTCCTCATTGATCTCGCCGTCGAGGTATTTCGAGATCTCGCGCCAGACCTCCTCGCAACTGATTTCCACTACCATGGTCTTACCTGTTCGTACTCAGCGCGGCCGGCGCTCCAACTCCCATCGATACCCGGTGCGAGAGCGTCGCGCATCTGCAGGCGGGCGCGCAAGAGGCGGGTTTTTACGGCGCTTTTCCTGATACCGAGCAACTCAGCGGTTTCCTCGATAGTGAAGTGCTGCACATCCCTCAGAACAAATACATCCCTGTGCTTGCGTGTCAATAAAGCCACCGCTCGGGATAGTGCTTGCCGCAACTCCTTTTTCTGCAGCGCCTCGGAGGGAATCTCGCGCCAGTCAGCGAAGTCCCGGGGAACATAGTCGCCTTCGTCGCCATCGCGCTGTTCATCCAACGAGTCGTGAAGCTTCTGATGGCGCTGCTTTCTCAACTTCATCAGAGCTTCGTTGGTGGCGATGCGGATCAGCCAGGTGCTAAATTTCGAGTCCCCGCGGAACTTGGCAAGATTGGTAAATGCCTTGAGAACAGCCTCCTGGGCTGCATCTTCTGCATCGGCTTCGTTGTTCAGGATAACTTGAGTCGCCATGAACACTGCATGTTCGCAGGGACGCACAAGCTCGCGAAAGGCCTCTTCGTCTCCCTTGAGCACGCGTTCGATCAGTTCCGCCTGGGACGCGGCCCCCGGTGGTTTGGTAAGAACGGCGCCGGTCTTGGCCGAGGACCCGGGTGGGTCTCCCGCCTCAAGAGTCTCGTGGCCTCCGTGGCCGGGGTCAAGTCGATCGATGCGGTTCACATTTACCTCTTCGTCGATGCTTTCGTGTCACCCGGCCACGTTTTGGGGGAGTGTCACCCTTCCCTAATCACGTGGCCTGCCAAGAGAAGCATTCCTGTTACTGCGTTGGAAACAAACATCCTTACGAGGATCCGTGCAGAGTGGTCGTACTACGAATTATCGTATAACCTACGAGTTTTCGTTGGCGTTCTACGACGAATCGTAGTAAATTTCGCATGTCAACACATGAAAACCCTGTTGCCGGAAGACGAACCGCAGCGCCTGGAGGCGCTGCGGCGCAAGATCGCTGAACTCGAACAGTCGCAACGTATGATGGGCGAGCAACTGCGTCAGGCGAACGAGGCGCGGGCGCAGAGTGAGGAGCGATTCCGAGATCTTTTCGACGAGGCCCCGATCGCCTACGTGCATGAAGGGCTGGATTCTCGTTTTATCCAGGCTAACCGCACGGCCATCAGGATCCTCGGCCTCAGGCCAGACGAGGTCAAAGGCACGTTCGGGAAGTCTCTCGTGCCCAATACCCCCGACGCCCAGCGCCGCTTACGCGAGGTACTCGATTCAATCGGACGCGGCACCGACACCAGTGGGGTCATCCTAGAACTACGCCGCAAGGACGACGGCAAACCGGTGTGGGTCCAGTGGTGGTCGAGGCCGGCCCCTGGCAGCGACTACACACGCACGATGTTCCTCGACATTACGGACCGAGTATTGATGGAACAGGAGCAGATCCGGCTTCAAGATCAGAACGCCTACCTGTGGGAAGAAATCCGCAGCGGACACAACTTCGGCGACATCATTGGCGAGAGTTCCGGTCTGCGTAAAGTGAAGCAACATATTCAGCTCGTCGCACCAACGGATGCTTCCGTGCTCGTCACCGGGGAAAGCGGCACGGGCAAGGAACTCGTCGCCCGCGCAGTTCACGACCACAGCACGCGAAAGGGCCGCCCCCTCATCAAGCTGAATTGCAGCGCAGTGCCTGAGGGCCTGTTCGAGAGTGAATTCTTCGGCCACGTGAGAGGTGCATTCACCGGTGCGCTCAAAGACAAGCCTGGCCGCTTCGAACTGGCCGACGGGGGCACACTCTTCCTTGACGAAGTCGCCGAAGTGCCGCTCGCAATGCAGGCAAAACTGTTGCGCGTTTTGCAGGAGCAGGAGCTGGAGCGCGTTGGCGACACTCGCACGCGCAAGATCAATGTCCGTATCATCGCTGCGAGCAACCGCGACTTGAAGAAGGAAGTCGATGCTGGCCGTTTCCGGGAGGACCTTTTCTATCGCCTGAGCGTTTTCCCGATTGAAGTCCCGCCCCTACGTGAATGCCGCGAGGATATCCCTCCGCTCGTGGAACACTTCCTGGGGCAAAGCGCGCGGCGAATGAATCGTCCCGCCACGCGAATCACGCAGGCCGCGCTCAGCCAACTCACCGCCCACGACTGGCCCGGTAACGTGCGCGAGCTTCAGAATACTGTTGAGCGCGCCGTCATCCTCTCCCGAGGAGGCCCACTGCATTTCGACCTGACCAGGTCGGATGCAACCGGCGCTCCTCTCGCGCACACTGACACGGCTCCACGGCCTGCCTTGTTGACGCGTAACGAACTGAAGCGACAGGAACGTGACGGCATTGCCGCCGCGTTGAAGCAAACCGGCGGTAGGATCTTCGGCCCAGGCGGTGCTGCGGAATTGCTGGGCATGAAGCCTACGACGCTGGCTTCACGGATCACCGCTCTCAGGCTCAATCGAAAGACGACGGCATAATGAGTTCAGCGGCTTGATTCTTCAGAATAGCTTGAGTAGCCCTGAATGTTCGCCGGGACGCGTAAGTTCGCGGAACTCCTCTTCCTGCCCACCGAGTGCGCGTTGGATCGGTTCCGCCTGCGACGGGTCAACCTGCGATTTGGGGCCAGCCAGCATTTCGCCTCGGATCGGAGGAGTGGTCACGGGAAGCGCCGGCCGCATAGAGGGCGGACATCATGCTAGAGACTTGTACGCGGGGGCGCGGGAATCTGGCATCGTTGTTTGCCTTGAATTTCTGAATACCGATATCACCAGGCGATAGCCGAGCAGCAGTGCCAGGACGGCCGCATACTGCAGAGGCTTGCGGACATCCGCTTTGACCAGCCAGTAGTAATGAATCACACCCGCAATCGCAGCCAGATAAATCAGCTGATGCAGTCGGTTCCACCGGCGGCCACCCAGCCGGCGAATCCAGCCCGATGTCGAAGTGATAGCCAGAGGAATGAGCAACACAAAGCCGGTGAACCCAACGGTAATAAATTTCCGCTTGGCGATGTCGACGAGCATTTGGTGCACGTCAAAAAACTTGTCGAGCCAAATGTACGTAAGGAAGTGCAGAGTCACGTAGAAAAATGAGAAGAGTCCGAACATGCGCCGGAAGCGAATCAGCCACAGTTGCCCTGTCAGCTTGCGCAGCGGCGTGACCGAGAGCGTGACCAACAGGAAGATCAGTGTCCAATCGCCCGTGGAGTGGGTAATGACCTCAATCGGATTTGCGCCCAGATTTCCCGAGTACGCCTTCCATGCCAGCCGAGCAAGCGGTGCAAGGCAAGCCAGAAAAACAATGGGTTTGAGCCGGCGAATCATTTCTGGAGAATCCTAAAAATATTTCCTCAGGTCCATGCCGTTGTACAGACTGGCCACCTGATCGGCGTAACCGTTGAACATGAGCGTCGGACGCTTGATGAAGTCCCCCAACCGGCGCTCGCTGGCCTGGCTCCAGCGGGGATGATCCACGTTCGGGTTTACATTGGCGTAGAACCCGTATTCGTTCGGCGCCGCGTCGTTCCAAGTGTTACTCGGCTGACTTGCTGTGAACGCGATTTTTACGATAGCCTTAGTACTCTTGAATCCATATTTCCAAGGCACGATCAGCCGCAGCGGCGCGCCGTCCTGGTTGGGCAGCACCTCACCATACATTCCGAAGCAGAGCAGGGCGAGCGGATGCATGGCCTCATCCATGCGCAAACCTTCCACGTAAGGCCATGGCAGCACAGATTCCTTCTCGCCCGGCATCTGCTTGGGGTCGTAAATGGTGGTGAATTTGACGAACTTGGCTGTCGGCTGCGGCTCCGCACGGTTAATGAGCACGCTTAGCGGGAAGCCGGTCCACGGTACCACGATCGACCACCCTTCCACGCATCGATGTCGATATATACGCTCTTCGGGTGCGGCGAGTTTAATGATCGAATCCACGTCGAGGACTTGTTGTTTCTTCACCAAGCCCTCGATACTGACGGTCCACGGCCGGGTTCTGAAGTCCTTAGCCAACCCTGCGGGGCCGTACTTGTCGGTCGAAAACTCATAGTAGTTGTTGTAGTTGGTGACATCCTTATAAGGCGTGACGGCCTCACTGGTGCTGAACTTGCTCTTCTGAATGCCGTCTATCTTCGCGTTGGCCTGAGCGATAACGGGCGGGGAGCGACGCTCGTTCAGTCCTACGCCCACCGCCGCTGCTGTTCCGGCCAAAGCCGCGCCGACCAGGAAATTGCGGCGGTTCAGGTAAACATTCTTGGGAGTAATCTCGGAAGAAGCAATATCGGCCGGCTTTTTGATTAGCATACTGGAGTTCATTCAACGTGACGAACGAACCCGACACCTTCTCGGGTTGGCGCGCGTTGCCCTTACAAGAAGACGTATTTAGTCGAGGAAAAGTTACACTCTTTCCTATTTTAGTGAACCAGCCAGCTTATGCAGAACAGCGCTAACTACCTGTTCGGGGGGGCTTGCCGTGAATCTGTACCGGCAGTAATAGATTTGCGCACCGAAGCGAGTGGGGCGTCATCGATGAAGGAAATGTCGCCGTTCGGCGATCGCAGAACCCCGAGCTCCTTCCACAAACTTGTTAGATCGACCGTCACAGGTTTATCTTTCATATCTTCATAGAGATTTTCCAGAACGTGGGTCCCTGTGGCTTCATCTCCGACTCTGAGCGCGCGCTCCAACGGCCAGTCCTTAGTAATGTTGCCGCCTGCGGCGAGAATTCCACGCAATGCATCTTCAAGACCTTTTTGATTGTGAGTTTGCTGGTGGATCTCCACGTCTGCTAGAAGGCAAAACAGGGCTCCTCCCCAGTACGTCCGCCCCCAGGTATGTGTGCGATCGAGACCCTCATCTCCCTCCCTGGGGAGTCCTTGCGGGAGATCGCGAATCAAATCGCTCCACATCTGGGAGGGTTCGAGAATCCCGGATTGTACGCGAGCAATCGGTTCCACGTATGTGGCGATTCCTTCCTCAATCCAGTGATGTCTCTCGGCCACCGAGGGGAACGCCAAATGGACCATCTCGTGGGTCATGGTCCAATCCGCCTTCAGATGCGCCAGGGTTGTCTGGCGGCCAACCGAAATGGTGATAAGAGCAACTGGCGAGCCAAAGGTCCGACCATTGCGAACGCCTCTGCCCTCGGTTGTGGTAATTCGTACGGCTACGTGAGGCACAGGATATCGACCAAAATAGGTAGAGACCGACTTGGAGGCGGCGTTGACCCACCCAATCAAATCTTCGGGAGCGGGGCCTCCTGCCCCTGAAGCGGTAAACACATCGATGACCCCGCCAGGAGCCATGATCGTCGTCAGTTTGTCACTGCCGGTATCTCTAGCAAATGCAAGCATCGAGGTCAACAGCACAATTTTCCAAACGCTCCTGATTATGAATGGACCAGACAGCCCGATACGCTCTCTCATTCCAACTCCGGGTTCTCTATTCGCAAAAACATGCGGCAAGGCACGGTCACGGAGCCAAGAGGGTTCGAAAACAAAACCGGACTCGCCGATGAGGAACGCCTCCGTTCGGCCTGCGCGAATTAGCCCTCTCTAAAATAGCGGAACAATTCTCATGTCCTACCGATAAGTAGCCGCATTTGGGTGAGCAAGCTGTCCAGCGTCGCGCCTTTACCCACATATGCGTCCACATAAGTCAACTCCTCTGGAGCCACCAGAGTGTGTCCAGAAACCAGAATGATCGGGGTACCAGGACTGAGCCGCTTGATCTCTCGTGCCAATTTGAAGCTGATCATTCGGGGCAGTCGGTAAGTTAACAAGACTAGGCCAAAGGCGCTTTGCTCCATTCGCTCAAACGCCTCACCGGTGTTGCATGCAATCACCATCTTGAAGCCACAGCCTTCCAGAACTGATGTCAGCACTCTCAGCGCCCTAGGGTTATCGTCGACATAGAAGACCGTCTGCCGTTTCGTTATTGTCGGGTCTCCCCTTGTGGCAGAGTATTCTTGAGCGCCTAACTCTTCAGTGAGATCGCTCATGTGCGGGTGGGGGGGAGCTAATTGTGGCACCGAGACAATCGATATCTCCTGCGTTGTATGCCTTCTAGCTTCCGACCTCGTCGCGCATGTCTGATAGAGCCCCTTCATACGCTCTCATTCTTCCTTCCTCGATCGGCACGCTCGAACAGTTAATGGTCAGGTTTCTGATCTGTGCAATCGCAAACAGTGGTAAGTAAATCAAAGACCGCGGCGTCGCCGACCAACCGCACAACGTTGCGAGTCCCGACCAGTACGGCTGTGCAACGTTTGCACCCTTTGAAATGCTCGTCCATCCGAGTGCGCAAGTCGGCACTGACCTCATCCTCCAAGTAATTCGAAATCTCGCGCCATACCTCGCCACAGCTGATTTTCACTGCCTTGGACCCGCCAGTTTCCATCCGAGTTCTAAAGCGATATCACAACGGTCGAGACGCCGGCGCCTTAGTCTGCCTCTAGGAAGCCGCATTACGTCTTCATTCGAGAACGCTACTCAGCCGATCCAGGGTTTGCACTGTTACATCCGGCTTGACACCTAATTCATCTTCAGCCAGATTGCATCGGTTCACCCAACAGGTAAAGAACCCGTAGCTCTTGGCACCCGCGATGTCCCAGAAATTCGACGAGACGAAGGCAATCGCACTTTTGGACACACCAAGGTGTTTTGAAACCAGGCCGTACACGCGCGGGCTCGACTTATAGATGTTCACTTCGTCAGCGCTTATCACTTCAGCAAAAATGCCTTTCAGGCCGGTGCTTTCGACCACGGCATCGAGCATTTTCGGCGAGCCATTCGACAGGATGGCCAACTTATATTGCGCTAGCTTAGCCAATGCCGCCTTCGCGTCGGGAAAGCTATCGAGGTGCAGATATGATTCCATCAACTCTCTGCGGGTCTCGGGAGGGCAAGCGAGGCTCAGACTGTTGCAGGCAAATGCCAGAGCCGATTCTGTCACCCGCCAAAAATCTTCGTACTGCCCCATGAGGCTGCGTAGCCAGGTATACTCCAGTTGCTTGGCACGCCAGAGTTTGCTCAGTTCAGCGCCCTGGCCGGGAAACTTGCGGCTGCATGTTGCAATTACCGAGTGCACGTCGAACAACGTACCGTAAGCGTCGAAGGTGATCGCCCGGATGCGCGATGTCATGGTGACTCCCCCTGTAGTGATCCTGAGACACGTCGGTGACGCTGGGTCTGCATTCGACTCGTTCCATGCTACGGATCAGATAGCTGAGAGAGTTGAGGTCGCGCGCACGTCCTTTGACCCTGCAACTCTCCTTCTATGAAAATAGCCCAGCGCAGAATCGAGAGAGAGCTTTCCCGGGCCAAAGATCAGGATGATCAGTGAAGCAACTAAGAACACGAAGGGTGCCGCGGCCGAAAATTTATCGGGGTCGGAAAAGAACGAGAAAAAGGCTTCCCGATCGGCAATTACGTAGGCCATGATCATGTTGACCGTGAGCACCAAGGCCGTTAGACGCGATAAAAGCCCAAGGGCCAAAAAGATGCCGCCGAAAAATTCCACACACGCGATAAAGAACGCCATGTTTGCCGGCATGGGCATATTGAGGCTGGCGAAGTATTCGCCCACCTTATCCAGATTGTGGAGCTTGCCCCAGCCACTCTGAACAAGTTGCCAGCCCCAGTAGAGGCGTACCGCCAGCAGCAGGGGAGATTGCAAATAAGAGACGGCCCTTTCAAAAAGCGCATAAACGCGCACGCCAGTTTCGATCAACTTGTTCATAAGTTATTTTCCTAATGAGGAGATAGCTTCCTTGTCTGAGGATTCGGGCCGGCAGAACCAGCCCAAGCTTGACCAGTTCGCAAACCAACTCTGTACGATTCCGAGGAGCTTGCTTTCTGGAACGTCTCGGTTTCCCTGAAAAGCCAGGACCGCTGCATCGGACAGGGTCTTACCTTCTCGGAGCGCTTGGAGAAACGAGAAAGCCTCCGCCTCGATTCGCTTGAAGTAAACCGAGTAGTCAAGGCGATGGACCACCAAGAAGATAGCCTGGGGCTTTTGGCGCGCGACTTTGCGCGCTCGCGTTTGTTTTCGACGCTCCGAGATCGCGTTGCTTGCCATCTCACCATCGGAGTCATCTTTCCGGATCTCAAGGAGCAAATCATCTACGGGGTAGCGCAGGCTAAGCAGTTGAATGTAGGGCTGCAATCGGAATCGCGGGTCCGCGTCTGGGGCTGGCATTTCGCCAGGGATCAAGACGGGCTCCGCTGCACCGTCGAAAGCTTCAATTTCAGCCCACTCCAAGCGAACCATATCCAGCGCCAGGGCTGCGCGCGGTTGGATGTGTTCGGGATGGCTTCGTAACCACCACTCCAACCGAGAGCCAAGATTTCGTAGAGTAAATGACTCAGAAGGACAGTCGATAAGATAAGCTTTGGACAATGCCTCAAATCGTTGCGGACCGATGATCGCCCGAAGGCCCCGAAAATCCTCCTCCAAAGCCGCGAGTACGCGAAACCAATATTGGCGATTGTAGATTTCCAGGCGCTCAAACGAGCTCAAGCGATCATTTGGCTTGACGAACTCTGCAGCCACCTCGTGCATTGACCTGCCGTCCCGAGCACGCGGCTGCATCTGCTCGTCATTAGTAAGGGGTTGCATGACCGCGTCTAGCATTCGCTGTTGGATTTCAAGCAGGTTCATAATTGCACTGCCATTTCTGCGACGAACTGATTCGCCTTCAGCGCTTCGTTGTGAACCTCTTCAAAGGATGGAATGCTGTCGTCCCACTCGAGGAGCGTTGCGGTACGCCCTGCGCGTTCGATGGCCCGGGCATAGAGTTTCCAGACAGGGTCGATCACCGGGTGGTCGTGCGTGTCCAGAATGTACTTTTCGAATTTGGAATGGCCCGCAATATGGATCTGCGCGACCCGCTCTGCCGGAACACCATTTACGTAATCAAGGGGATTGAAACTGTGGTTTCTGGAAGAGACATAGATGTTATTGACGTCCAGGAGAATGCCACAATCCGCCAATTCCACCACTTCGGTGAGAAACTCCCACTCCGTCATCTCCGAAACGTGGAATTCGGCATAACTGCTTACGTTCTCGACCGCAATCGGGATCTCAAGAAAGTCCCGCACTTCACGAATTTTCTGTGCGGTGAGGCGGGCAGCCTCGAACGTATAGGGCATGGGCAGCAGATCATGGGTGTAAGTGCCATCGACACTACCCCAGCAAAGGTGGTCAGTGAGCCAAGGTGTCTTGGTGCGCTTGACCAGGGTCTTTAGTCTCTTCAAATGTTCGCGATTGGGTGGCTCATGGGAGCCAAAGTACATGGAGACACCATGCTGGACCACCCGGTAGCGCTCAAGAATCTGATCCAGAACATGCAGGGGTCGCCCACCATCGATCATGTAGTTCTCGGAGATGATCTCGAACCAATCCACAACCGGCTTTTCGGAGAGAATATGCTGGTAATGAGGCACGCGAAGACCTATCCCAACTCCGAAATCTGTGAATCCATTGAAAGAATTTGCTGGCATATCTGTATCTTTCTAAAAGGAAAAAAGCGGGTCGGGAGTTCAACCCCGACCCATTGGGGTTGAGGTGCGTTAGTTATCGGCCGGCGGTTTGGATCCATCGGTTGCGCAACCACCCTTGCCTTTGCAGGAGTTCTTGCCCTTGCAACCGTTGTCGCTGGACTTACAACCACCCTTACCTTTGCAGGAGTTTTGGCCCTTGCAAGCGTGCTTTTCCTTTGCGTTTGAGCCGCCATCATCTTTCATGCTCACCGCTTTGACTCCGGCGTTGTTCTGGCCTAACGTTTGTGCGTTAAGCGTTGCACTTGCACCTGTCATCAAGCCGGCCAGCGCAGCGCCTGCCAACAAAGCCTTCATTGAAGTACTCATATTGATCGCTCCTTTTACGAGTTGATTTGTGAATCGTGTGCCGCAACACTCGATTTCAGGAGAAGCTCACACCTCTTCCCGCCTTCTAATTGAGGAGAGTAAGTGAACTGCCACCGCGAGCCTTACCCAATTTCGAGGAAGTCTCTGGCCGGTTGCCCCGATCAGCGTGAATGTCGCTGGCTGGCCATACGATGTAGGGGCGGTCAAGAAAGTTACGTACACGCCAGCAAGAGGGAAATAAAAGGGACAACCTCACTTCGATTTCCGGCGCAATCTCACCCAGCAATACTGGCGAATGAGACAACGCGGGTTCGAATGGGCCTTAAAACGGATACCCCCTCGGCAAAATGGTTCTTGACCAATCGCCACCGACGTAACTTATGACCACCAGCGAACATCGAACCCGATGAGTTCAGGGAAAGACCGTCGCAATGCAATGCTGTCGCTGATCTTGGCCGGAATGGGTAGAGCCCGCGCTGCCTGGGTGTTGCAGGGGAGCCGACTGCCCTCCAAACAGGTTCAGCCGGGCCTGAGCTGCAGAGCGGACAAAGGTGAGGTGCATACAGAAAAAGCCCCATACTTCGCTCGGTTTTGATCGGTTGGGCTGAGGCTGGAGCTGACATTGTGGCAAAGATAATCGAGTTCTACATACCGAACAGCTTCCGGAGAAACGTGGAGCGGGTATCTCCTGTGCGACGTAGTGAGGTGATTGAGTTTAGCTCGCCAATACGAACAAAGGCGATGCGCAAGCATAATGGAACCCCCATATTTCGCTCGGCTTGGGTCTGTGGCTTGGGGCTGGAGCTGACATATCAGGATTCGTTAGCCCGGCAGAGGGCGGACGAATTGCGGTGGGACTAAGTTGTCGCCCGCCGGGATCGAACGGATGGAATCAATGGATCGGACTTCCAGCATGTTCGACAGGCCAGATTTCCAATAGATACGGTAGTCTCGAGGACCAGCCCGGCTCAAGGTGACGAAGTCCCATCCGGCCTTCATGTAACTTCGTGTCGAGGCCGCGCATCACACTGGTAACATTTTCCTTTTTTTTCTTCCTGGAGGGCCAAACTGTGGAAGGGACCGAGACTCAAGAGCTTGAACAGCGTCCTATCACCAAGAAACCATCTTTCCGCTTCTGGAAGACGCAGCGATTTATTACCGTGGGGTCGCTCGGTCTGGCAATAATCCAAGGCATCTGTGCTATGGCGGTATTTGTCAGCGGGATAAGCACTGCGCTCGGGCTCTCCACCGTAGCAATCGCCACCGCAGCAGGACCAGCGACCGGCTTCCACGCCAACAGGTTCCGGCTTCCCATGCTGGCCCTCGCCGGGGCGGGTGCCCTAGTCAACCTTTTCCTTTTTTGGAATGCAGAACGCATGCGTAGGAACCCGGCTGCTCGTTGGCGAATGCGTCCTCTTACTCGAAAAGAACGCTGGGAGAAACGGATCCAGCTCGCTGCATCCATCCTCACCCTGCTGCTGATCGCAGGCGAACTTCTCGCGCATCCGATGTTTCACCACGAACTCTAGAAAGCGTTATCTGCTAGCTGGCCCCGGCCCCGACATCTCAAGTTCGCTCTCAAGCCTTGCATGCAACCGCTCACTGAAACCGCTGGGCAGCGCAAAGGTGCGCTCATCGGCGATCAGGTAGACGATATTGCGAGTGGAGTCAAGAATAGCCGCGCAATGGCGACAGTGGGCCAGATGTTTTTCCATGCTGGCAAGCACAGAGGGATCGAGATCTCCGTCGATGTAATTGGAGATTTCGCGCCACACATGTTTGCAATTTAGAACCATAATCAGCCTTTCTTGCCCTTCCAGCCTTGCATTCGCAACTCAGGAGCCAGCATTTTCTGCATCATCAGACGCGCCCGGAATAGCCTTGTCTTGACCATCCCCTCGCTGATGCCAAGCAAATGGGCGGTCTCCTCAATATTCAGCTCCCGGACGTCACGGGAGATCAACACCTCCCGGTACTTTTCCGGCAGCTCGTCTAGCGCTCGCTGCAGAACTTCCCGCAGTTCCTTCCGGTCAAGAGCCTCTGAAGGAATCTCCCGCCAGTCAGTCAGCACTGCCGGCGTGTAGTCACTGTCACCATCATCCATAAACTCTTGGAGCGAAACCTCAGACTTCACACGGGAGCGGCGCAGCCGCATTCGCGCTTCGTTCAACGTGATTTTAACCAGCCAAGTACTGAACTTCGATTCTCCACGGAAGCTGCCCAGAGCCTTGTACGCCTTAAGGGCAGATTCTTGCACAACCTCTTCAGCATCCGCCTCGCTCTTCAGTACCGAGAACGCGGTCAAGAAGACTGCCCGCTCGCAAGATTTTATCAATGCATAGAACAGTTCCCGTTCACCTGCGACAATGCGAGAGATCATCTCCGCTTCTGTGAGCGGCTGCGGTTCCGTCGTGGTCGACGACTGCATCTGATTGCTATTCAAGCGGCAACCTGCAAATTACGAGCCAAGGACCCAACACCATTTGGGACCCGGACAGCTTCTGAAGCAGCCGCGTGTTCCGCTGTGTCTGTGAAACTATCCATCTCCGCCCTTCATGATCCGCTTAGCTGGTATTTCTGTCCCTCGGCCTCTTGATGACATCTTCAGAAGGAAAGTTACAGGCGCGCGGCGCGATGTGAATCCTTTCTCAAGTTGTTCAGGTGTGCTTCATGGTTACCTTTGGGCGCAGCGTTGGGGAGCTGTTAATCGCTTGAGCGAAACCATTACGTAACTTTTCTCACTGCGCCTCATCTGTATGGCAGACTCAAATCTTGAAGTATTTGCCTTCTTAACAAGGTGTATTGACGATTCCTGACGTTTTCGGGAAAGAATAAGGAAATTAAAGATATGAAGCTATCATCCGTGTGCAAGAATCTGCTGCCTGGGCTGGCTTTGCTTGTGGCTACCAGCGCATTCGCAGCAAACAATGTCAACAAGGGTCCCCTCGAAGTGTTTGTCCCTCTAACCGTCAGTGGACATCAACTGGCGCCGGGGCAGTACAAGCTTACCTGGGACGGAACAGGTTCTAACGTTGAACTAATGATCCTGTCGCACGGGAAGCTGGTGGCGACCGTGCCGGCTCAGTTGGTCGACCTGAATCAAGCCGGTCATAGCAACGCGATCGAGTCGCGCACCAACAATGATGGCAGCCAGTCTCTGACCCAAATCGACTTCGCCGGCAAGAAGTACGCGCTGGCATTTGGCGATCAGTCGGCGGCGACTCCATCAGCATCGCCGGATGGCAGCCAGTAAGTACCCTGGGTACGCAACCAGGTCGCTCCAGCTACGCCAGGCGCAACAGTGGCATCGGCCATGGTTGCGCCTGGTGCTGGTCGACCATAGAGTCACTGTCAGGAGTTTGGCAACATGTCTTCAATTCGTAAAGCAACGGTGATGGAGTACCCGAGGGTCGAAACCGAGTCCTCACCATTCGAGGATACAAACGGACTACTTACTTACGCTGTGGAGTCCGCGGACTTTGCCGAGATCGTCAGGAAGCTGTCGAAATCGACTTGGTTTTGCGAGGTCGCGGAAGCTTAGCTCAGTTCTCGGTCATAAGATCACATCTGCAACGGACCGTAGAGCGAGGTCGCTAGCCGTTAATCAACGATTGTTGAGTAGAAGATCATTCCCGATTTTAAGCGAGATTCCAGCATTAATAACAAACATTAATAACAAACTAAGGGGGCAGTATGTCGACGGCAAAGCTTGTAGTTATCTACCCTATTCCGACCGATCTCGAGCAGTTTGAGCGGCTCTATCTTGGGCAACACGTTCCGATGGCTGTTGCTAAGCTCGCAGGTAAGACCAAGATCGTGGCGACGAAGGTGTTAAGTTCGGCGCAAGGTGGCCTCGCACCCTTCCATAGGATTGCAGAGATCCATTTCCCTTCGATGTCGGCCTTGCAAGCGTGTGCCGCTTCTCAAGGAGCGCAAGAGACCCTGGCGAACGCTGTTTCCATTTCGACCGGCGGCCCACCGATTTTCATCGTGGCGGAAGAAGAGAC
>JBAVQD010000144.1:0-8903 GCA_049693675.1 Candidatus Sulfotelmatobacter sp. | reverse complement strand
ACCAAGAAGCCAGCTGAAACCCGTATGGGTAAAGGCAAGGGAGCGCCCGATCACTGGGTTGCTGTGGTGCGGCCGGGAAAGATTTTGTTTGAGATGGAAGGCGTGACCGTGGTGGACGCGACCGAGGCAATGCGGTTGGCTTCACACAAGCTGCCGCTGCGTACCACCTTCGTCAAGCGCGATACCGCGCACTGAGAAAAGCCGTCAGCCAAAGGGAATTTTATGAAGGCAGATAAAGTCAGAAACTTAACCGACGACGAGTTGCAGCACCAGGGGCGCGATCTCGCGGATCAGTTGTTCAAGCTGAAATTTCAGCTGAACATGGGACAGACCGAGAGTCTGAAAAAGATTCGGGGACTGCGCAAAGACATCGCGCGGGTGAAGACGATCCAGGGCGAGCGTACGCGCACTGCCGCAACGGAGAAACGATAATGGCGGAAACCGCAACAGGGAAAGCTACGCCGAAGGGCGAGCAGGTGCAGGGCCGGCGCAAGGAAGTGGTGGGAGAAGTGGTCGCCAACCGCATGCAGAAAACGATTGTCGTCAAGGTGACGCGCAAGAAGGCGCATCCGTTCTACGGGCGCGTCGTCGCGCGCAACAAGAAGTTCTACGCGCACGACGAGAAGAACGAAGCGCATGTGGGCGACGTGGTGCGGATCGAGGAGACGCGTCCGCTCTCGAAGTTGAAGCGCTGGAAGTTGAAGGATATTGTGCGCAAGACCGCGCTGGTGCCGGAGATCGCGCTGGAGCACGACGTTAAGTAAAAGCGAATTGGACGCGACTGCAAAAGCAGGTTCCTCACCGGGCTTGGCGCCCGGTTCGGAATGACAAGATTGAGGGAGATCGATCATGGCTGTGATGATGAGAAGCATGCTGGAGGTCGCTGACAACTCCGGCGCCCGCAAGCTGCAGATGATTCTGCCGCTCGGCGGTTCCACCGGGTTGAACGCCGGTCTCGGGGACATAATCACGGCGGCGGTGAAGGAAGCGGCTCCCGATGGGCAAGTGCAGAAGGGCAAAGTGGTGAAGGCGGTGATTGTGCGCACCCGCAAAGAGCATCGGCGGCGGGATGGCACTTACATCCGCTTCGACCAGAATGCCGCGGTGCTGATCAACGATGCGGGTGAGCCGGTGGGAACGCGTGTGTTCGGTCCGGTGGCGCGCGAGTTGAGAGACAAGCGGTTTTTGAAGATTGTTTCGCTGGCGCCGGAAGTGATCTAGTACCGAGTATCTAGTACACAGTACCTGGTACCGAGAAACAAGATTAGGAATTGAGAACTGGAATGCGAACCGTAAGCACACTACAGAAGCGAGTCGACATCCGCCGCAACGATAACGTGAAAGTTATCACCGGCCGCGACAAGGGCAAGGAAGGGCGCGTGCTGCGCGTATTTCCCAACGATAACAAGCTGCTGGTGGAGCACGTGATGATGGTGAAAAAGCACGTGCGGCCGAATCCGCAGCGCAATATTGCAGGCGGCATTGCTGAACAGGAGAGTCGGATTGCGTTGTCCAATGTGCAACTGGTTTGTCCGACCTGTGGGCCGGTGCGGATTGGGCACGAAGTACGCGGCGATCGTAAGGTCCGGGTATGCAAGAAGTGCGGGACGACGCTGGATAAGTGACTCCGTTTGCGAGGCGTCTGAGCCTTGCGGCGACATCCCGAGCGAAGCGAGGGATCTGACGAGTAAGAAATAATTCTCACGAACCGGTAACCACTCCGAAACCGTGGGAGGAAGTTGAAAAAGATCATGGCAAAAGAAAAAGATAAGAAGGGTTCGAGAGATTCGTCGCAGGATCAGAAGGCTCCGGCGCAGGCGCAGCACAGCGCCAAGGAGCGGCCACGGCTGCGCTCAAAGTTCGAGAAGGAAGTTGCGCCGGCGCTGTTGAAAGAACTGGAGCTGAAGAATTCGATGGCGGTTCCACGATTGAACAAGATTGTGGTCAATATGGGCATGGGCGAGGCGACGCAGAATTCGAAGATTCTTGATCCGGCGGTGAATGAACTGGGTCAGATCACCGGCCAGAAACCGATCGTGACCAAGGCCAAGAAGTCGATTGCCGCGTTCAAGGTGCGCGAGGGGCAGGCCATCGGAACCATGGTGACGCTGCGCGGCGACCGCATGTACGAATTTCTCGACCGGCTGCTGAATATTGTTCTGCCGCGAGTGCGTGACTTCAAGGGAGTGTCTACGAAGTCGTTCGACGGCCGCGGCAATTACACGCTCGGCTTGCACGATCAGTTGATCTTCCCGGAGATTTCCTACGAGAAGGTCGACAAATTAAAGGGCATGAACGTCACCATCGTTACTACAGCGGCGAACGACAACCAGGCACGAAGCCTGCTGAAGCATCTGGGTATGCCGTTCCGAGCGTGAAAGCTTTTGAGTTTAACAACTGAGTTCTTTTAAGGATTTCATGACTACAGCAAAGCGAGTGAAAGACGCGAAGATCGAAAAGAAGTTTGAGCTGGCGCGCGACAAGAAAGAGAAGACGCCAAAGTTCTCCAGCCGCCGGCACAACCGCTGCAAGCTATGCGGACGGCCGCGCGCTTACCTGCGGAAGTTTGGCGTGTGCCGGCTGTGTTTCCGCGGACTGGCGCTGCGTGGAGAGATTCCGGGGGTTTCGAAGTCGTCGTGGTAGGGTGACACGCTGATTCCGTGGCGTCAGAGATCCCCTTCGACTTCGCTCAGGGCAGGCTTTCGCGAGACAAAGAGCGTCTCGCTCAGGATGACAAAGCAGTAAGAAGTGAAGTAGGCAAGCCGCTGCAGGTTCTCCGCGGAACGCGGAGCGAACGGGTGGCTAGAGGAGAAGCAAACGATGAGGTTGACCGATCCGGTCGCAGATATGCTGACGAGGGTGCGCAATGCGCTGCAGGCGCGGCACCAGAAGGTGGACATTCCAGCCTCGCGGCTGAAGCTCGAGATTGCCCGCATTTTAAAAGAAGAGGGCTACGTCTCTAACTTCAAGCCGACGGAGGAGGAAGGTCACAAGGTCATCCGGATTTATTTGAAATACGGCGCGCACAATGAAGCGGCGATTTCCAAGGCGGAGCGTGTATCGCGTCCGGGCTGCCGGGTTTACGTGCGGCGCAGCGAGATTCCGCGCGTGCTGGGCGGTATGGGGATCAACATTCTCACCACGCCACGCGGAGTGATGACCGGGCGCCAGGCGCGCAAAGAAGGCGTAGGCGGCGAATTGTTGTGCGAGATTTGGTAGGGCAGCTTCTAGCTATTAGCTTCCGGCTATTAGCTAAAGGCGCAGATTTAGTCGAATGGAAGCCAGGAGCTAGAAGCGAAGAGCTGATCTTATGTCACGAATTGGAAAAAAGCCGATCCCGATCCCTAAAGGGGTGACGGTCAAGATTGAAGGCAATACTGTACTGGTGCAGGGTCCGAAGGGCAAGCTGGATACGGCTCTTCCTTCCGGCATCAAGGTCGAGCAGAAAGATGGACACCTCGTGGCGGTTCGCGAGAATGATTCGCAGGCCGCGGTGCACGGGCTGGCCCGGGCTTTGGTAAACAATGCCGTCGAAGGCGTGACCAAGGGCTGGACGCGCGAACTGGAAATCGTTGGCATCGGCTATCGCGCCGAGATGAAGGGTAAAGGGATGATCGTGTTCAGCCTTGGCTACTCTCATCCCATTGAATATCCCCTGCCCACGGGCGTGGATGCGACAGTTGATCCCAAGCAGACCAGGATTGCGCTCACCGGAATCGACCGGCAACAGGTAGGCCAGGTGGCCGCGGAAATGCGGTCGCTGCGTCCGCCGGATCCTTACAAGAATAAGGGCGTGCGTTATGCCGGCGAAAGATTGAAGAAGAAGGTTGGTAAGACCGGAGCCAAGTAGCGGCGCTTAGCGGGCCCGTTCGACCCCTTCGCTTTGCTCAGTTGCTCAGGGCAGGCTAAGAACAAGCGAAGCGGGAGTCCGCTGCCGCTATCCCTTCGGCAAGCTCAGGGCAGGCTCTGAGCGAAGCGAAGGATCTCTGGAAGGACGAAGACTATGCTGACGAGAATTTCGAAAAATCAGAAGCGCGGGCACGTACACGACAGAATCCGCAAGAAGATGCAGGGCACGGCGGAGCGTCCGCGATTGAATGTGTACCGTTCGCTGAACCACATTTATGTGCAGGTCATTGACGACCTGCACGGCGCCACGGTGGTTTCGGCGAGTTCGGCCGAGGGTAAAAAAGCGGACCGCAAAACCGGCGGCAATGTGGCGGCGGCGAAGACCGTGGGCAAGACCATTGCCGAACGCGCCAAGGCCAAAGGCGTCACCAAGGTTGTGTTTGACCGCGGCGGCTACATCTATCACGGGCGCGTGAAGGCGCTGGCCGATGCGGCGCGCGAAGCGGGATTGCAGTTCTAGGGGAATTGGGCAATTGAGTAATCTGGTAATTTTGTGATTTGAAAAGATGAGCGGTCGATTTTCAATTACTAAGTTACTAAATTACAAAATTACGAAATCAGGTTAGAGAATGCCAACAGTAATTAAGAAGCTCGATCCGAATTCGTTTCAGTTGAAAGACCAGGTGGTGGCCATCAACCGTGTCACCAAAGTGGTGAAGGGCGGCAAAAACCTGTCCTTTGCTGCACTGGTAGTGGTGGGAGACCCGTCGGCGGCAGTGGTAGGTCATGGCGCGGGCAAAGCGAAGGAAGTGCCGCAGGCGATTCGCAAGGCGATTGAGTCGGCGAAGAAGAATCTGATCAAGGTGAACTTGACGCAGACCAGCATTCCGCACCTGGTGCTGGGACGCTACGGCGCGGGCAAAGTCTTGCTGAAGCCGGCTCCGGAAGGCACGGGTGTGATTGCCGGGGGTGCGGTGCGCGCGGTAATGACTTCGGTGGGCATTCAGAATGTGTTGACCAAGTCGATTGGTACCACCAACCCGCATAACGTGATCAAGGCGACCTTTGCCGCACTGCGTGCTTTAAAGAGCCGTGAGAGCGTTGCGGCCATGCGCGGCAAGTCGATGCAGGAGATTTAGGGGCAGCGGTCAGTGGCTGGTGGCCAGTGATCAGTTTCTGGGAAACGAAATTTAACTGGCCACCGATCACCGATCACTGGCCACTGAGGTTACGATGACGACGAAGAAACCCAAGGCGGTTAGCGGAAAGATTCACCTGAAGTGGGTGCGCTCCGCCATTTGCACGCCGGTGAAGCATAAACTGGTGGTGAAGGGACTGGGATTCACCCGGTTGAATCAGGTGATCGAGCGTCCGGACAATGCGGCGATTCGCGGCATGGTGGCGAAGATTCCGCATCTGGTTGAGATTTTGCAGGATTAGGCGGCGAATCATGAATTTATCGAACATTCGAGCACCGAAGAAGGCGTCGGAAAAACGCAAGCGCGTGGGCCGCGGTATGGGCTCCGGCATGGGTAAGACGTCCACTCGCGGACACAAGGGCCAGCGCTCGCGCACCGGTATGCGCCTGATCCGCGGCTTCGAAGGCGGCCAGATGCCGCTGCATCGCCGCATGCCCAAGCGCGGCTTCACAAATATTTTCCGTAAAGAATTCAATATCGTGAGCCTGGAGCGGCTGCTGGAGCTGGGAGAGGAATTCCATGCGTCGCCGATTACGCCCGAGGTGCTGCGCAAGGCGGGCGTGATCAAGCAGAAGCTTCCGGTTAAGATTCTCGGCGATGGCGAACTGACGATCGCGCTCACCGTACACGCGCACAAGTTTTCGAAATCGGCGCAGGAAAAAATAACCAAGGCGGGCGGCAAGGTTGAGGTCTTGCAGTAATGTTTGAAAAGCTGGCGAACATTTTTCGTATCCCCGATCTGCGCAAGCGGGTCCTTTTCACGCTGGCCATGCTCGCGATCTACCGGTTGGGCGGGCATCTTCCCACGCCGGGCGTGAACTTCCTCAAGCTGGAACAGTATTTCAATCAGAACGCAGGATCGCTGCTCGGGTTCGTCGATCTGTTTTCCGGCGGCAATCTTCGCCGTCTCACGCTGTTTGCCCTTGGCATCATGCCGTACATCACGGCATCGATCATCCTGCAGCTTTTGACCGTGGTGTATGAGCCGCTGGCCAAGCTGCAAAAAGAGGGCGAGCTTGGACGGAAGAAAATTACGCAATGGACGCGCTATATCACGGTCATCCTGAGCGCAGTGCAATCGTTCGGCATCGCCATCGGCCTGGAGAAGGCTGGCGACTTCGTGCTTCATCCCGGCCCCGCCTTCATTCTGATGACGATGCTGACCTTAACCACCGGCAGCGCATTCGTCATGTGGCTGGGCGAGCAGATCACCGACCGGGGAATCGGCAACGGCATGTCGCTGCTGATTTTTGCCGGCATTGTGGTGGGACTGCCGCGGGGCGTGGAAGATCTTTGGGAAAAGGCGAGGAACGGAACCTGGGGAGCGATCACGCCAGTGTTGATGGTGGGGCTGGTTGTTTTCATGATTATCGTTGTGGCCTTCATCGTTTACGTGGAACGCTGCGAACGACGGCTCCCGGTGCAGTATGCCAAGCGCGTGGTAGGACGGAAAGTGATGGGAGGGCAGTCCACGCATCTTCCGCTGCGCGTAAATGCGGGCGGCGTGATGCCGGTGATTTTTGCCTCTTCGATTTTGACTTTGCCGCAGACTGTCGGCTACGGCCTGCGCAACAGCCGGTACATTGGCGACTTGATGCGCATGCTGGGATGGGGCGAGCCGCTCTATACCGTGTTGTATGCGGTGGGCATCATTTTCTTCGCGTACTTTTATGTGTCGATCGTTTTCAATCCCAGTGAAGTTGCCGACAATATGCGGAAATATGGCGGCTTCATTCCGGGCATACGTCCGGGCAAGCGCACGGCGGATTACATTAACGAAGTCCTGACCCGCATCACGCTGGTGGGCGCGCTCTATCTGATTATTATTTCGTTCATTCCCGAGTGGATGATTACCGGTATCCACCTGAACCATTTGCCGTTCTGGTTGGGCGGTTCGTTGTTTGAGCGGCTTCCGGTGTGGGTAACGAACGGGCTAGGTGTGAATTTTTACTTTGGCGGAACATCGCTGCTGATTGTCGTAGGCGTGGCGATGGATACGGTTACGCAGATCGAGGCGCAGTTGATCATGCGCCATTACGATGGATTCACCCCGCGCAGCGGACGCATTCGCGGCCGCCGCAACTGGTCGTAGGGGCGACCGGGCGGGCTATGCAGGACGGCGAGCTGTTGCAAGCAACGGCTCTACCGAGTTGTGGGGTTGCTGAACACTGTTCGGGAGGCTTTGGCCAACTCGATGGAGCAGGAAACCTCACGCGATATCGGTCCCATAGTATTGCTTGGTCCGCCGGGTGCCGGTAAGGGCACCCAGTCCAAGCGAATCATGGAGAAGTACCTGATTCCGCAGATCTCGACTGGCGATCTGCTGCGGTGCAACGTAGCCCAAGGGACAGGCCTCGGGCTGGCGGCCAAGGCCGTGATGGAGCGAGGAGAACTCGTTTCCGACGATCTCGTATGTGAGATGGTTCGGCTGCGGTTGAGGGAGCCGGATTGCAAGCGGGGTTATATTCTCGACGGCTTTCCCCGCACTGCAGCCCAAGCCGGATGGCTGGATGCACTGCTCGACGACAAGCTCTTTGACAACTCGCGTGCCACCCGGGCCTGGCCGATTGTGATCCGCCTCGACGTGGATTATAATCAGTTGTTGCTCCGGATTACTGGACGCCGTTCTTGTCCCACCTGTGGGCGGATTTATAACGTCCACTTTCAGCCAGCTCTGGTCGATGAAGTTTGCGACCTGGATGGATCGAAGCTGGTGACCCGCAATGACGACCGGTTGGAAGTGATTCAGCCCCGTTTGGCGGCCTATCAGGAGCAGACTCGTCCGGTAGCGGATTATTATCAGCGGACTGGCCGGCTGATTTCGATCGACGGCGATCGTCCGATGGACGAAGTAACGGAGCAAATATTCAGGATTATTGAAGATCATCACGCGTAGCGTTTTCTCGATAAAGCATGGCGATTGTTTGCAAATCAGCGGCGGAAATTGAACGGATGCGGCAGAGTGGCCGCATCGTCCGCCAGGTGCTCGACCATGTGCGCACGCTGGTGAAGCCCGGCATCACCACGATGGATCTGGAGCGTGCCGCGGAGAAAAAGATCGGTGAACTGGGCGCCAAGCCGGCATTCAAGGGTTATTACGATTATCCTTGCGTGTTGTGCACGTCGGTAAATGAAGAGATTGTGCATGGCATCCCGTCGGAAAAGCGGGAGCTTAAGGAAGGTGACATCGTTTCGATCGATTGCGGAGTCGTGCTGGACGGTTACTATGGCGACGCCGCGATCACGGTGCCGGTCAGCGAAACGGTGAAGCCGGAGTTGCAGAAGCTGTTGAAAGTGACCGAGGAATCGTTGTATCGCGGAATCGAGCAGGCGCGCATCGGCAACTCGGTGGGCGATGTGGGAGCGGCGGTGCAGGAGCATGTGGAAGCCGCGGGCTTCAGCGTAGTCCGCGAATTTGTAGGACATGGCATTGGCACGCACTTGCACGAAGAACCGCAGGTACCGAACTACGGAGCGCGCGGCCACGGCGCGAAGTTGCGCGAGGGCATGGTGATTGCGATTGAGCCGATGGTAAATTTTGGCAAGCCGGAGACACGCGTGCTGGGCGACAAGTGGACTGCGGTTACTGCCGACGGCAGTTTTAGCGCACACTTCGAGCATTGCGTGGCCGTGACGAAAGACGGGCCGGTGATTTTGACGAGATAGGGCTTTTAGCTTTTTGCTCTTGGCTTTGAGCCGAGAGCAAGGCTAGAAGCTTAAGAGCTGATTTCAAGGAGCGAATGAGTAAAGAAGACGCGATTGAAGTGATGGCAGTGGTTCTGGAACCTCTGCCGAATGCCATGTTCAAGGTGGAGTTGGAGAACAAACACCAGGTGCTGGCGCACGTATCCGGCA
>JBAVQD010000143.1:0-2618 GCA_049693675.1 Candidatus Sulfotelmatobacter sp. | reverse complement strand
AGAACCTGCAGATGAAAGCCGAAGGTCCGGATTTGACGCAGCACTGGATCGACGAAGGCTTCCGCCAGCCGCTGCCCACGATTCGATAACAGGCTGTTTCGCAACATCAGTAGATCAGATTCAAACTCCGCCGCATCCTCATACGAGCCCCGAGTGCCCGGGCCCTCACGGCTGCGCTGCAACCGGTAAACCACAAAAGAGAGAAAGCGCCGGTAATGCTCGACTGTATTGCGTGGGCCCCACAACATGGTTGTGCCGGGCATCGATCGCTCATAATGCGCCAAACTGGTAAGAATCTCCGCCGAGGCCGCGGCCTGCCGCGAAGACGAACTCAGGCAGTCGCTCAGGAATTCGACGCCGCGAATGTATTCGCGGAGAATCACCGTCCGCGCCGTTTCCAACGCATCCTTCACGCATCCGGACTTGACCAGCGGATTGCCATCGCGATCGCCGCCGATCCACGAACCGAAACTGATCAGGTTCGGCAAGTCGGCCGCTTCAACAACGGCTCCATACTCTTCGCGAATCGATTCCGCCACCTCGCTATAAATGCGGGGCAGCGTTTCAAACAGCGAAAGTCGAAAATAGCGTAACCCCATGCGGATCTCATCATCGACGGTGGGCTTGGTCTGTCGAACTTCGTCGGTCTGCCAGAGAGCAGTAATCTCGGCATGGATTATCAGTTCGCAACGCAGAGCTTCGCCCACAGTCAGGGGAAGTCGATCCAGCCGCTCCAGTTGTTCGGCGATGCGGCGGCGCTTGAGCAGGACTGTCTGCCGCGCCACTTCTGTGGGATGCGCAGTGAATACAGGAGTCACCGTGACTTGGCGAAGTGCCGCCAGAGCTGCATCGGCGGAGATTCCAGCTCGCTTCATGCGCATCACAGTTCCATGAAACGATCCAGGTAATGGCGCGGATTGGCGATCCAATTGGCGGGCTCGGCGGCGCCGCTTGCGATGGTTGGTCTCCGCCAGATTTGCCAGCTCAAAATAAATAGCGAATGCCTTCGTCACCTGGTGGGCGCGCTCCGTATCCATTTTCGAAATCATCGCCTGCGCGCTGGCCATCAATTCCCCATGCGAAGCCGCGGCAGGACTATGCGCTACGCGCTCGCGGTGCCGAATCATGAGCTTGCGCAGTTCTTCGACCGTATTGAAAAGTTCTGGGCCTGCTTGCTCCACCAGCACGCGGCCGAGTAAGGCGCCGAGCGACCGCACATCGCGGCGCAAAGCGTGATCCTTCGCGGAATCGTCGGACTGCGCCGTGAGTTCGGATAGACGATCTTTTTGATTGTCCGCTTTCCACAGTGGTTTAGGCCGGGTCATTGATAGCTAATTACGCTAAGAGTAGAGCACAGGATAAATCAAAGGAGTGCAGCGCGGCGTGCGGAGTACGGATTCCAGCTTCGTTTGCTACGCCGCTCTTTGTGCGGCAATGACTCTTGCAATTCCTTGCAGATCGTGGATAACTCGCAAATCCTGCCACTCCTGCAAAAGATTCTTCACTCCGTCTACGATGGTTCCGCTGATTTCCATCACCAGCCAGCCGTCTGGACGCAACGCCAGGCGGGCTTGTGGGATCAGCCGGGCGATGATCTCTAGCCCCGTCGGACCGGCGAAGACCGCATTCCGTGGCTCGAATTTCCGCACTTCCAATTGAACTGTCTCTTCTTCTGACTCGCCGACGTAAGGCGGATTCGAAACAATGAAGTCGAAGAAGTTCTCATCGAATCCCGAAAGTAGATCCGTCTCGCGGAGATGAACCCGCTCCAGGAGTTGATGCCGCACAGCGTTAATGCCCGCGATTTCTAGAGCCGCGGGAGAAATATCAGTAGCGTAAACTTCGGAGTGCGTCAGTTCGTGCGCAATCGCGACCGCGATGCAGCCGGATCCGGTGCCGATGTCAGCGATGCGGACAGCGGGAACTGATGCGCGGCTATGCTCAGCGGCCAGTTCCAGAACTGCCTCGATGACGTGCTCGGTCTCAGGTCGAGGGATTAGGACTGCCCCAGTGACAATAAAATCCAGTCCCCAGAATTCCTGGTGACCGGTGATGTACTGGGCGGGCACGCCGCGGATGCGCTGCGCCAGCGCCGCGTCATAGCGAGCCGCTTCCTCAGCTGTCAACTTTTGTTCTGGATGCGCGTACAGATGAGCGCGGTCGCAGGCGAGCGTGAACATCAGAAGAATTTCAGCATTCATCCGAGGGGATGGAACAGTGTTAGCCGTGAGACGCAGGACTGCGTCCATGAGAGCTTGCTTCAGTTGCACCTGAACATTTCACCACAGAACCCACCCCTGCGGACGGCAGGGACGCTCAAACCCGGCGCGGATTGAGCCTGAGAATTTCGGCGTTGAGCACGGCAGCGAATGCAACCCATGCCGCATAAGGAATAAACGCGTTGGCCGCTGCGCGATCAACTTTTCGAGCGGCCTTGATGTAAGAGAAGATCATTCCCTCCAGGGCAATGGCGTCTGCCAGCGCGAGCCTAGGCGATGTTCGCCGAAAAAAAGTTTCGACCACTTGGCATTGGCGCTGAGCTGCGAGATCCACAGACGAAGCGCGTGCTTGCGTTCGCGTGACGGCGCAGCAGTCCAGATGCGCCATCCCGACCATGC
>JBAVQD010000142.1:0-31821 GCA_049693675.1 Candidatus Sulfotelmatobacter sp. | reverse complement strand
AAAGTGGAGACGGCCAAACCGGGAGTATGGATTCTAGGCGGCGGATGGGACGAGACTATGTGGCCGGTCAAGACTCTACCCAGCCGCTGGGACCTGGATGAAATTTCCGGCGGGCATCCGATATTGCTGGATCGGGTTGACGGTCATTTAGCTGTAGCAAACACGCGGGCGCTGCAGCTGGCAAATGTCACGATCGCCAGCCGTGATCCCGAAGGGGGCCAGATTGATCGTGATGCCAACGGCCAGCCGACCGGCATTTTACGAGATACCGCGCAGCAGGCGGTACGGGCAGTGATTCCACAGCCAACGCGCGAAGAGCGCCGGCAGGGAATTGAAGTCGCGCTCGCCGACCTGGCCGAGCACGGCATCACTTCCGCGCAGGATTATTCGCCGGCCTGGGAAAATTTTCAGATCTACGAGGACCTGGAAAAAGAAGGCATACTCACGGCGCGCATTTCCGAATGGCTACCCTTCGACGAGTCCATTGAGGAATTGCAAAAGAAGCGCGATTCGCATCCTCAGGCAGATCTGATGTTGCATACCGGAATGCTGAAGGGTTTTATGGATGGCTCTCTGGGCGGCCACACGGCAGCCTTGCTGGAGCCTTACACGGATGATCCGAAAACTTCCGGCCTGCCGCGCTACGGGCCCGCGAAACTCAACGAAATGTCCAAGGAGCGCGTACTGGCGGGGTTCCAACTCGGCTTCCATGCGATTGGCGACAAAGGCGTCCAGATGGCTCTCGATGCCTTCGCCGAAGCCGAGAAAGCAGCGCGCGAGCAGAAAGTGAAAGCGCTCAACGGCGGAGACGATTTTCGCCTGCGCGTAGAGCATGCCCAGGTCACCACGCCCGCACAAATCGCGCGGTTCAAAGAATTGAAAGTGATTGCTTCGATGCAGCCCAGCCATGTGCTCACCGATATGCGCTGGGCTCAGGATCGGTTGGGGCCGAAGCGTGCCGCCACGGCCTATGCGTGGGCGGCGTTCTTGAATAAGGGCGTGCCGCTGGCTTTCGGCACGGATTATCCTGTCGAACCAGTCACGCCATTTCGCGGACTATACGCAGCGGTCACGCGCAAGAGCGAAGATGGCAAACAAGAATTCTTCCCGGCGCAGAGGCTGACAATGGATCAGGCCATCGCCGCTTATACAACCGGTTCGGCCTTCGCGGAATTCGAAGAGAAAGAAAAGGGCAAGCTTACGCCCGGGATGCTGGCAGACCTGGTGGTGCTTGATCGCGACGTGACCGCGTCTTCGCCAGAGAAAATCTTAACGACCAGAGTGCTCCGTACCGTGGTCGGAGGAAAAACTGTTTACCAGGCGAAATAAATCTTTACGTACGGAATGCCGCACTCTTGCGTCTAATCAATGTCGGATGCGAACGCGCGATCGCGAGGGCGAGATCCGCGCGTGGACCTTAATCCCCTTTTTAAATTTGCAATATCGCAAACAGGTATAATTGAACAGTTTATCGTCCTCGGAGGAAGCAGGGATATGGATTCGCGGGCATTTTGGCTGCGTTTGAAAACTCATCGCTGGATTTATTCGTTCAGCATCGTCACGACACTGGCGTTGGGTATTTTAATTGGCTCAGTAGTCTCTTACGGCGTGAAGGGCAAGGAAGGGCAGAAATCCTCGTCTTCCGACGCTACTCCGTTGACCGTTCCATCTCCCAAGCAGCTATCCGGTGAGTTTTCCCAGATCGCCAAGCAGTTGGGACCGGCCGTCGTAAACATCAATACCGAGTCGACGATCAAGAATCCACATCGCCGTCGCGGCGACCAGAGTCCGGACGACGACGACAATGGCGGCGGCGGTAACGGTGGCATGGATGACTTCTTCAATCGCTTCTTCGGAGGCCAGGGTGGCCCCAACGGACCCAACGGTGACGCGGCAATTCGCGAGCGTTCGCTGGGCTCCGGCGTGATCGTCGATTCCAAAGGCTACATCGTTACTAACCGCCATGTGGTCGAGAAGGCGGACCGGATTCGCGTTCGCTTGCAGGACGATCCTCCCGGTGTACAGCATGACGCCAAGGTGATCGGCGAAGATCAGGAGACCGATCTGGCCGTGATTAAGATCGATTTGTCTCGCGCAGTACCTGCGGCTAAGATGGGGAACTCCGACAGCATGGAAGTCGGCGACTGGGTGCTGGCCATCGGCAGTCCATTCGGACAAGTGGGAACTGTGACCGCTGGCATTGTCTCCGCTAAGGGTCGAGATATCGTGCCTGGCCGCCAGTTTCAAACCTTCATTCAGACGGATGCTGCGATCAATCCGGGAAATTCAGGCGGACCTCTGGTCAATCTGGATGGCGAAGTAATCGGCATCAACACCGCTATTTTGAGCGAAACCAATGCTTACGCGGGCGTGGGATTCTCGCTCCCATCGAACACGGTGGTGCAGGTTTACAACCAGCTTATCGGACCGGAGCACCGGGTCGCTCGCGGTTCCATCGGCATCATGTTTGACGCCGTCGAGAACCCGGCCATCACGCGGGTTTACGGAAATGGCACCGGCGTCACGATCTCCAGCGTGGTCCCAGGCAGCCCTGCTGATCAGGCTGGCCTGAAGGTGGGCGACACCATTACCACGGTCGACAGCAAGAAGGTCACAAAAGGCTCCGAGTTGGTAGCCGACATCGCCTCGCGCAAGCCGGGGTCGAAAGTGGAACTCGGTTTCGTGCGTAACGGCAAACAGCAGGATACCAGCGTTACCATTGCGGACCGGGCAAAGCTGTTCGCTGCGCGGCTGAACGAAGATGAGGGTGGTAACGACGAGAGCACACCTAAGCAGGACAAGTTTGGCATTAGCGTGCAGAGACTCACACCGGAGATTGCTGAGAAACTTGATATACCGGCAGGCAAAGGCGTGATAGTGCGGGATGTGAAGCCAGGGTCATTCGCCGACGACATTAATCTGGGCCGTGGCGACGTCATTCTGGAGGTCAATAAGCAGCCGGTCAACAGCGAAGAAGATTTCGCCAGAGTGGAGGCCAGCTTGAAGAGCGGCCAAGATGTGGTATTCCTGGTTCGCCCCCGCGGTTCATCGCGGCAGGACGGAACCATCTTCGTACCTGGAACACTTCCGTAACCTGGAATCAGCCATCGGGAACTGGCATTGCGTCATCCGATAGAGGATGATGTCAATGCCAGTTCCGCTTGGCCGTTAATTTAGGCTCGGGCCAACTTTGGCGGAAACTTGAGGTTTGCCGTTGGAGCCAAAGCATCGCGCGAAAACCGTGAAGGGATTCTTGGGCGCTATTTGCGCTCTGGCGGCGATTTGCGTTTGTTTGTTGCCTGCCAGAGGGCTTGCGCAGGACTCTGCGGCTCAAACGTCTTCAACCAAACCAACTGCGCCTCCCGAGGCTGCGGCTTCCAAAAAGAAAACATCTTCTCCGGCAAGAGCACATTCCACGGCGGTCAAGCGTTCGAAATCGAGCACAACGTCCGGCGCTCACAAAGGTAGGGTGAAGTACGCGAGTTCGCGGAAGAGCAGCAAGCGAAAGCCGCGCGGCCAGCAGAAAATTGATTCCGAACGGGCGCAGGCCATTCAGGAAGCTTTGATCCGCGAGCATTACATGACCGGCCAGCCCACGGGAACATGGAACCAGGCCAGCGAAGATGCTATGCGCCGCTATCAGGCAGACCACGGATGGCAGTCGAAGGAAGTTCCAGACTCGCGCGCGCTCATCAGCCTCGGGCTAGGCCCGAGCAACGATCATCTGCTGAATCCCGAAAGCGCCATGACCACGGCGCCAAATATTTCGCACGCAGCCGCTCCGGTTAGTTCGACATCCCAGAGCCCAGTCTCGCATGGTGCAGATCCGGGACCGCGCCTGAGTCCAACCCCAGCCGCATCCTCAGAATCAACTCCCGCCACTTCGGATCACGACGCACAAGGCCCGCAGTAGCTCCGTGTAGAGCGGGCGCCCTCGCCCACTGCCTTTTGCATTGTTGTTGCCGGTTCCTGTTCTAATCGCCGGAAGATTTCCGATACCCACTGGTAACCGGCTTGGGAAAATAAGGCAGAGGCCGTGACTGAATGATGGCCTGCGGATTAGCCTGCACCAGCGCATCGGCAACTTCCTCGCCACAGATTTCGGCCGCCGCTTCACGAGCCGTGGAAAGAATCGGAATTCGCTTCTCGGTGTCGTGCGCATCGGTGGCTAGCACGTGAACCGCATTGTGCTCTAACAACCAGTGTGCCGCGCGCCGCACTCTTTCCCCCCAAAATCCCGTAAGTGCCGAACCCGTCATCTGGATCACGCAACCCTGTTCCGCCCACTCCACCACGCGCTGCGGACTTTCGCGCAGAATTGGATTGCGTTCGGGATGCGTGATCACTGCGGTAATGCCACGGTCGCCAAGCTGCATGAAGCAATCCGTTGTCTGCTGCGGCACGCTGTAGTTGCTCAGCTCCACCAGCATGTAATGCGTGCCTTCGATGGCATAACGCTCCGGGTTCGCCAGCACGTCCTGCAAATTGTCGTAGGAAAGATGGAAGTCGCAGCCCAGACTCACGGTAAGCGCGTTGCCCACGAGCTGCTGCAAATGCGCGACCACTCCCTGCAGATAAGCCCGATCATAGTGATAGCGGTCGTTGGCATGTGGAGTCGCGACCTGGTGCGTGATGCCGTCCGCCGCAGCCATCCGGCACATGGCGACGGACATCTCCCACGACTTCGATCCATCGTCTACTTCCGGAAGAATGTGAGAGTGAATATCGACCACGGTTGTAGAAACACGGGCGGCCCGGCGGGGTCGCGCTTGATTTGATTTAAGCAGATTCGTGAAGAAAGAGAAAGCGTTGCATCCACGCCTGACATCCCGAGAGTAGCGAGGGATCTTGGTTTTGGTCTAGCCACCGTAGAACTCGGAAGACGTCGATCCCTCACCAAACAGTAGTCAGCACCCGCGCATTTCGAATTGCGCGATCGGCCGTGACCAATGAAAGTCCTTCCACCATGCCCGTTGCTCCAATGATTCGATCCACTGGATCTTTTGGATAATTCGTGGGCAGATCAAAAGCTTGAACGCAGATGCGGCCGGTAATCGGCAGAACCAGAAAGCGCGCCTCGACGTTGCTCATGAATGATTCCAGGCTCACCTTCAGTTGGATGCGGCCCTTACTGGAGAGCATGGCCAACTCGAGAAGAGTGACTGCGGAGATAGCGAGACCATCTCCGTCCTGGCGCGCTCGCACGATGGCAGCTTCTGCCTTCTTCGAGATTCGAGTCACGTCATCCGCGAGCCAGATCACCACGTGCGTATCGAGCAGAATCAATAAAGGTCACCCCAGTCTTCGGGGCTAAATGCAGGAGAAACAATGTCGCCAACAATCTTGACCTTACCGGACATAAAGCCGAAAATTTCGTCCTTACCTTTGTCCTCGCCCACAGGGACCAGCTTCGCCACCGGCTTGCCACGCTTTGTGATCAACACAGCTTCACGCTTGGACTGAACTTCATCCATGACCGCCAGGCAATGGACCTTGAATTCGCCTGCCGCCATTTTTCTCATGGAGAAAACACCTTTTCGATCATGGTCATTATACTATAGTCATACAATGCGTGCGAAGGTTATCCAGGAGCAGCGCCCATCCCTTGCCGCACCTTCCATCCCTTCTGTAGCATCAATAATGAGCATTCATAAGGAGCAATTATGGCAACTGACACTCTGGCATCCCCGGCCACGCTTGGCCAAACTCCCACCAAGGTCCTGAAGAATTTCATCGACGGCGAGTGGGTCGAATCCTCGACCGGCGAGACTTTCGAAAATCGCAATCCCGCCGATACGCGCGATGTAGTCGGCATTTTCCAGAAGTCGGCGAAGGCAGATGTTGACGCGGCCGTCGACGCGGCCAAACGTGCCTTTGCCAAGTGGCGACTCGTGCCCGCGCCGCGCCGCGCCGAGATTGTTTTTCGCGCCGCTGAGATTCTCATCGAACGCAAAGAAGACTACGCACGCGAGATGACCCGCGAAATGGGCAAGGTGCTGAACGAAACTCGCGGCGACGTGCAGGAAGCCATCGACGCGGCCTACTACAACGCCGGGGAAGGCCGCCGTATGTTCGGCCCTACCGTTCCCTCGGAGCTACCCAACAAATTTGCCATGGCCGTACGGCAGCCCATCGGCGTATGCGGCATGATCACTCCATGGAATTTTCCCATGGCGATCTCTTCGTGGAAGCTGTTGCCCGCCATCGTTTGCGGTAATACCTGCGTCATCAAGCCTGCGCAGGATACTCCGCTCTCCACATTCAATCTTGTCCGCGCTCTCACCGACGCTGGCCTGCCAAAAGGCGTGATCAACATCGTCGCCGGATTCGGTCCCGACGTGGGCACGCCACTGGCCGAGCATCCTGATGTGCGCGCCATTTCGCTCACCGGATCTTCCGCCGTGGGCCGCATCATTGGCGGCATCGCAGCCAAGAGTTTCAAGCACTGTTCGCTCGAACTCGGTGGCAAGAATCCTATGGTCGTGCTCGACGACGCGAATCTCGATCTCGCCATCGAAGGCGGCCTCTGGGGCGGTTTCGGAACTACTGGCCAGCGTTGCACCGCGACCAGCCGCATCATTGTGCAGAAGGGCGTCTACCGCGAATTCATCGAGCGCTATGTCGCGCGTGCCAAGAAACTTAAAGTTGGCAACGGCCTCGATGAGACCACGGAGATGGGACCAGCTATCAACGAAAAACAGCTTCAAACTGATCTCAGCTATGTCGAGATCGGCAAGAATGAAGGCGCGAAGCTGATGTGCGGCGGCAATCGTCTCGACAAAGGCGATTATCAATATGGCTGGTTCATGGAGCCGACGGTTTTCTCCGATGTCGACCCCACTATGCGCATTGCGCAGGAAGAAATCTTCGGCCCGGTCGTGTCGATTATTCCTTGCGATGACCTGGAAGACGCCATCGAAATCGCCAACGGCATCGAGTACGGACTTTCTTCGTCTCTCTACACCAGGGATGTGAATAAAGCCTTCGCCGCCATTCGCGACTTCGACGCCGGCATCACCTACATCAACGCGCCCACGATCGGTGCGGAAGTGCACTTGCCTTTCGGCGGCACGAAAGCCACTGGCAACGGCCATCGCGAAGGAGGCATTGGCGCGATTGATTTCTATACGGAGTGGAAGTCGGTGTACGTCGATTATTCCGATACTCTACAGAGAGCCCAGATCGATCGCGGAGAGTAAGAGCCTTTAACACAGAGGACACTGGGAACACAGGGTATGGCAATCGGTTAGAATTACCCGTGATCCTCTGTGACCCCTGTGTTTAAGATCTGGTCCTAGCCCGATGCCGACCACTCAAGTCCGCGAAGTCACCGCTGCCGCCCGTCTCGACAACGTTCGCTACGCGATCCGCGACCTCGCCTGCGTGGCCGACGAAGTCACCCAGCAGGGACATAAAGTTCTCCCACTCAATGTCGGCGACCCGCTGAACTTCGATTTCCAAACTCCACCTCACATCATTGAAGCCGCCTATAAGGCGATGCGGGAGGGAAAGAACGGCTACGCTCCGTCTCCGGGCGTTCCGGAGGCGCTCGATGCGATTCGCGGCGAGGCCGCGCGCAAGGGCATCACCACCGTTCGCGATGTCTTCGTCACATCGGGTGTAAGTGAGACGGTTGATCTTTGCATCTCTGCGCTGGTGAATCCGGGCGAGGATATTCTGACGCCGAAGCCTGACTACCCGCTGTATTCGGCGGTGTTGTGCAAGCTTGGAATTCCGCTCAATGCCTACGACCTGAATGAAGAAGACGCGTGGCAGCCGGAACTGGCCGACATCGAACGCAAGCTGACGCCGCGTACGCGTGCGATTGTTCTCATTAATCCCAATAATCCTACGGGCTCGCTTTGCTCGCAGCAAATGCTGGAGCGTATCGCCGAGATCGCACGCAGAAATAACCTGGTCGTCTTCTCGGATGAGATCTACGATAAATTAATTCTCGAAGATACGCCGCACATTGCGTTTGCTTCGGTCGCGCCCGACGTGCCTTGTATCACGTTCGGTGGGATGTCGAAGAATTATCTGGTTCCAGGCTGGCGAATTGGCTGGGGCGTCGTTTCCGGCGATGCTGTGGCGCTGAAACCTTATACCGAAGGCATTCATCGTCTGCTGCGGGCGCGGTTGTGCGCGAATCATCCCGAGCAATATGCCATTAAGCCGGCGCTTGAAGGTCCGCAGGATCATCTGGTCAACGTGCGAGCCAAGCTGCACTCTCGACGCGATCTGACCCAGAAGTGGTGCGAGACCACGCCGCGCGTAAGCTGTGTTACGCCTCGTGGTGCCTTCTATGCCTTCCCGCGCATCGACATTCCCGAGAGTGACGAAGTCTTTGTCAAGGAACTCATTCGCCAAAAGCATGTGATGGTGGTGCACGGTTCCGGTTTCGGTCAAAAAGCTGGGACGCAGCATTTCCGCATCGTCTTCCTGCCGGATGTAGAGACGCTGACGAAGGCTTACGCTTCGATCGGCGAGTTTATTCGAGATCGCTACTAAGCCTCTGCCTCGCTTCAGGGTGCTTGAGTTGCGCCTGCGATCAAATTCAACGTTTCTGATACCGCAGGTACGCGAGGCTATATGCCGTAGTTCACGGCGCGGAGGGCATCTTTATAGGCGTCGCGGGATTGGGTAGCTTTCGCATGTGCGTCTTCTTCGCGGAAATGCGCACCGTCCCATTTTTCCATCGCGATCATGGAATGGTCGACAGTCGCTAAGGCTTCTTCAGCGCGAATCGCGTCAACCCACGTGTCAGTTGCCTGTTTGTAGGCGAGACGCAATTGATCCAAGTCTGCCGAGGTTAACTCTGCCGCAGTCATGGCTTGCAGACTAATGGCGTTTCGTTCGGCGGTCAATTAAGCTAGGCGAATTTAACGGAAAATTAACATAAGCGGCGAAAGCAATTACTGTCCCGCGGCTTTCGTGCCTCCAGTTCTGGTATCGAATTCTTCTGCCATCCAGTGTTGCAGGGCGGTAATATTTTGCGGGCGCCCCAGGAAATTCTTGACCAGATCATTCGCTGACATCGATCCGCCGGGTTCGAGGACCACGCGGCGATAACGCATCGGCGCGTCACCGGCTAACAAGTTGTTATGGTCGAATTGCAGGAAGAAATCTTCGGCAATCACCTTGTCCCAGAGATATGTGTAATAGGCCGACGAGTAGCCGCCGAGATGGCCGAAGGAAGCCCATTGATGCGTGTCCGGCAACGGAGTGAATAAAGTGTAGCGGCTGGCGTCGTCCAGAGTCACCTTGTCAAGATCGACATTTTCCGGCTTGGTTTTGTAGATGTCGTAAGAAAGGGCGCTGTAAGAATTCTGCCGCCCCACCCAGCCGCCGCGTCCGAAAGCGGACGCTCGATTCATGCGCACGACGAGCTCGGCGGGAATCGGTTCGCCGGTTTTGTAGTGGCGCGCGAACTTGGCCAGCACTTGCGGGCTACTGATCCATTCCTCGAGCATTTGCGACGGAGCTTCGACGAAATCGGACTCCATGGTAATGCCACTGATCCCGGCCCATGCCTGCTGGCCTCCCAGGATGTGGTGCATGAGATGACCGAATTCGTGAAAGAAAGTTTGCACATCGCCATAATCCATCAGGCCGGGATCAGTGGCGGTGGGTGCGGGGAAGTTGCAAACCAGGATGGCTTCCGGCAATTGCTTGCCGCGAATGCCGTCGAGCACCGGAGCCATTTCGGCGTGGCTAAACTTGCCGGGACGCGGGTGCATATCGAGATAAAATCGGCCGATCGGCTTCCCACTGTCGATGACGATCCATGTTTCTACTGCCGGATCCCACGAAGGCACATCGTGTTCCTGCTGAAAGCTGACGTGGAACAGATCAGCCGCGGTATCGAGAATGCCTTGTTTCACTTCCATGAACGGGAAGTACGGACGCACGGACTGAGAGTCGAAATTGTACTTGGTGCGGCGAACTAATTCGGAAAGGTAGCCGCGTTCGTAGTCCCATATCTCTTTTGCGCCGGGATCGGTCTTCTGTTTTTCCGCGAGCAACATTTGAAACTCGCGCTCGGACAAGGCGCGGGACGCGTCGTTCACCTGCTGAATGAAGTCAGCAATATTTTTGCCTTTGGCTATCATCTTGTCGGCAGCGTTGTAGTCGGCCCACGAGGGATAGCCGAGGAGCGTGGCAATTTCGTAACGAGTCTTCATCAGGCTGGTGAGGACTTCCAGATTTTTCGGGTAAGCGCGAGTATTGAAGGCGAGGGCCATGCGGCGGCGCAGAGAATCGCTTTTGGCGAAACTGAAGACGGGAAGCGCGTCAGGATAATCGGTGGTGAGGCGTATCTTTCCATCTGCTCCGGGTTTGTGGCGATCGATGTAATCCTGCGGCAGACCATCCAGTTCAGAAGGATCAGCTTCGATGGTTTTTTGTCCATCGGAAATATTGCGATCGAACATGGACTGCTCTTCGGTCGCCTGATCGTTTAATTTTTTTAGACGAGCTCGCGTAGCGTCGTCTTTGTCGACACCGGCGAGACGAAATTCGAGAAGTTGGCGAGTCACGTAGTGACGGGTAGCCGAATCAACTTGGGAAAGATCAAGCGCCGCGAGGGCATTGTAAACATCGTGATTGAGTGCGATGGCGGTCTGCGCAGCGCTGGCTTTCGTGAGCATAGCCGTGGCGTGGTCGCGGAAAGTCGCGTCGGGATGGACCTGTTCCATAAGTCCGGCAAAATACGCAGTGGAATTGATTTGATGAAAAGCCTCATCAAGCGGGGCCAGCGTGTTCTCGAGGGTGCGCGGGCCTTTGGCAGCGAGCAGATTGTCGATAGAGCGCTGGCCAGCGGCGAGGCGGTCAGTTTCGATTTTTTCGAAAGCAGTTACGTCCGGCTTGCTGGCCCAGATTGTGGGCTGAGAAACGGTAATTTTCTGTGCGGAGAGGACCGCCGCGAGTACTAACGGAAGGCAGAAGAAGATGGCTACGCGAGCTGCTAGTAACATGAATAACCTCATCGAGGAAGCTTTCGGAACGGATGGAACGATTAGTCCGATGATTTCAGAGCTGAATTAATGAAGCGCAGATGAATTGTTGATGACCAGGTGTTGCGATGTCAAGGGATGCAAGAAAATCGCAGCGCCACACAACGGGCGTCGATTGTTGTGTCGGTCTGCCACTTGCGTTCAGGCGAATCGTTGGAAAGAGTTTCGCGGAGAGCATTCGTCAATTTGTGACTACCACCCGACGCCAGAAATGACCGAAGGTCCCGGCGGCAAGAAGACACGGCTGGGGAAACGCCAGCCACGAGTGTAAAAGAATCGTGAAGGCCATAGGTCTGTCAGGGACTCACCGAAGAATGACCTCTCTTCGAACTCGGAAAACGTTCGACGTACGCTCGCGAAATGGAAGATGCCGAAAGGGCTAATGGCGCAGCGAGAGCTCGTACCAAACGAAGGTAATGTTCCTGGTTGATTACCTGTTCTTGGGGTTAACAGGCTTGTGGTAACGTTTGAACTACCGCATATTCAAAAGGCTTAAACAGGTTTTTCGTCCACGTGTCTTCGTCGACTCGCAAACCGGGTATTCACATTGCATGGACCACGGTCACCTACCGCAGTGTGGCCATGATGGTCCTGGCCGGGGTAATCCTGTTGCTGCTGGCGATGCGATTCACCTTCCCGCAATTTACGGAAAATGGCATCAAGGCGGCAGATGATGCAGCCAATAAAATCCTGGAGCGGGTAGCGGGGATGGCCCCGGCTGCAGGGAGCGGCGTTTCCACGGCACAGCAAGCCCACTTCACGGCGCTCGATGGCACGGTACGCGTGAAAAAAGGTAGCAGCAGCAGTTGGCTGGCAGCGGATTACAACGTGCCGCTGGATAAGGGCGATGTGGTCCAGACCGCTTCCGAAGGCATGGCGAAGGTGGTGTTCAATGACGGCACCAGCTACACCGTGAGACAAGATTCGCTGATCGTGATTGAAGAAAATTCGGCCAACGATCAACAGCAAACCAACGTGGCCGTCGCCGTGAGCACAGGAACCGTAGATCTTTCCACGGCGACTTATTCTCAAGGTTCGAAATCGCAGGTGATCGTGGATGGTGCAACCGCATCGCTCTCGCCCGAATCGACCGCGCAGGTGCACAACGATCCCAAACTGGATCAGCACGAGATTTTGATGAAGAAGGGCGTCGGCGAAGTCACCCGCAACGGCGAAACGGTGCAATTGGCAAATTGGGAGAAGGTGAGTTTCCAGGCAGCTTCGCCGCACATGGAAAAGGCGAAGGGCACTGGACCACCCACTCCAATCTCTCCCGCCAACATGGCGCCCATCTTTACTTCGGGTGAGACAACCAAGGATGTGGAGTTCTCCTGGACTCCGATGGCGAATGCCGCGGGTTACCGCCTTCGTATATCGAGAAATCCCTACTTTTCTTCTACACTGGTAGACAAAAGAGTAAACACTGCAGACGTTACGGTTACAAGTCTGGGCGAGGGTGCGTACTACTGGATGGTACAGTCGTACGAAGCGTCCGGAAAAGAGTCGGTAGAGAGCGAGAAAAATCGCTTCACGATTATTCCCAAGGGAAAACAGTCGGAAGCGATCGACTTGGAATTGGATCCATTCATTCAGCACGGGCACGTGATTGAAGTTACCGGCAAGACGTTGGTAGGGGCCCGAGTGATGGTGAATGGGCGGGAAGTACCGATGGTTACTACGGATGGCACCTTTCATTATTTTACCCCGCCACTGGCGACCGGCGAAGCCGTGATTACAGTAACGGCGCAGACCTCGCAGGGCGGAGTAAATACGCAGCAGAAGAAAATTATTATTCAGTAAAAACGCCAGGAAGCGCGCGTAAGAGATTGGGAAAACCGGGTTCGCCCGGAAAAATCAAGCGGTTCGAATCGGCAAAAGCGAGAGAAGACTTCGTCATGTCAAGCAACGGCTTTCATTCATCACGTTCCCACAACCTCAGGTCGTTATTCAGCCTGTTCTCCAGCGATCTTGCGATCGACCTGGGAACTGCCAACACCTTGGTGTACGCGCGCGGCAAGGGCATCGTCGTCAACGAGCCTTCCATTGTCGCCATCAACAAGAACACCGGCGAAGTGGAAGCCGTCGGCAAGGAAGCGAAGGAGATGCTGGGCCGGACGCCGGGAAACATCGTCGCCATCAAGCCGATGAAAGATGGTGTCATCGCCGACTTCAAAGTCACCGAGAAGATGTTGAACTATTTCATTCAGAAGGCCCACAACCGGAAGATGCTGGTGCATCCGCGCATTGTGATTGGAGTTCCTTCGGAAATCACGCAGGTGGAAAAGCGCGCTGTCATGGATTCAGCCTATCGCGCCAAGGCGAGTGAAGTGCATCTGGTGGAGCAAGCCATGGTAGCGGCAATCGGAGCTGGGCTGCCGATTACCGAGCCTAGCGGCAACATGGTCGTCGACATCGGCGGTGGTACGACCGACATCGCGGTGATCTCTTTGAGCGGCATTGTGTATTCGCGTTCGGTGCGGATGGCGGGAAATCAGATGGACGAAGCCATCATGAACTATCTGAAACGGAAATATAATTTACTGATTGGCGAGCGCACCGGCGAACAGATCAAGATGGAAATCGGGTCGGCTCATCAACTCGACAAGCCGATGACCATGGAGATTAAAGGGCGTAACCTGATCGAAGGCGTGCCAAAAACCATTACGGTGGATGATGGCGAAATTCGCGAAGCCCTCAGCGAATGCGTGTCGACGATTATGAATGCGATTCGCGTGGCTCTGGAGCGGACGCCGCCAGAACTCTCGGCCGACATCAGCGATCGCGGTATTGTGCTGACGGGCGGCGGCGCGTTGCTGAAGAATCTGGATAAGCGCATTCGGGAAGAAACCGGACTGCCCGTTTCCATCGCCGACGATCCACTGTGCAGCGTGGTGCTGGGTACGGGCAAGATGCTCAGCGACTTTAAGCTGCTGCGGAAAATTTCAATCGAATAAAGCAGGACTTGGTACCCAGTACCCGAGTACCGAGAAAAGCAAAACCGCCGCACTTGCTGAGTACTAGGTACTCGGTACTAGCAACTGTCTTATGGAATCCGTACTTGGCCGTTACCGCAATCTAACCATCCTGGTAGGTGTTCTGTTTCTCCAGGTGCTGGGACTTGCGGTGCAAGTCAAACGCACCGGTGATACCGAGCATGCGCGCCTGATCCGCATCTGGGCGGTCGATACGATTACTCCATTCGAGCGTGTGCTGGTCTGGGCGCAGAACAGCAGCACTAACCTCTGGCATAACTATTTTTATCTGCGTGGAGTGCGCGCGGAAAACCGCCAGCTCAAACAGCAGATCGAGCAAATGCGTCTGGAGCAAGTGCGGCTAAACGAAGACGCCGACCAGGCACACCGCTTGCAGCAGTTGCTGGGCTTTCGCGAGCAGTTTGTCGCAAACACCGTACCCGCGCAAGTCGTCGGATCCGGCGGCAGCGATCTTTCGCGAATCATTTATATCGATAAAGGCACGAACGACGGCATCAAGCGGGATTTTGCAGTAATTACCGCGAATGGCATCGTGGGCAAGGTGCTGGAAGTATTTCCCAGCGTTTCCCAGGTATTGCTGATCAACGATCAGACCAGTGGCGTCGGCGCGATGCTGGAGAAGTCGCGCTTGCAGGGCGTGTTGAAGGGAACGCCGGATGGCGAAGTAGTTCTGCAACGGGTGATGAGCGACGAAAAAGTCGCGCCCGGTGACATTGTTTTGAGTAGCGGTGGCGATCGCATCTTTCCCAAGGGACTGCCGGTCGGCACAGTGAGCAAGGTCAGTCCCGGTCACGAAATGTTTCTGAATATCCAGGTGAAACCTGCGGCCGATTTGAGCCGTCTGGAAGAAGTGCTGGTGGTCACGCAAAAGCAGGAAGAAGATGCGGTGGTCGAGAGCGGAACGCACGTGCGCGCCGCCGACATTTTGGCGCAACGTTTGCCCTCGGTGCCGGACAAGCCTCCGGTCGCGCCTGGACCAGCGGTGAGCGCGGCTGCAAAGCCGGCGAGTCTGCCTGAGGGCCCAGTGAAACCCAAATCCGTGCCGCGCGCGGCGACAACGGCAGTGATCGGCGCGCCGGGCGCCGGGGCGGTGAGTGTGCCCACCACCAACGCAAGTGCGGGCACTCCGAACGCTGTGCACAAAGTGCCAGTGCCCACCGCAACCCCCGCGAGCAGCAATCAAGCTGGCGAGGTTCGGAAGAAAGCCGTGCCGCAGTCGGTTACCGACGAAGCGGCGCCGAATACCACATCTCGAGAGGCAGCCTCCCCAGATCCGGCGGCCTCGACTTTATCGACCACAGCCGCGCGGCCTAAAGCACCCGTATCCAAACCTGCTGCACCGCCCCCTGCAACCGCAGACGATCCCCACTAGCGTGCCCATTACTTACACTTCGGGCGAGCAGATTGAGGTCTATCGGTTCAGTATTCCGGTAACGGTGGGCGTCCCATTGCTGGCATTATTTCTGCAGGCATTTGTGCCTCGGCGGTTTCCATTCTTTTCCATCTTCGACTTGCCGCTGCTGGTGACCATTTTCTTCGCGATGGCGCGGCGCAATCCGATTTCAGGCCTTTTGACCGGAGCGGCCATTGGCTTGGCACAGGATATGCTCGGTGCCTATCCAATTGGAATCTACGGCATTGCCAAGACTGTGGTGGGATACTTCGCGTCGTCGCTCGGAGCCAAGCTGGACGTGGAAAATGCCGGCGCCCGCTTCCTGGTTACGCTGGGATTCTACCTGGTACACGCCGCCGTTTATTTCACCGTGGCGCGCGGCATGGTGAACATGACGCTGAACTGGAGCTGGAGCCGTGGAATCCTTGCCGGGCTGGCGAATGCCTTTCTGGGAGTGGGACTGTATTTTCTGCTGGATAAGTTCAAGCAGAGAACTTGAGGGGCAGTGGCCAGTGGTCAGTGCGTGGGTGCCAGTGACTTCCGTTACCGCTCTCGGTAATGCTTACGGCATCCTGACACATTACAATGAGCTGAAGCCCCTCTACGTTCAATTCTATGAAGTTGTGACCGGTCGCGGGCTAAGGATTGACTAGCCACTAGCAACTGGCCACTGGGAACTGATTTTCTGATGTTAGGTCGCGATGAAAAAGTATCGGCGATCCGCCTGACGGCGGCACAGTACCTGATCCTGGCAATTTTCCTTGTGCTGGCCTACGGATTGTGGCGGCTGCAGGTGATGCAGACCAATCTCTACGCGACGCTGGCGCAAAAAAACAACATCCGTAATGTGCCGATTCTCGCGCCCCGCGGCAAAATTCTGGATCGCGAAGGGCGAATCATCGTGGACAACTATCCGTCGTTCTCGGCGCTGCTCCTTCGCGATTCCTCGCGCGACCTCAATGCTGACGCCGATCTGATCGCGGAGGGTTTGCATCTGGATGCGAACGAAGTGCGGACCCGCATCCGTCACTTCGCCTCCATGCCTCAGTACCAGCCGATCTTTCTGAAGGAAGACATTACTCAGGATGAGCAGGCCTTCATCGAAGCCCATCGCAACGAACTGCCCGAACTCGATACGATTAGGGCCGATCGGCGCTTGTATCCGCGCAACGGATTTATGGCGCATCTGATCGGCTATGTGGGCGAAGTCACGGAAGACATGCTCAACCAGCCGCAGTTCGAACTCTATAATCCCGGCGATGTGGTTGGAGTCTCCGGCGTTGAGCGGCAATACAACGATGCTTTGATGGGAACGAATGGCGCGCGGCGGGAGCTAGTGAACAGTCACGGCCGCGAAGTAGGGCTGCTGGGAGAAACGGATGCGATCCCCGGAAAGCAGTTGAAGCTCACGGTGGATATTGATCTGCAGATTGCCGCTGAGGAAGCGCTGGAAGGGAAGAACGGCGCAATCGTCGCCATGGACCCGCATACGGGAGAAATCCTGGCGATGGCGAGCCGCCCGACTTTCGATCCCAACGATTTTGCAGTGCGCGTCTCTCACGATGAATGGAACAAGCTGGTCACCGATCCCGAAAAGCCTCTGCTGAACAAGGCGATTCAGGCGCAGCTGGCTCCGGGTTCCACTTTCAAAATCATCATGTCGGTTGCGGGCTGGCAGGAAGGCATCGCCCAGGATCTGCATGTGAACTGCACCGGCGGCGCGGAGTTTTACGGACGCCGCTTTGGCTGCTGGGTGAAAAGCGGGCACGGCCCGGTAAATCTGGAAAAAGCCATCTACCAGTCTTGCGACGTATTCTTTTACACCCTGGCAGAAAAGCTGGGCATCGAGCGCATCGCCAAATGGGCCACTGCCTTCGGGTTAGGCCAGAAAACTGGGATCGACCTGCCCAACGAAGTGAGCGGAGTAATGCCTTCGGAAGAGTGGAAAATCCGCAATTTCAAACAGAAGTGGTTTGCCGGAGAAACCATCTCAGTCGGCATCGGACAAGGAGCGGTTGCCATCACGCCGGTGCAGTTGCTGCGCGCCATTTCCGCAATTTCGATGGATGGCCGCATGGTGGTCCCGCACGTGGTCGATCCGCAAGAGCTACCCAGCGGATACGTCGAGACCAGCCACGTTACGGAAACGAAAACCGTCCCCATCGATCCTAATGGATGGACTTACATTACGGATGCGATGTCACGGGTTCTGCTGCCGGAAGGCACGGCTCCCTCGGCGCATATTCCCGGAGTTGATATCGCGGGCAAGACTGGATCGGCGCAGATTGTTTCGTTGGCCACGCGCGCCAAATTCAAGAATAGCGAAGATCTCGCACAGAATGGCTGGTTCGTTGGCTTTACCCCGCGGCGGAATCCGGACATCGTGATATGCGTTCTTTTTCAAGGCGGCGAACATGGCAAGTTGGCGGCCCGCATCGCGACCCAGGTGCTCAAGGCTTATGTCGACAAGCAGCGCCGCTTACCCAACAAGCTAGCAGCCAAGCCGAAGGGCGACGGCAAAGTTGACATCGGCGCCCTTTGGACAGCGCCCGACGGCGACAAGTTGGAGGGCGGCCGATTTTCTCTGGAGTTGCCGAAGCGGCCAGCAACACTGGCAACCGCCGCACCGGGGATGTATTAAAAAATTGAGGAAGCTGTTTCCACGAGAGCTAGGAGCTAAAAGCTAGAAGCCTTTTTATGTCACGTTACGTTTCATTTCGCGATTTCGACTGGTTGCTGCTGGTCTTTGTGCTCATGATCTGCGGCCTGGGTGTGATGGAGATCCGCAGCGCCACCATGCACACCAAGTTTGCCGGCTCCCATATCAAGCAGATGTACTGGGTCGCGGCCGGCGTGGGAGCGATGTTTCTGATCAGCCTGTTGAATTATCAGGCACTTCTGGAAAGAATCCATTGGTTCTACATTGCCGGGGTGGCTTCGCTGATGGCCGTGCTGGTTTTTGGACAGAAGTATTTGGGCGCGAAGCGTTGGATCAAGATGCCCGGTGGCAACCACTTTCAACCCTCCGAGTGGGTCAAACTAATCCTCATCCTGGCGATGGCGAAGTTTTTCGCCGACCTGCGGAACCGAGAACTTTCCTGGCCAGATTTCATGAAAGCTGGAGCCATCGTCGTGATTCCCATGCTTCTGGTATTGAAGCAACCCGATCTCGGGACGGCGCTTACGTATATTCCAATCGCCATCATGGGAGTGTTCCTGGGCGGAATGCAATGGAAGCAGGGGCTGACGGTCGTGCTACTTGCCGGGATAGCAATTGGAGCGGTGTTTTACATTCCTCAAGTTCACGTTCTGAAGTCCTATCAGAAGGCGCGCCTTACGAGTTACCAGCACCCGGAGGACGATCCTCAAGGCTCGGGGTACCAGGTTGAGCAATCCCTCATTGCGGTAGGTTCGGGCGGGTTATGGGGCGGGAAAGGCTCGCAAACACACGGTGCCTTTCTCCCCGTTCCCCAAACGGACTTCATTTTCGCGGCATTTTCCGAGGAGCATGGATTCGTGGGCGCGCTGGGGGTTCTGCTGTTATACTTCATTGTGCTGATGCGTTTGACGCAGAACGCGCAAACAGCGCCCGACCGCGCTGGCACGTTTGTGGTGATGGGTGTGGTGGCTGTGCTTAGCTTCCATATCCTGGTCAATGTCGGCATGGTGGTCGGTTTTATGCCGGTCACCGGAATACCTTTGCCGCTGATGAGTTACGGTGGGTCTTCCGTTCTGTTCATGTTCCTGGCGCTGGGGATGGTAATGAATGTTCGTATGCGCCGATTTGTGAATTAGCTGGGTCAAGCAAGGCTGGGTCAACCAAGGATTTTAGCCTGGGATCAGGTTAGCCAGCTAAGGGATCATGACGGTTTGCAGCGGAAGTTTAAAGGCAATACGGCAGAGAGCAGTTGCTGCGCCTTAGGCGCAGCCCCAAAAATATCGATCGCCCTCGCGTAAAGAGGGCATTTTCACCGGCGATTCGAGCAATCGAAGGCCGGGCAGGATTGAAGCAACAAAAGCTGCCGGCAGGGAAACGGCCCCCCGACTGGAAACGGTCTGAGAGTGCGGTCACAAACCCGGCAGACGAAAGCGAATAGTGCAGAAGATACCCAAGCTTGTGCAGCGGATTCGGTCAGGGAGCAACCTCCCGGGCCCTAGCCGTCCCTTATCCGGGGCCAGCATCGCGACGCTCAATTCTCCCGCTTCCTTTCTCGCCTCACACCGGTGAACCCCGCGGGGCTTTCTAAAGAGCCTGCGGACCGGAGTGTCCATGAATAAAGAGTTGTTTGTTTCTTCCACCCCACATGAAACCAAGGTGGGCCTGGTGGAAGATGATCTGCTCGCGGAAGTCTACCTCGAGCGCGAAAATGAATACACCTTAGCCGGATCCATCTACAAAGGTCGTGTCACCCGCGTCCTTCCTGGCATGCAATCGGCCTTCGTTGACATTGGCCTGGAGCGCGACGCATTCCTTTACGTTTCCGACTTTATGGAACTGGAAGAGCACGATGAGGATGTGACTGACGTCGTTCCCGCGAATCGCGGCGTGCAGGATATGCGGCCGCAACCATTGCTAACCGAAGATGCATCTGCCGACGTACAATCGGCAGGAGATGCTCCGGCTTCAGCGGAAGAGTTCGAGGGCTCTGCCACCGAATTCGATAGCGCAGAAGGACATGGGAACGCTCAGCCGTCATTAGCAACGTCAGCCGGCCCAGAGGCCTCTTCAGGTCGAAACTCGGAGCGCGGAGGCTGGCGCGGACGCCGCCGCCGCCGTGGCGGACGTCGCGATGGACGCGGAGATGTTCGCAATGACGTTCGCGGCGATGGACGCGAACGAGGAACTGAGCCTCGCCTAGCGGAGCCCGTGGTGGAAAGTGTTCCTCCTCCGGCAATTCCGCGTCATCAGGAATCGAACAGAAGTCAGCAGTTTGGGCCGCCCGCGGGTTACCAGCCGATCATCCTTCCCGGAGAATCGATTTCCAAGTACCGCGGACTATCGCAGCCACCCGCGTCGCAACCTGCGCGAGTTCCGCAAGATCGAGGAGAAGACCGATCACAAGATCGGGGAGAAGCGCCAGAAGTTGCGGACGCTGCCGGAGCACGCATCGAACCCGCCGCTCCTGTCGCTGCTACTTTCCCGGATGACGAACCCATCTTTGCCAGACCTGAAACGACGGCTCGACCCCAGTTCAGCGAAGAACACGACGATGCGCAGCGTCATCACGAAAAAGCTCTAGAGTCCGCATCAAGGTCTGTGGATTGGAACCGCGAATTTCATCGGCGAGACGTCGAGGGAACAGTGATTCCCCAGGCGATACAGGAGGCTTTGGACGAAGAAGACCAGGGAAGAGTAATTCCTGAGCTTTCTGAGGAAGCGGTCGCTACAGCTGCTCGTGAGGTCGTGGCTTTCGCATCGCCCGGAACCCTGGAAGAAGAGACCATCGACGAAGAAGAAGCGGACACGGTTCGCTATGAACAATCGTCCGACGAGGGCTACGAAGAATTTGAGGAGGAAACGCGGGCCGCCGGCCAGCAAGGTTCCGATAGCAGAAATGAGTTTTCCGATGTCCGCGCTACGGTGGATGAGATCCACATGTCTTCGTTAGCCGAAGCTGGAGTGGCGCCAGCCGCGGAAGGCGCTCCAGCGGAAAGCGAGGAAGACTCCGAAGAAATGGAACTGGAGGAAGCGCAAGCGCAGGCGGAGGCATTGCTCGCCGCTGAAGCCGGGGAAACTGGCACGGCGGATGCGCGCGCTGAGGTTCGTGCTCCCGCGGCAACGGCCGGTTACACCCAGCGGGCTCCGCGTCCTCGGCCTGGTTTTGATCGGCAACGCGGCGGACGGCGAGGAGGTGGACGTCGATTCCCGCGCCGCGAGTCGCATGAGATTCCAAAAATCAGCGATCTGCTGAAAGAAGGCCAGGAAATTCTGGTGCAGATTGCCAAAGAACCCATCGGCAAGAAGGGCGCGCGCATCACCAGCCACATCGCCCTGCCGGGACGCTTCCTGGTTTACATGCCTACCGTGAACCATACCGGCGTTTCGCGCAAGATCGCTTCTGATGAAGAACGCCAGCGGTTGAAGCGGATCGTGATGAGCGAGCGCGACAACGGCCACGGAGGTTTCATCGTCCGCACCGCAGCGCAGAGCGCGAGCGAAGAAGAATTGCGCGCCGACATTCGTTTCCTGAAAGGCCTGTGGAACGACATCAAGACCCGCGCCGAGGCGTCCAAGCCGCCAGCCCTGATCTATCACGATCTCAACGTGGTCGAGCGCGTTCTTCGCGATCAAGTCACCTCAGACTTCTCGGTGATCTGGGTCGATACCGAACCGGAATATGAACGCATTCTGCGTTTCTTCAATCGCTTCCAGCCGGGGTTGGTAAAGCGCGTGAAACTCTACACAAAAGAAACGCCTCTGTTCGAGCAGTTCGGCCTCGCCGAGGAGATGAATAAAGCACTCAAGTCGAAGGTCTGGCTGAAGAGCGGCGGCTACATCGTGATCAACCAAACCGAAGCGCTGGTCGCCATCGACATCAACACCGGCAAATACGTTGGCAAGACCTCGCGCCTCGAAGACACAATCGTTAAAACGAACGTAGACGCGATCAAGGAAATCGTGCGGCAGATTCGTCTGCGCGACCTAGGCGGCATCATCATCATCGATTTCATCGACATGGATGAGCGCCGCAACCGCCAGCGCGTAATGCAGGCCCTGGAAGAAGAACTTCGCCATGACCGTGCGCCGTCAAAAGTTCTTCAGTTCAACGATTTCGGACTGGTAGCCATTACCCGTAAGCGGGTGAAGCAGTCTCTGGAACGCACCATCGGCGCTCCATGTCCATATTGCCAGTCCACCGGCTACGTGAAATCACTCACGACAGTGGTGAACGAAATTTACGTCGAGATGCGCAAGATCGCCAAGCATCTGGAGCACGAAGATGTCATGCTGCGCGTAAATCCGGATGTGGCGAAAGAGTTGAAGGGCAACAATGCTCGCCTGCTGAACGAGATGGAAGAACTCACCAAGCGGACGATTATTGTGAAGAGCGACCCGGCGCTGCATCAGGAGCAGTTCGATATCAATTAGCCGTCAGCTATCAGCGCCTATGGGGACAGGCGCCCTCGGCTGTCCGCCGGGTCAAGCCCCGGCAATTGCCCGCGCCGAAAACTCTGGATGAGCCAACCTCTTATTCCGTAACCGGCACTGGGAATCAGGGACCGGAAACCGGAAACTGAGACATGGAATTGGAGAACTGAATCGCTTCTAGCTACCCGGGTGCGCCAGCGCCTTTACCGCTAGATCAGAGCGTTCGCGAAGTTTCTGTACGGTGGCGTGAATCGCTTTGGCCGATGGTGCATCGGCGCTCTCTGCCATCTTAGCGACGCCTGCGGCTTCTTCCGTGGCGGTGCTCGCGATGTCGAGCAACACGACCAGCGCATCTGCGTGAAGTTTCCACAACGAGGACATGCTCTGGCTGCGTTTGAGTTCTTCGAGTTCCGTATTCACCCGGGCCACGCAGGAAACCAGCCGAATCAGAGTACGGGCCACATCAGCGCGAAGACTCTTCTCTTCAAGGAATCCAGCATTGTAGGCGTCGGCCTCAGCCGCGGTCAGCGTCAGATTGAAGAAGCGCATCGGCACAATTTGGCGATACTTGGGATCGGCCACGCGGACGAAGACGCGAATCGATTCCTCGACGCGACGTAATTTTCCTTCCTCAGCCGAGATTTGTTGAGCCGTGATGGCCGGAGGCTGGAACGCTTGGGGCGCAGCAGGTAGTTTTGCCGCGGCTGCTCGCGCCGGTTTTGCTGCCGCCGCTGCCCCGCCAGTAGCGGGTATGCCGCGTCCTGCACTCGGGGCCAGCAAGGACTTGCGAATCGGCGGCCGTCGATCGAGTTCTTTTTTCAACTTCGAAACTCGCCGGAATTTCTCCAGGGCGCTGCCGTAATCGGCCTGCAACATTTCTTTTTGTTCGATGGCGGCCACATGCTCGACCGTGACTTCCACTCCATCGACCGTACTCAGGATGCTGCCGCCCATTTCGTCCAGAGCCTGTGCGAATTGTTTGATCTCGCCCAGAGCCTTGGTAAAAAGCTCATCAAACCGCGCGCCAAAAGCGGCATTGTGAGCAGCGACGGTTGCCAGCACACCGGGATGATAGAAAGAAGAATCCAGCCAGCGCTTCAACTCGCGCACTCGTGAAACAATCCCGGAATCCATGAGCGAGTTGAAATCGCGGTAGCGGGCAATCTCTTCTCGCAAAGGATCGAAGTTCCGCAGCAGTTGCACGTGCTCTTCCGGCAATGACGGCACGTCGGTATCTGCGAGGATTTCGATCAAAGCGATTTCGAATGGAGAGAGCGGCAACGCGCCATCCAGCCCGTAGCCCTGCTGCTGCCATTGGCCTTGTACGCGCGGATGACGATAGAGAAAAGTTGAAATCAGATCCGTCTTGTCGCGGTTGATCTCGCTGGGCTCGCGACGCCGCACAAAATACCGCAGCAGCGCCTCGGCGACTTCCGAGTCCGTATCTGGCGTTAGCGCCTGCCGCAACATGGCAGGCGTAATAGCCATGTCAAGCACGTGCAACCAGCGATACATCCGCGATAGGGTCTCCGGCAGATCGCGGTCGATATGGCGGAGCGCAGATTCGTCGAGCCCGCCGGGCAGGGGAACCTCGCCGCCGAGCAGATCGCGCAGCAGCTTCTGATAAAAACCCTGGACGGTTGCCAGGATTGCCAGCTCAAATTTAAGATCCTCGGCCAAGCACGCTCCGCGAGCGAGAGTCTCCCCGTCGGTTGAGAAAATTCTTTACTGCTGTCTAAGTAAAAAGGAATGTTACCGATGCCGCAAGTTACTACCGGAGCGACACTGTTAAGCGCTGACGTTCGCTTCCCGGAAGTGCATGAACTTCCGCGCGACGAAGGAACCTTCCGAGCAAAGTTTCGTGTGAATTCAAAGGGATGAGTGCGGTTTGACCTCCCGCCATGCGCCCGAGATGGAAAGACCGCCGCGGAGCGGTCGTGTGCGGCAGCTATTTGCCTTTTTTCCGCTCGTTCTCTCTCATTCGCGCCTTCACCAGCTTCTTCAGAAGCCCCGAGGGCAGGGGCTTTTCGGGCGCGAACTGGATAGTCCCTTTTTTTGCGGTTCTGAAATTCTTCAGATCTTTTTGGAACTCTTCGATTGGACCCGCACCCGGAAAAACACTGCAATGATTGGAGAATGCCGCGAAACTCATCAGCATTCCGTTGTACTTAAAAGTTGGAATGCCGTAGCTGATAACCTCGGTCGCCTCCGGAGGGATCGCGTCGCGAACGATCGTGCGAACTCTCTGCAAGGCGCCACGGGATGGCTCAGGCAGGCGTGCCAGGTATTCGTCGACTGTCCTTGGAGCTTTGGTTGCCTTGCCAGATTTCACTTGTTTCTTCACCCGGCTGATCTCCTTATTTCTTTATCGACTTTAATATCTCCCGCGCCGCATTCGCGCCGGACCCCCCGGTCAAGCCCGCACCGGGATGCGTGCCACTGCCGCAAAGATATAGTTTTTCAATCGGCGTGCGATACCGCGCCCAATCGAGTAATGGACGCATCGTGAAGAACTGGTCGAGCGCAAGATCTCCGTGGAAAATTTGTCCGCCCGTCAATCCGTAAACATCTTCCATATCCTGCGGGGTGATGATCTGGTGATGCATAATCATTTCAGGTAGATTGGGCGCATATTGTGCGAGCGTCTGCACCACGGTTTGTCCAAGAGGTTTGCGCTGTTGTTCCCAATCTCCGTTCAACTTATATGGCGCATATTGCATGTAGATCGACATCACGTGCTTGCCATCGGGCGCGAGCCTAGGGTCAGTGAGCGAAGGGATCGCGACCTCGAGATAGGGCTGGCGCGAGAAGTTTCCATATTTCGATTCGTCGAAGGCGCGCTCCAGATAATCGATCTCGGGCCCAATGTGAATACGCCCCTTAAGCGCCGCGTCGGCTCCGTCATTCAGGGCGGTGAAATTCGGCAGGCCGGAGAGCGCCAAATTCACCTTTGCAACTGTGCCGTTGCCACGAAAATGCTGCAGCTTCTGCACAAAGTCAGGAGAAAGATGCGTGGAATCGGTTAACTTGAGCAGCGTGCGCTTGGGGTCGGCATTCGAAATGACGGCGTTGGCACTGATCTCCTCGCCGGTGCCCAGCAGCACGCCAGTGGTTACGCCGTCTTTGATACGAATTTCAATAACCTCTGACCCGGTTCGAATTTCGACTCCGGCCGCCTTCGCTGCGGAGGCCATCGCTTGGGTGAGTGCGCCCATTCCCCCGGCCGCAAAAAACGCACTGCCGGCGGGATGAGAATCTCCTGCGGCGCGAATCAGTAATTGCAGGCTGCTGCCTGCCGACCACGGGCCCAGAAACGTTCCGAAAATTCCCCGAGCCGCGATCACCGCGCGCAACAATTCCGTCTCGAAATATTCCGCCACGAGATCGGCTACGGCCATCGGCCCCCAGCGCAAGACGCGGTACAAATCCCGCTTGCCAAGGTTGCGCAATGCGCGGCCGGTTTTGAGCATGCTCCAAAGATCGCCGCCACTGGGGTGATCGATGTCGGGCGGAGTGGTGGCGAGGGCTTCGGCAATTACCTTGCTGATCTTGCTCAGTGAGTTCGCGAACTCAGCATATTTCGCCGCATCTTTTTGTGAGAAGGCAGCGATTGAGTGCGCAGACTTACTTTCTTCCTGGTACAGGGAAATGGCGCGGCCATCGGGCGAGAGCGCGGTGACGCTAGTCTCAGGTGTGATAAGGCGTAGGCCGTGCTTTTCCAGTTGCATGTCACGGACGATATCCGGACGAATCGGACCTGCGCTGTGCGCCAGCGTGGAGCAACGAAAGCCAGGATGAAATTCATTGGTGACTGCCGCGCCGCCAACTTGCGTGCGGCGTTCGAGGACGAGCGGCTTGAATCCTGCTTTGGCTAAATAAAATGCTGTAACCAGCCCGTTGTGGCCCCCGCCAATGATGACAACGTCGCGCCGGTCAGATTTATTTTCGGGCATGACTAAGCCGCTCCCTTGCTGTCTTTCAGCATTTCGAGAGCCGCGAGACGTCCCGGCGCGCCCATGATTCCGCCACCAGGATGCGTAGCCGAACCACACATGTATAAATTTTGAATGGGCGTGCGGAAGCGCGCATAACCCGGCGCTGGACGCAGGAAGAAAAGTTGCTCGAGCGAAAGTTCGCCTTGAAAAATATTTCCTTCGCTCAGTCCCCACTCCCGTTCCAGATCGAGCGGGGTAATGACTTGCCGGTGCAGAATAATGTCTTTGATGTTGGGGGCATATTCGGCAATCGTATTCACCACCGTATCGCCGAAAGCTTCTTTCTGGTCGTCCCAATTGAGCCCGGGGCGCAGTTTGTAGGGCGCATACTGCACGAAGCAAGAAAGCACGTGCTTGCCCGGCGGCGCGACCGAGGGATCGGTGAGCGAAGGAATCACCATATCAATGTAAGGATGGCGTGAGAAGTTGCCGTACTTGGCGTCATCGTAAGCGCGTTCCATGTATTCTACAGAGGGCGAAATAGAAATGGCGCCGCGCAAATGCGCGCCCGGTCCGGGAATGGCTTTGAAGTTCGGCAGCGCATCGAGAGCCATGTTTACCTTGCCCGAAGATCCGCGATATTTGAAGCGGTTGATGTCTTCGAGAAAATCAGCCGGCAAGTGTTCGGCTTCGATGAACTTGTTGAAGGTGAGCCGGGGATCGACGCTCGAGGAAATTGTTTCTGCGTAGATCTCGTCGCCGTTAGCGAGAACTACTCCCCTGGCTTTGCCATCTTTTACGATGATCTTCGCAATGGCGGCCTGCGTACGTATCTCGACTCCGGCTTCGCGAGCGGCGTCGCCAATGGCATTGGAAATCGCTCCGGTGCCGCCGCGGGCGAAGCCCCAGGCGCGGAAAGCGCCGTCGATCTCTCCCATGTAGTGATGGAGCAAAACGTATGCGGTGCCGGGAGAGCGCACGCCGAGGAACGTGCCGATGATGCCGGAGGCGGACATCGTTGCCTTGAGCACGTCAGTTTCAAACCATTGATCGAGAAAATCGATGGCGCTCATGGTCATGAGTTGGACCTGATTGTATTTGTCGTAGCTCGACATACCCTGAAAGCGCTTGCCGATAAAAAGCAGCTTCATCAGTTCACGCGGGTTCAGCGTGTTGGGATCGGGTGGCACCATGCTGAGGATGGGCTTCACAAACCGGCACATGGCCTGCATGGCTTTGCCGAATTCGTCGTAGGCTTCGGCGTCCACCCGGGAGTGGCGAGCGATCTCGCGATGAGTTTTTCCGTGATCGTTCACCCGCCAGAGATAATCGCCGCTGGGCATGGGGGTGAAAGTACCGTCGAGCGGGAGAATCTCAAGTCCGTGACGCGGGAGATCGAGGTCGCGGATGATTTCCGGCCGCAGCAGCGAGACCACGTAGGAGCACACAGAGAACTTAAAACCCGGGAAAACTTCTTCGGTGCAGGCTGCTCCGCCGAGAATGTGACGGCGTTCGAGCACCAGAACTTTCTTTCCGGCGCGGGCCAGGTAGGCGCCGTTGACCAGGCCGTTGTGGCCTCCGCCGATCACGATCACATCGTATGAGTTGGGCATTTAGCTTCCTAGCTCCTAGCCGCTAGCTTGGATACTGTGATTTCAGGAAACGCAATGATACTCGCGTTGAGAACGCGGCGACAGCGGACTAGAGTCCGCTAGGAAGCATGCTCCACTGGATGAGGCGGTACATGGTAGAGAAAGATTCTACATGCCGGACCGAGCAATAGTCGAGCGCGCCATCGTCCCGAATATTCCGTTGGGATCAATCTCCGCAGCACTACAAAAATGTTCTCGGCTTTTTTCAGCTTCTTGCAGTGCCAAATAGGCGCGGCCGATGTGATAGTGAACCTGAGCCAAGATTGCCTTGGCCGCACTAGCGCATAACCGGACAGCCTCTCCGGATAGGAACTCGACCGTGCCGATGCCGGCGCTGTTCGCAGAGAGAGCCCAAGCCAAGACCGCTAGATCCTCCCCTAGCCGATGTTGTAGAAGTTCCTTCGTAAGCCCCGTGGCGCGTTTGTCGATTGCCACGGCTAATTGCGCCCGCCTCAGAGCCTCTTGCGGCTCGCGTCCTTGGCGCAGCCAGACTTCCGCGATCCCGCGATGGCTTGCTCCCCGGTCGGGCCAGGCTCGGCTGGCGTTTTCATAGAATTCGACGGCTTCCGTGTATCGTTCCTGGTCCATCAATACCGATGCCAGCGTATTAAAAGCCAGCGCCCTCTGACGCGGTTGTTCCTCCAGAAATAGGCCTTCCCGTAAGCTGGCCTCAGCCTCGCTGAACCGCCCTAGATGGCGGAGCATGGACCCACGAAGAAAACAGTACGGTGCCGTAGCCTCAGGGCCATTTTTCAGGTCTTTTGTTTTCTCAAGTGCAGCCGCGTAATCGCCCGCGTGATATGCCGATGTGACGGCTGCGGCTGTGGTTTTCATGTGAAGCAACCACTCGCGTGAAGGAAGACCGGGGGTCATGTATTCGTATGGTACCTTGTAATCGAACATTGTAAGCTTGATTTCAGTCTCGCGAAGAGGGACGCCCTTGCCTATCGGAACTGCGTTTCACGAGAGAACCTTCCCGCTTTGCCACAGTTTGAATTACCGCGAGTGGTCGGGATACTACACGGTCAGCGTGTATGAGGTGCATCATGAGCACGAGTACAACGCCATTCGCAATGCGGCGGCGCTGATCGATATTTCGCCGCTCTATAAATATTTGATCACCGGAAAAGATGCGACGCGGCTGGTGAACCGCGTGATCACACGCGACATTAATAAAGTGAAAGTGGGGCAGGTGATTTATTGCTGCTGGTGCGATGAAGAGGGCAAAGTCATCGACGATGGAACGATTTCGCGGCTGGAGGAAAATGTTTATCGCTGGACGGCTGCCGACCCCAGCCTGCGCTGGTTCCGGCAGAACGGCCTGAACATGGATGTGCAGGTGGAAGATATTTCCGAGAAGGTTGCGGCCTTGGCGCTACAGGGGCCGACTTCGGCGAAGCTGCTGAAGTCCGTGGCCGAGGCTGATATTGCGAACCTGAAATATTTCCGCGTAACACATGGAAAGATCGCTGGCGTTTCAGTGGACATTTCGCGTACTGGCTACACCGGCGATCTGGGGTACGAAATCTGGGTTCCACTAAAAGAAGCTAATGATGCGGTAAAAGTGTGGGATGCTCTCGCAGAAAAGGGAAAACAATTTGATTTGCACGCAGCCGGTATGCTGGCACTCGATGTGGCACGCGTCGAAGCCGGTTTGCTGTTGATCGAAGTCGATTACAGCAGTTCCAAGAAGGCTCTGATTCCTTCGCAGAAGTATTCGCCTTACGAGCTGGGCTTCGCCAAGATGGTTCATCTCGAAAAAGAGAACTTCATCGGCAAACGGGCTCTGGAGCAGGATGCGAAGAACGGTGTGCCACGGCAGTTGGTTGGAGTGGAAGTCGATTGGACCGACGTCGAGGCGCTGTATGAACGCTACGGTCTAACTCCGGCTGCACCGAGCCAAGCCTCGCGCGTGGCGGTTCCGTTGTACTCGGGAGACAAGCAGGTTGGGAAGGCCACGACTACGAGTTGGTCGCCCATCCTGAAGAAAATGATCGCTCTGGCCAGCGTGGAGACTGAACACGCGAAGCTGGGGACCCAATTGCAAATGGAGATTACGATCGAGGCGATCCGGCTGAAAACAAATGTGAGAGTCACTGCACTGCCATTCTTTAACCCCGCAAGAAAGACCGCAAGCCCAGTGTGAAAATAATTAATGTGGGATAGCTAAGGGCCTGCCCTGAATTTGTCGAAAGTGTGCCAGTCCACAGATTGCTTCTTACGCTTGCTTCTCCGGCCAGATCATGCGAATTCCGCGGTGCAGAAGGTAAAGCATAATCAGCGACGCGACAAACATCAGCCAACCTTGAAATTCGTGGAAGAATCCCTGTGCCTTATCCGGGTCCCAGTACTGAACCAGCAGCCCCGTGCCTACGACGCGCAGACTGTTTGCCGCGACAGCAATCGGGAGGGAAGCAATGGCCAACAGCACGCGTACAGAAGTCTTTCGCTCCATGAGATAGCCGTAGATTATGGCCAGCGTGGCCAGCGACATCAGCGAACGAATGCCGCTGCAGGCGTCGGCCACTTCCAACGACATGGCCGGAAGCATGATTACATTCCCTTCGCGCAGAACGGGCACGCCCAACCAGGGCAACATCGTGCTGGCCACTTTCGACGCCAGCAATTGCAATGGGAAAGTAATCTGGTTGAAGACGATTGCGGGGATAGGGATCATTAACACCAGGAAGGCCCAGGGAAAAAGCATAGCGCGAAAAAAATTCCATCCCAGAAACAGTACGGTCAATCCGGCCAGCACGATCAGTAACGAAACCCGGGACAGGAAAATCTCGGCGCCCATCTGCCCAAGAATAAGGACCGATAATCCAAATCCTAAAATCGCAACTCCATACCAGGAGGGTTGCACCTTCACACGGGCCAGCCGGGCGCGTTCCTGCCAGATTACAAAGCCTGCAAAAAGCGGAACGAAGAAGCCGTGAGAAAAATTTGGATCCTGCCACCATTGTGCAACCAGGTGGAAAAGGGTTGGGACATAGAGCCATAACAGCAGCCCAGCGACGACGATGCGTTGCCACGCCGGGGGCCACGCCGGTTTAGCGGCGAGCGCCGGGTGCGCAACTGGGGGCTCAGTCTGCAACACTTGGCTCAAGAACCAGCCTCTATCTTCCCGGGGGGATGCCTACAGGATAAGCGAAGTTAGCAGCTCCCGCAATTGAAACCGCATCCTGCCGTAACCAGCCAGAGCACTGGTCGCGAACTCGAAAATTACAGGAAATACAGTAAGTTTCTCTGCTCTGGTAGAGCGTAGAATTTTAGTCCGCGTCAGGTTTGCAGTTTACTGTCGCAGTTGCCCTTGGAAAACGCATGCAAGGAGAAAGTATGAAAAGCAAGTCGGTAGTAGTGATTGTGTTGTTGCTGATCGCCGCGGCCGCATGGGCGCAGGACCGCGACCAGTCGGCACGGTCGCAAGAGCGCATCACCCGGGAAGTTCGCCACGAACTTCTCATGCTTCCTTACTTCGGGGTATTCGATAACATCGCCTACAAAGTGGACGGCTCAACCGTGACTTTGTTGGGACAAGTGGTCCGCCCTTCGCTGAAGTCCGACGCAGAGAATGCCGTGAAGCACATTGAAGGCGTCGAAAAAGTGGATAACCAGATCGAAGTTCTTCCGCCTTCGCCCATGGATGACGGATTACGGATTCGTTTGTATCGCTCGATCTACGACTATCCCCCGCTGGAAAAGTACGCTCTCGGTATACAGAAGCCGATTCGTATCATCGTGAA
>JBAVQD010000141.1:0-21273 GCA_049693675.1 Candidatus Sulfotelmatobacter sp. | reverse complement strand
TTCAATTCCCTCGCCGAGACATTGGCCTACATTAAAGTAGTCGACGGGTTAAGGGCGAAGACGGCAATCGCCACCGCTGGCTTCGCAGGGCTTACAGTCAGCGAGCTCCAGGGGCTCGATTGGAAGGATCGCTATGGGGGCCAGTGGCACGTAGAGAGAAAAGTGGTAGAAGGCAGAACAGGCGAGACGAAGACTGTGGCCAGGCAAGAAGGCGTGCCGATTATTCCGTATCTCCAGAAGATCACCGACAAATATTGGAAAAGCTTGGGATGTCCCGCCGAAGGGTCAGTGTTTGGCAGATGGATGAACAATCTGAAGCGCGACCACATCACCCCTCAGTTAAAGAAGAAGGGGATGAAGTGGAACGGGTGGCACGCTTTTCGCCGTGGCCTGGCCACCAACTTGCACGAGATGGGAGTTCCTACTAAAGTTATACAGAGAGTGTGCCGTCACGCCGACGAAGCAACGACGAAGAAGCACTACATCCATGCCACGGAACCGGGCGTGCGGAGCGGCATGCGAAAGCTGGAAGCGTCGATAACACGAGAGAGACACGAGAGACGCTAAAACAGCTAATTGTAAGTCATTGATTGTAAAGGATGCCGACGTAGCTCAGTTGGTAGAGCAGCCGATTCGTAATCGGCAGGTCAGCGGTTCAAGTCCGCTCGTCGGCTCCATCCTCTTTTCTCTTTTTGCAGCAGCCTCGACTCCGGCAGCGAAATTGTTTGCCAGGCAATTTTCTCCGGGGTGATCCAGATCACTGCGCCCTTCGAGCGAATTTCTTTACAGTAGGGTTACGCATGGGCGGATTTTCCATCCTTACCAATGGCAAGCGGGCTGTGGTGGCGCTGGTACATTCCGTAGTGTTCCTTTTAATTGCGTTGAGGCAGATGGTGGCGGCCGAACCCTCGGCCGGCATCTGGGTACCGTCCACGGTGCGACCCAGCACTTGGATCCTTTGCGGAATCTTTGCCGTGGTGTCTGCAATTCTTTTGTGGCTTCTGATCATTTCCCGGGGATGGATGGAGAGATTTTATTTCGCATTCTGCGCAGTCAGCGCGGGGTCAGGCCTTCTTCGCACTGCGGCAGGCGACCAGACATTCCATGTCGGCCTTTATATTAGGGTAGTTATGCTGGTCAGTGCCGTGCTGGTGGGGATGATGATCGTACGCGAACACTCCCGCGCTCGTTCGGAATGTTCAGAAGCAAATCCTTAGCGGGAACCTATTACCCGCAATCCAGCCAAACCAGGTTGTGCCCTTGGCCAGTTGGCCTATTGGCTGAAGTCTTAGTATGCTTGCCAAGTGTCCTATCGTGACGAGTCTTACCCGGACGATCAGCACGAGCGCCGACGGCTGGCCGCGAACTACGCCGGCATGACCGATGGGGAACTGCAGCGGCTGGCGCGCAACGCGGAGTCACTGACCGAGCTGGCTTGGGACGCGCTGGAAGATGAGTTGGACCGGCGGCATCTGGAGTGTTCCGACGAGCCTGCGCCGGAGCCGCGGCAGGAAATGGAAGTCCGCGAGCTCGTGACCATCCGGCAGTTTCGCGATTTGCCGGAGGCGTTGTTGGCGAAGGGAAGTCTCGAGTCGATGGGTATCGAATGTTTTCTGGCCGACGAAAACCTGGTGCGGCTGGACTGGTTCATTTCGAACTTCATCGGCGGGATCAAACTTAAAGTGCGCGTTCCGGATGCCGCCAACGCGCAGAAACTTCTGGATGAGCCGATTCTCGAGGGCCTTTACGTGCAGGGCGTCGGTCTGTATGAGCAGCCGCGCTGTCCGCAGTGCCAGTCGCTGGATGTGAACTTCCAGGAGTTGGATCGTCCCATTTCCTACATGAGCGCGTTTCTCCACATGCCGATTCCGGTGCAGCGGCCGGGCTGGAGGTGTCACGCGTGCGATGCGGAGTGGGACGAGGACGGAACAGATGGCGGTAGGGCGGAGTCAAACTCCTAATGTGTACGGTCGAATCGTGGTCCTGCTACAGCGCCGAATGCCACCGCTTTGAGCGAAGCCTTCCGGTTCATTAGGAAACTATGCCCCGACTCCTGGTTTCGCGAATCCCTTGCGGATCACTTCGAGCGTATCGCTGGCCAACTTCAGTGCCGGCAATTCTTCCTGCGTGAACCACCTGACTTCCGCGGCATCGCTGGCGGCAGCGAGATCGCCCGCAACCCGACGGCAGAGAAAATCAATCAAAACGTAGTGATATTGCACGCGCTGCTCGGGATTGCGCAGGATGCGGTCGAAGACACCGAGAAGTTCGCCAGGTTCGATAGTGAGTCCGGTCTCTTCGCGAGCCTCGCGAATGGCGGCGTCGCGGACCATTTCACCGACTTCAAGCACGCCTCCTGGGATGGACCACTCGGCTTGCAGCGGAGGGTGAAGCCGCTTTACGAGGACGACGCGCGAGTCTTCGATGATGATGGCTCCGACGCCGACTAGCGGGACTTCTGGGAATTCGCGTTGCATGTGTGCAACGATTCTACTTGGTGAAGTCAAAAATCATGAACCACGATGGACACGAAGTTGCACGAAGAAGAGACTTGCCGATTTCCTTCGTGTAACTTCCTGTCCGTGGTGGTTAAATGGTTTCCCTATGGCACTGGAAGAATACAAGCGCAAGCGAAAATTCGAGCAGACACCCGAGCCTCCACCGAAAGTGGAGAGCAGGGCCGGCCATCGGTTCGTTGTGCAGAAGCATGATGCGACGCGACTCCACTATGACTTTCGGCTGGAGATGGAGGGAGTTCTGAAATCGTGGGCTGTGCCCAAGGGGCCATCGCTCGATCCGGCGGACAAGCGGTTGGCTATGCAGGTAGAGGACCATCCGGTTTCTTATTTCGATTTTGAGGGCATCATCCCGGAAAATAATTATGGAGCAGGAACGGTGATGGTTTGGGATGTGGGCACGTGGCAGCCTCTCTCTCCGGTCCCGGTGGAGGGAAAATATGCTCCGGGTACTGAAGCTGAAGCCGCTGCTATGCTGGCCAAGGGCGATTTGAAGTTTCGCCTGAATGGCAAGAAATTGAAGGGCGACTTTGCGTTGGTAAAGATGAAGGGCCGGCGTCCTGGAAGCAAGGGCAACGAATGGTTGCTGATCAAAAAGCACGACCAATACGCCGTCGAGGGATACGACATCGATGAGTATGACGAGTCGGTGCTCAGCAAGCGCAGCCTGGCTGAGATCGCTGGAGATTCGGGATCGAGAGAATGGAAGAGCCGTCCTGCTGCCGGGCGCGGTAAGTTGAAAGCAGCCTGGCTGGCTGACGCGGTGGCCAAGCTCGATAAGAAGAATTCCGCTAAGAAGACGACGGCTAAAAAAAAACAAAAGAATTAAACACAGGGGACACAGGGGAGCACAGGGTAAAACAAAATAAGCTAGATCCAAAGAATTACCCTGTGTCCTCTGTGCCCCCTGTGTTAAAAGCTTCTTCTTCTTCTTCTTCTTCTTCTTCTTCTTCTCCTCTCAAGCGTCCGATGCCGACCGAAATCTATCCCATGCTGGCGACGCCCATCGCTGAGCCGTTCGATGGAGCGGATTGGTTGTTTGAAATCAAATGGGATGGCTACCGCGCGGTTGCTTTCATCGAAAATGGCAAGGTGCGGCTGGTCTCGAGAAATCAGAACGAACTTACGCAGCGTTATCCCGAGCTGAAAGACTTGCCAAAATTCGTCAAGGCGAAAAGTGCAATTCTGGATGGAGAGGTTGTCGCTCTCGATGAGCAGGGAAGGCCTTCGTTCAGCTTGATGCAGCAGCGAACCGGGTTTCGTCCGGGAGGCCGGCGTGGGGTAACTAATGCTGACGTGCCGGTGCTCTATTATGCATTCGATCTGCTGTATCTCGATGGCTACGATTGGCGCAAGGTTGCGCTCGAAGAACGCAAGAAGAAATTGGCTTCGATCCTCGTTACAGGCGATTCGCTGCGCTATTCCGACCACTACGAGCGGGAAGGGAAGGCGTTGTTCGAAATTGCGCGCCAGAAAGGCCTGGAGGGAATTCTGGCCAAAAAGCGTGACAGCGTTTACCAGGAGCGGCGCAGCAGCGAATGGCTCAAGATAAAAATCCGGCATCGCATTGAGTGCGTAATCGGCGGATACACCGAGCCCGAAGGCAGCCGGGCACATTTCGGATCGATCGTGCTCGGTCTCTACGATAAGCAAGGCAGGCTGATTCACGTGGGACAGGCGGGCAGTGGTTTCAATCAGGGATCGCTCGACGAAATCTCGAAAATGCTGAAGAAGCTTGAGACAAAGCAGAAGCCGTTTTATGGTGAGGTGGAGGCCCTGAGAAAAGTCTTCTGGGTAAAACCTGAGCTTGTGGCCGAGATCGAGTATGCGGAATGGACTGAGGGCGCTAGTGGCGGCAGCGGTCGAAAACTGCGCGCTCCAGTTTTCCTCGGCCTCCGCGACGATAAAGATCCAAAAGGATGCCTGCTGGAAGAAGCTATGAAAATCAACACAGGGAGCTGACTTTTTCTACTTGATATCCTTCATCGGTAGCATCGTTCCGTAATCGCGGCCGCTGGGATCAACCGCGCGCGCTACAACCGAGGTGAAGGCGTCGCGCAACTCAGGATATTTTGTTACCAGTCCTTTCATTACCGCCATGTTGCTTTGATAAGCTTGATTTGTATTCGAAACATCCGGCACGTCGTAGCGGACGATGAGATCCAACTCATTGTTCACAACTTGAGGAAACAGGTCCATCAATTTGTAAGTACCGGTGCCAGAGGCGAGATCAACAGTCTTGCCATCCCCGGGCAGATCGGCGGGCTGCGCTTTCTGCGATTCGTCATAAAGCTTATCGGTGACCAACGTGCTCATGAAAGGCAACGGCGAAATTAAAGAACGTGCTTCCACATAGTAAAGCCAGGCGCTGTGGGTTTGTCCTTTCGCCTTAAATTCTCGGGCTCGAGTGGTGAACCAGTCGCTGTCGTGTCCGCCGACTTGCGAGGACTTCACGTAAAGGCCTCCTAACTTCCAGTCGGTTCCCAGTTGTTGCAGAATAAATGAAACGTAATAAGGCTCCTTCGACGAGGCTACGTCGAGAATCACCACGGCGTATTTTCCTGGGGGCAGATTATTGAGATAGAAGGCGGCGCTATTGGCGGTTTGGCCGTTCCGGCCAAACACGCCACAATAGAATTCCGCGCGGGCAATGGGCGCGACGCCCTCGGCTTCCAGCAGGAATGGCGGCCGAGCTGTGGCTTTAGAACCGGCCAGAGCAGCCTGATTATCCTTCACCGTGGCGTCGATGGCGGAAAAATCCGAGGCAAGGCTGGGAATTGCCGCGTGCCGAAGCGATGCCGCATCGCTTTTGGCCAGGAGGTCGAAAAAGTGCTGCCCGGCGGAAACCAGAGCGCTGCGCGTGGCTGGCTCCATATCACTCGCTGTGGTGCAGGTTTCAGCGACGGCAGTGCTCACGCAGCACATGAATGCCAGCGCCACCCATGCCAGAGCCGATTTGCTCTGAACTATAGAAATTATCTGTTCTGTGAAGTAACGCTCCTCCGAACCTTCCGCGTCAGCCACTCTATTTTCCCCCAGAAAATTGTACGCCCGGCGTACTCACCGAATGAAGGAACTTTCACCGTCCCGCTCACTCAATAACTTAAGGTCGCCCTGCAAGAGGATAAAGTCAATACGTTCTGACGGGTAGAGGTTAGTGGCTACAGTTGGAGCGTTAAAGCGCAAAGCGGTGCTAGAATTGCGGTAAGACCTTGCTTTATCCCAGAACAAAGCGATCTGAATCAGGAGTTCTCATGGGTGGTCGATTAAAGATTACCGGATTTATGCTGGCAGTTGTGTTATGCCTGCCGATTGCGGGACGCGCGGACACGCAAACCACTCCAGCTCTGCATCGCGCTCATAGCAAGAAGAAGACTGTTCCGCCTCCTTTGCCTTCGGGGACGCAGGGTCCCGTGCCGCAGGTTCCGCTGGATGCAATCCCCGCGGTTGCGCCAGAGGTTAGCTATGAGAATGGACTTTTGACGATCAATGCGCCGAATTCGACGCTTGGAGATATTCTGCGCAGCGTGCGCAAGCATACGTCCGCCGACATCGAAATTCCGGCATCCGCCAACGAGCGAGTGGTTACGCGCCTGGGGCCCGCGCCGGCCCGGGAAGTGATGGCCGAGCTGCTGAACGGATCGCGCTTCAATTACATTCTGCTGGGATCGCCGGAAGATGCAAATGCCCTGGTGCGGGTGGTGTTGGTGGCAAAAACACCGGACACACCAGCCGGCCAACCTGGCCAGACCGCAAACGGCGCTGCGCCACCTGCCGCTACCAATCCGACAGCGGATGCGCAAGCGGAAGCAGCGGAAGAAAACATCGACGAAAGTGCGGACCAGAGTGCCGCGGATGCGGAACAACCCGCGGCGAACCCGGACCAGCCGGGAGTGAAGACGCCGCAGCAGTTGTTGCAGGAGATGCAGCAGCGACAATTGTTGTTGCAGCAACAACAGGCCAACCAGCCGGGTGCGCCGCCGGTGTTGCCGGCTCCGCACCAACCGCAGCCGCAACAGGATCAATAGGACTGTTTCGAGAAGGTGTGAATTTTCTGATCGTGTACTGATCGACTACGGGCGATTGCCGGGGCCGCTCCAGCGCGATTGGATGGCCGTTGGCGATTGTCTGGCAGACCTTGAGGCGACTTCATCATCGGGAACATTCCGCGCTTTTTGCAGCAGCGACCAGTCATGCTTGACGTCGCTTTCTGAAACCTTAGGCGGATTTCCGCGACGTAGTTCCTCGCGCAATCTGACCTCAAGAATCTCCTGAGCTAATCGTCCGGAGGATTGCGTCGCAAACAGGTTGCTCTGCGCGAGGCCCAGGGTCACCGCTTCGCCCGCAACCCGCATGCGCAGAACCGGACGCCCTTCGGAATCGAAGCCGGGCGCGGCATTGCTCATCATCCGAACAAGACTCTTTTCCAGTTGAGTTCCAGGGGCCTCGGCAATATCGGTAGCGGCCAGACGATTGAGTTCGATCTGGTAAGATCGCCGATCCTCTGCGCCAACCGGCGGTTCCAGTTCCCGGCCGGCGTTAAAGACCATTGCCCGTTTCGCGGGATCGAAGTGACCCGCGTTCGTGCCCACGTACACAGCCGCTACGCATCCCGCAAAAACCGGGCTCGCCACAGCGCTCGGAACGATATATTTCTTTGACTTGAAAAATGACTCCACCACTCCGTGGACCGCGGTACTGCGCGCAGCGCTGCCTGGAACCTGCGGGATGACAAAACGTGAAAATGCGAGCTGAGGATTCCGCTCGCTGAATTTAACCATCCTCTTCGCCATCTGCTTGGGAGTGGCGATGCCCACATCGGCGACGATGCTGCGGTGCAGAGCTTTCGGATAATAGAAGTTGATCACGTCCTTCGCGAAATCGGCGCAATTGCGAGAGACGGTGCGGAACTGAGAACGGTTCGGCGCCATATTGTAGGCGCGGATAAAAGCCTGGTCTTGCGCCGGAGTGGTTTCGATTTCAAACGCATACGCGGCCCGGTCATAGGCCGAACCCACCAGTTCATACCAGTTCCCGCCCGGAGCCGCACCGTCTGCCGAATCAGGTACGACCGCCTCGAGATGCTTGCGACGATACTGATCGCGCAAAAAACTGACCATTTTCGGATCTACGAACAATGGAATGTCTTCTGACTGGTCAACAGCGTAGAGGTAAGGAATCAGTGGAATTGCCACCCAATCGTAGTGACCGATTCCGTCATAACGACTGATCACTGCACCAAGCTCTCCCGGCGCGCAAGGGCGCAATAAAATCGGGGTCTCCGCGCAAACACCGGAGAGATAAACGGCGGCGTGTCCCGTGGCTGTAAAGAAGCCGAGCTTGCCGTAAGGCTCCTCCAGCAAAAGTGTGGCGGAGGCGTGTGCCATCGCTGCCGAGAGCACGAGAATCGTGAACGATAGTCCGATCAAGCGCCGCGTTTGAGCCAGGCCACGCATAATTCTCCCTACGGAAAAACCCTTAGTTAAGAACCCCGTTTGAGTAGTTTAGTTGCTGGTAATCGGCAGGAATAGTTACCGAAGTTAGAATGGCAACACTGGCCTAGGCCAATGTCCTTTATTTCTCGGATTTTGAGCGGCGTTCATCATGGAGGCCAGACTAAACGCGCACGAAAGATGATGTTCTGAGAAAAATCTAATCTGATGAATTCAATTTTTGAATGGCCCATACCGCACTCTGGGCCACTACTTCGTCATCGTCCGTCGCCAGTTTCTTGAGCTGGGAAAGGAAGTTGCGGTCTCCGCTGTTGCCCATAGCGATGACGGCATTCCGGCGCAATCCGGCGCGTTTCGCGCGGCGCAGTGGAGAGGTCTTGAACGTCCGGCTAAATTCCTCGGCGTTTATATGAGCCAGCCATTCCAGCGCCGGGTTCACCAGTTCTTCGCGCGGTTGAAATTCGGCTGCGCTGGTTGCCGGCGCTTTCCTGTTCCACGGGCAAACATCCTGGCAAATGTCGCAGCCGAAAATATGCCGGCCCATCCCGGAGCGAAGGTCCTCATTCTTATTCTCAGGAATCGCGCCGCGCTTTTCAATCGTGAGATAGGCGATGCACTTGTTGGAATCGAGCTGATACGGTGCAACGAATGCATCGGTGGGGCAGGCATCGATGCAGCGTGTGCAACTGCCACAGCGGTCTGGCGCGGGCAAGCCCGGCGTGAGATCCAGCGAGGTCAGGATTACGCCGAGAAACAACCACGAACCGATCTTCTGATTGATGATGCACGTGTTCTTTCCGATCCATCCGACGCCCGCATACTTTGCGGCCACGCGCTCGACGATGGGACCGGTATCCACGTAACAGCGAGTCAGCAGGTCGACGCTGGCAACCGCACTTTGCAGCGCAGCTTCGACTCGCAGGAGACGCGGCATAACAGAATCGTGATAGTCGCTCTGACCCCAGGCGTAGCGGGAAACCCATCCGCGTCGTTGATTTTCGCCGGAATGATTTTGCCCGTCAGTGGAATACGGTTCTGCGGTGTTGTAGTTGATCGCGCACACCACCACGCTTCGCGCCCACGGAGCAGAGTTGGCCAGGGACGCTCGCTTTAGCCGACCCTGTTCATCGCGCGCTTCGAGATACTTCATCTCGCCGGCATGTCCCTCGGCAATCCAGAGAGGAAAATACTCGAGTTCAGGCGAGTCTTCCACAGGAGCGATGCCAGCAAGTTCGAACCCCGCATCGGCAGCGGATCGCGTTACCGCATTCGTAATTTCAAAGGCGCTGTGCATTCATCCAGCAACAACTTTACCTCAGGCTCCTTGCGCCTTTCCTTCCGTGTAGATTCCCGGTGGCGGTGCTTGATTAACCAGCATCCAAAACATTCCGATGTGCCGGATGGCCTCGCCGAACTGTTCGAAGTCAACCGGCTTTTGAACAAAAGCGTTCACCCCTAAGTTATACCCCGTGACCAGATCTTTTTGCTCTTTGGACGAAGTGAGAATCACCACGGGGATGGTTTTTGTTCGATCGTCGGCGCGCATTGCCCGCAACACTTCGAGGCCATCGACCTTGGGAAGTTTCAGATCGAGCAGAATAAGCTTCGGGGGATGAGGAAACTTTCGCTCCTTGTATGCGCCGCGGCAAAAAAGGAAGTCCAGCGCCTCGGCTCCGTCCTCCACGACCTCGATGTCGTTGGCGATTTTATGGCGTCGCAATGCGCGAATCGTCAGCTCAACGTCTTCCGGACTATCGTCCACTAGCAGAATTTCAACCGCGTCCGACATGTATCACCTCTTCATGAATGGTAGGTTCTGATTGCCGGGAGGGGCGAATCTCCGGCAATCCCAGGGTAAAGAAAAACGTCGCTCCTCGATCCAGCTTGGCTTCCGCGCAAATTCGCCCGCCGTGTTTGCCGATGATGCGCTGCACAATCGCCAGCCCCACTCCTGTCCCCTCAAAGTCGCGAGCCTTGTGCAATCGTTGAAAAACTCCGAAAAGCTTGTCCACGTATTGCATCTCGAAACCTGCGCCATTGTCCCGTACGAACACGACGCGCTCGCCACTCTGCAGCATTTGTCCTACCTCAATCACCGCATGGTCGCGCTTGCCGGTGTACTTCACGGCATTCGAAAGCAGATTGACAAACACTTGCTTCATTAATCCCGGATCGCATTCCGCACTGAACAGCTCGCCGATTCGCCACTCGATCTCCCGTTCAGAAGAGTCCAGTTCAAGATCCTTGAGGGCTTCGCGCAACACCGAACCCAGTGGTGTAGTCTCGATTGATAGTTCCTGCAGTCCGATCTTCGACAAACTCAGCAAGTCATCCACCAGTCGGCCCATGCGTTGCGCGCTTTCCGCGATTTTCTCAAGACAGCGCCGTCCGTCGGCATCGATCTGAGATCCGTAATCTTGCGTAAGGACCCCCGAATATCCCGCGATGTGCCGCAGCGGGGCACGCAAGTCGTGAGCCACCGAATACGCAAAACTCTCCAATTCAATATTGGTTTCCGACAATTCGGAAGTCCGCCGCTCCAGCCTCTCATTCGCTTGCTTCAGGCTTTGCTCTGCCTGGTTGCGCCGGGTGGTCTCGGAGTGAATCACAAAACCCTTTACCAACAAAATGAGGATAGCCAGAGTGTTTCCGTAAAAAATTACGGCCTTGATTGTTCGTGTACTGGCTGCAGCCGTTGCCAACCTGCGGCTCAACAACTCTGCTTCGGTACGCCGCATCCCCGCGATCTGGGCGGCGATCAGTTCCATCCATAGTTCACCGTCATTTCCCTGGGTCACCGCGTCCACTCCGGCCAGGAGCCCGCTGCGTGTGCGCACGTCAATGCCGGCACTCAGTTCGGCTAGCCGGGCTGTGATGAGCGGCTGCAGCCTCCCGATGGCTTCCCGCTCTTCGGGGTTGTCCTTGATCAGGTCCGGCAACTCTTTCATGTCTTCGCGCACTTGATCGACCCCAGCCCGGTACAGTTGCAAATGCCGATCCTGTCCGGTGAGCATGTAGCCTCGTTGTCCGGTTTCTGCCTGGGTAATATCGATGCGAATCGTCTGCAACTTCTCGACTACCAGCAGCGTGTGAATCACCCACTGCCGATCCTTCTCGTTCCGTACTTCGCTCCAGAACGAGAGCGTAGTAATTCCGACAAGGATCAATAACGCACACGCGACAATCGCTTTGCTGGAGAAGGTCATCGCATATTCGAGAGGGAATCGTCCTTTGTCTCATCGGCTTCCGGTGTCGGTTCTTTAGTCGCTTGTCAGCGATGAGAAAAATGCCTGCAGGAATTGCAAGGCGGTTTCAATGCGGAATCTGAAAGTGAATACTTGGATAAGTTGATTTTTTGCGGCGTCGTTCCAAATTGGAACGTCATTATCTTTTTTCTCCGCAAAATCATTCTCCCGCTCTTGCGCAGCGTTTAAGCTTTCCAGCACAGAGTCACGCAACCTTAAAGCTGCGCGTTCTCCGAATAGGTTTTCCAGGAGATAAGTCAAATGCCACAAACCACGCATGCCCAGACTCCCACCATTCAAATCTCTGTCATTAACGAGAGCACTGTGCTGGCCGACGCGGATGTCACGCCGGTCGTAGCCGCGCTCCAGAAACAAGTGACCAACGACTTTCGCCCAATTTGGGGAACGGACGCAGAACTTACCATCGTCCCTAAAGGTACGCAACCAGCCAGCGGAAACTGGTGGCTCGTTTTGCTCGATGATTCTGACCAGGCGAACGCTCTCGGCTACCACGACCTCACCAGCGAAGGTCTACCCATCGGCAAGGATTTGCCACCAGCGATCTGAAGGCCGGCACTTCGTGGACCGTAACCGCCAGCCACGAGTTGTTGGAGATGCTCGGTGATCCCAATATCAATCTCACAGTATTCGTGCAAAACAGCAACACAGCGGGAATGCTTTACGCCTACGAAGTCTGCGATGCCTGCGAGGACGACAGCCTGGGCTATTCGATCGATAACATTCTGGTTTCCGATTTCGTTTACCCGGCATGGTTTGAAAGTTTCCGAACCGAGGGTTCCACCCAATTCGATCGCGGGAACAAGATTCAGCTTCCGTTGCATTTGTTGACGGGAGGCTATATCGGAACCTTCACCGTGAACTCCGGCAGTGGCTGGCAGCAACAGACTGCGGAGAAACATCCTACCAATTTGCGCAACCGCGGGGCAGTCGGCTCACGCCGCGAGCGCCGAAACATTCCTCACGAGTTGTGGGTGAACAGTCTGCCGCAACGAAAGATCGTAAGCAATGCGCAGAAATATCTGCAGCAGTTGCATACGATCCAGAGGCGGCGAGAAGCAGCATGAAAATTGCCTGAGTGCTCCTGGTCGTGGCCCCGCGCGGAAGGCGCGGGGTTTTTCGTGTTTTGCAGTCGTCTTTGATATCGCATTCGCCCGCCGTGAGAAAATGAAACTCGTAACCTGGTTTGAAGTCGGTTCCTCTCGGAGATCAAAATCAACGTTACTACGCTGGTTGTTCTATTCATCGTTTTCATCGCTACTTTGATTCGGTCCACCTTTGGCTTTGGCGAGGCTCTCGTAGCCGTTCCGTTGCTCGCCTTCTTTATTCCCCTTGAAGTTGCTGCTCCGCTCGCAGTGCTGGTGTCGATTACGATCGCCGGTATCGTGGTGGTGCAGGATTGGAAAAAAATTCACTTGCACAGCACGGGCTGGCTGGTGTTGTCGACGCTGTTTGGAATCCCGCTGGGCCTCCTGCTTCTCACGAGCAGCCATCAACGGGCTCTCAAGGGGACACTCGGATTACTTATTGTTGCGTTTTCTGTCTATTCCTTGATCGGACGTACAAGGATCGGTCGCACCCCGCTGGAGTTAAAACACGACAGTCGAGGATGGCTGCTTGTATGTGGATTTTGCGCCGGAGTGCTGGGCGGTGCCTACGGCATGAATGGTCCGCCGCTCGCCATTTATGGGGCTATGCGGCGTTGGTCCGCGCAACATTTTCGCGCGACTTTGCAAGGATACTTTCTGCCCGCTAGCATCATTGGTATGGCAGGTTATTGGCTGGCCGGACTGTGGGTTCCCGCCGTGACCCATTATTATCTGCTTTCGCTGCCGGCCACGGTGACTGCAGTATTTCTCGGCCGAACGATCAATCATCGGCTGCATGGAGAGGGTTTTCTGAAATATATTTACGTGAGCCTGGCAGGGATCGGAGTTGTGTTATCGATTCAAGCTATTGCTGGCCGGCTTTGAGAAGACCGGAACTGACCGAGGTTCTGGCGAAGCGCGGTACTCACATCCCCAGCTTCTTCACTTCCTCGTTGTAGTACTTCCGGTAAAGAATATCCCACTCCTGCGAACCTTCGAGAATCGTGCGCTTCTGGCTCTCGATCTTCAGCCGGGCGGCTTGATCGATCCTCGCTTCCTGGTTGAGCAGGTCTTCGAGAATCTTGCGGGTTTCCTGGCGGATGGTGTTCGGGTCTTCGATAAAATCAACTTCGTCCATGGTCTTGAGCGCGTCGGCGACGGCGCGCGCCAGCACATTTACTTTATCGCGGCTCAGTCTCACAGCACCGCCTTGTACTTGCGCACCAGTTCGCTCTTCACTTTGCGGAACATCTCCTGGTAGTTGGCGCCGGTCTTATTCATCTCTTCCGAGTACGCTTCGAGGATCACCCGTACCTCATCGTTGATGCGGTCTTCGAGGGTGAGTTCGTCGAGCAAAGCGGCGTGCACGCGCTCCGTCACTTTGGGCACGGCGGTGGTTTCGATAGCCTTGCCGGCAATCAGTTTCTTGGTAACTTCGCGGGCCAGGTAGCCCACATATTCCTTGGAAAGCAGCATGAGCGGATAGAATGTCCTGTATCAGCAGGGGTTGTTTGTGAACCATAGAGTGTAACACGGCGTTCATATGCTGCGTGCCGTTAACGAATCGGAGATTGCGCCAATCCGCCACACTAATCCACCACAAAGGGCACGAAGGAGCACTAAGGTGAATCTCGATGATTTGAGTCCTCCGCGATCCCCTCGTGTCCTTTGTAGTTTATGAAGTACGGGGAACACACTGGGAGCGTCTTCCGCTGGCACCTTGCCCTCCAAACAGCTTACAATGCTCTCGTAAGCGGAAATCTCGATGTCACCCACTCCAGAAGATTTAAGCATCCTTAAAGATGACATGATCGCCTTCATCGAGGGCCATGGCATGAGCCGTTTCCATGGCTACGTGGATTACGACGAGGTGCAGTGCGTCATGTGGGAGATGGGCAACAATCCCGACGGCTGGAAGGATTTTGTCGAACTGGCAAAGAGTGCCGGTGCCCCTTTCCTTACTATGCATTCCTGGAAGCTGGAGCGTGAGGAGCTTGACGAGTTGGTGGAACGGTTGGCGCACTCGGAGTTCAGCGACGGGGACGACGTGGAAGATGCTCGCTGGCTGCGCACGCACGTGGGCAAGGTTGGATTTCTGCAGCTCGGTTGGGCTTATCAGGGATCGATGTTTCTCTGCGAGTCCAGCACTGAGTGGTACGAACGATACCAGCGCCTGCTGGAAGTCTCGGAGGATTTTGGCGGCATCCCCATTGACGAACCGGATCAGGACGACGAGAATTAATCGTGCCAGGGAACGCACGCTGGCAACTGACGGCAGATGATCCAGCGCGGGTGGACGCTCTGGCTGCAAGTCTGCGCGACCTGCCTTTCGCTTCTTACTCATTGAGCGGACGATCGTTGAATGGACGATCGTTGAATGGACGATCCAGCGCCAGTTCTCTTCATACGCTCGCAGGTCTGCTGCTGCGCCGCGGATTGAGCGACGCTGAATCTGCAGCCCGTTTTCTTAGTCCCTCGCTGACTCATCTGCATCTGCCCGAACAAATGGCCGGACTGCGCGGCGCGGTTGATCGTATCGATGCCGCCATCGAACGCAAAGAGCCCATCCTGATCTATGGGGATTATGACGTCGATGGCACGATGGCCGTCATCATTCTGAAGACTGCCATTGAACTTTGCGGTGGAACGGCAGATTTCCATGTCCCGCATCGCATTCGCGAAGGCTACGATATGCGCGATGATGTGATCGAACGCGTCGCGGCCGCTGGCATTCGCCTCATCATCAGCGTGGACATGGGCATCCGCGCCTTCACCCCGGCCGAGACCGCGCATCGCCTCGGTGTCGACCTCATTGTGACTGACCATCACTTGCCCGGACCTGATGGCGTTCCAAAGGCTCACGCGGTCGTAAATCCCAATCAATCGGGATGTGAATATCCATACAAACAGCTTTGTGGCGCGGGCGTCGCTTTTAAAGTTGCGCAGGGATTGATGCAGCACCGCCTCGTGGAAAAAGATCAGACCCGTTTGCTGCTGAGTTTTATGAAGGTTGTCGCGATTGCGACCATTGCCGACGCTGTGCCGCTCACGGGCGAGAATCGGGTCTTCGCCAGCCTCGGCCTTGATGCCCTGCGCCGAGCCGTGAATCCGGGGCTGAGGGCACTGCTCGAAGTTGCGCAGATTTCGACCAAGCGTCCGCCTAATTCTACCGAGGTTGCCTTCCGCATCGCTCCCCGCATCAACGCCGCCGGAAGAATGGATGTCGCCCGCGACGTCATCGAACTTTTCAGCGTGAAAGATCCCGACCGCGCGCGGTTGCTGGCAGGAAAACTTGATCGCCTCAACGCCGAACGGCAGGAAGAAGAGCGCCGTATTCTGCGCTCCATCGACGAACGGATCGCCGGCGATTCAGCTTTGTGCGAAGCTTACTGCATTGTGGTGGATGGCGAGGGCTGGCATCGTGGGGTGATTGGCATTGCGGCTACGCGCATCGTCGAACGCTATCACCGTCCTGCCATGGTTATTTCGCGCGATGGCGAAGAGGCCTTTGGCTCCGGCCGCTCCATACGTCCTTTTCATCTGCTAGAAGCGGTGGAATCCAGCAGCGCTCTTTTCACCCGGTACGGAGGACATTCCCACGCCTGCGGATTCGCCATGCCCTCGGCAAACATTGGGCAACTCCGGACGGAGTTGGACGCTTTCGCCCGTTCGCGCCTCACGGCGGCTGACTTCGATCCCGTACTCGATTTAGAAGCCGAACTGGATCTCACGGAAGTCACTCCTGCGCTTTTTCAGATGCTGAGTTTGCTCGAACCGTATGGAACCGGAAATCATGAACCGGCGTTTGTCGCGCGCAATGTTCGCTTAGTTGCTCCGCCGAAAATTCTGAAAGATAAACACGTCAAATTGAAAATGAAATCAAATGGAAATTCCGGCTCACCGGGGCCGAGTTGTGAGCCCCGAACCATGAGAGCTGTTTTCGACGGCCTGGGCTGGAATATGGCCGAACGCCTTCAGCAAACCCCGCTTCTGGCCGGAGATGCCATCGACATCGCTTTCACCATCGGCCAAAATGACCATCCCGAATTCGGCGGCCTGGAGTTGACGCTTCGGGATTTCAGAACTGAAGCGAGAATCCAGGATAGCAAAGAGAAAGATTTGACTTACGCGACCCCGAATCGCGGGTAGCCGAATCGCGCAGAAGGTTCGCAGTCACGACACTTGGTAGTAGCCATCGCACCGCACAATCCCGGCGGGAACTCCGAATGCAGCCGCGCACCTTTCGAAGTGAAAGTGGATGAGACGTTCTAATCGTCGACTACCAGTCATTGCGGGAGAACGAAACGGAATACGAGACGGTCCAGTGTTTTGAATTAGACTGAACTCAATGCCGCTCCCGGTCTATCGTTTACGACGCTGGCTGGCTGTAATTGCTGTGCTCTTCTCGGCGGTAGTTGCGGGTATGTATATTTACGCGCGTCTGCGCCAGCATAGCGTGCTGAAAGGATTTCCGGGCAGGATTTCTTACGACATCAAGCAGACGGCCAGCGGGTTTCAATTTTCAAAGTCGCAGGCGGGCCGCACGGTCTTTACGATTCGTGCCAAAGAGGTTAAGGAGTTCAAGGTTAACGGCCGCGCCGAACTGCACGATGTCACCATCATTCTTTACGGCAGCGACACGTCGCGCTTCGATCAGATCTATGGCGAGAACTTCACCTTTGATCCGAAATCCGGAAATATTACGGCGAAGGGCGGAGTGCAAATCGATCTGCAAGCCAATCCTGCGGGCGTCAGCGCGCCTGATCAGGCCACGCCGAAAGAACTCAAGAATCCCATCCATCTCACCACCAGCGATCTGGTTTTCAACCGCGATAGCGGGGACGCCTCCACAAACTCGCGGGTGGACTTCCAAACCCCGCAAGCCACCGGCTGGGCGGTGGGGGTGCAGTACTCGGCAAAAAGCAAGACGCTCACGCTCGCTTCGCAGATTCACGTGACTTTGACCGGGCAGAATGCAGCGAGCATCTTCGCTGCCCACGGCACCATCACTCGCGACCCCCGGGAAGTCGTTTTGGATCACGCTCGCATGGAGCGGGAAAGCGGAACGCTGCAATCGGACCAGGCAACATTCTTTCTCGGGGCGGAGAACGAGGTGGAGCGAATCGTCGCCACGGGAAACGTGAACGCGGAATCCACGTTGCAGGAAGATAACCAGATGCGCGCCCGCGCGGATGACGCCGAACTCTTGCTGGCCAGCAAGCAGAACCTGCTGCGGACGGCTACGCTCACCGGTCGTGTCCATGTCGAGCGCATCGGATCTCGTCCCATGCAGGGCGATGCCGGGCGCGTGATTCTCGATTTCCTGGGTCAAAACCAATTGCAGAAAGTGCATGCCACCGATGGAGTCCGTCTGGCGCAGCACGGCGCGGCTACGAACACATCCGCGGCAAATTCTTCGCCGCCACAGAATTTCGACATAACGGCGCCGATCATCGACTTCTTCGTGATTGACGGGCGCCGCCTTGACCGGGCGCAAACTTCCGGCGCGGCGCGGATTACAATCACGCCGGCCGCAAATCAGAATTCCACGAGCAACGCGCAAAGCACGGTCATCACCGCTGGCCGGTTCGACGCAGAATTTACCGCAACGCCAGAAGGCCAAAGCCGCCTGACTTCCTTCCACGGCGCGCCGGACGCAAAAATCGTGAACCTCATGCCAGGCGTGCCCGATCGCGTGAGCACCAGTCAAACACTCGACGCCACCTTTCTTCCGGAAGGCGGCATCGCATCTATCATGCAGCAGGGAAGCGTTGCCTATACGGATAACCAGCCTCCGGAAGAGCGTACTCAAGCCTGGGCGGACAAAGCACTCTACACGCCCGTCGACCAGATTCTGGTGCTTGCCGGGAAGCCGAGAGTCGCCGATGGCGGCATGATCACAACCGCGAACACAATTCGCATCAACCGCGGAACCGATGACGCTTTCGCTGACGGGAGCGTTAAAAGTACTTACAGCGATCTCAAGGAGCAGCCAAATGGAGCGCTGCTTGCTTCTTCTTCGCCGATTCACGTCACCGCCGCTAAGATGACGGCGCACAATTCTCCCGCCGTCGCGTTGTATGAAGGCAACGCTCGACTCTGGCAGGACGCCAACATCATCGAGGCTCCCTCGATCCAGTTTGACCGCGAGCGCCGCTCCCTCGTCGCCCAGGGAAATACAACGCAGCCCGTCTCGACGGTTTTGGTTGAGGAGAAATTAGACCATCCTAACGATCCAGGTACGGGCAAGAGTGAGTCGGCGAAACCTCAACATAGGGGCGAAAATAAATCGAACAAAAAAACTGAGGAAAAACTCGATCAGGGCAGTCCCGTCACCGTCACTTCAGCCAAGCTCACCTATGCCGACGCCGACCGTCAAGCTCACTACACCGGAGGTGTCACAGCCAAAGGGACCGGCTTTGAGGCAACCGCCGATGAGATGGACGCTTATCTGTTGCCGCGGAGCCAAGCATCTACAAATCAATCGCTTAGCGGACCCGGCCGGTTGGATCGGATGGTCGCCCAAGGCAACGTTGTGATCCAGCAACCGGGTCGACGAGCCGAAGGCCAGACTTTGCTCTATACCGCTTCAGAAGACAAATTCGTCCTCACTGGTGGACCTCCCAGCATTTTTGATGCCGAACGTGGCAAGATTACCGGGGTTTCGTTGACTTTCTTTAGGGCCGATGATAGGGTGCTCGTAGAAGGCAAGGCAAGTACTCCTGTGGTAACACAGACGCGAGTGGCCAGATAAAAAAGACGAATGGCAAGATAAATGCGTACCTTGGCCACAGATGAAATTGGCAAATCGTACCGTGGCCGCCGCGTTGTAAATGGTGTCAGCCTGCGGGTAGAGCAGGCGGAAGTGGTTGGATTATTAGGTCCTAACGGCGCAGGCAAGACAACCACGTTCTACGCCATCGTTGGCCTGATCCCCCCTGATACTGGCCGCGTGTTGTATGACGACCAAGACATCACTGACGTTCCCATGTACCTGCGGGCGCGCCAGTACGGCATCAGCTATCTCCCACAAGAAGCTTCGGTATTTCGCAAACTCACGGTGGAGGAGAACATCCTCGCGGTGCTGGAGGCGCAGCCGATGTCCTGGCACGAGCGCCGCGAGAAGATGGAAAAGTTTATTGATGAACTTGGGTTGGAGCACATTCGGCAGAATCGGGGATACGCACTTTCCGGCGGCGAGCGTCGCCGTGTGGAGATCGCCCGCTGCCTGTGCATCAATCCGACATTCATCCTGCTCGACGAACCATTTTCCGGGATCGATCCCATCGCCGTTCTTGACTTGCAGAAAATTATCAGCAGCCTGCGGGCCAGTGGCATCGGGGTGCTGATCACCGATCACAATGTGCGCGAAACGCTTTCCGTAACCGATCGCGCCTACATCATTGACGACGGCCGAATCTTCCGTCACGGCAAGCCTGAGCAGTTGGCTGGCGATCCGGAAGTGAGGCGGGTTTATCTGGGAGAGAGTTTTTCGCTGGTATAGGTTCGGAAATATGGGCTCGGGAAGGGCACGGCTTCAGCCGTGCCGCCAAAGCTTGTAAGGTGACCGCCTTTAGGCGCTGAGGGAAAACGGTTCATTCAGGGAGAGTAGCGAAAAGCATGATCATTTCCGCCAAAACTCGCCGGCTCGCCATCGGCACGGGCTGCCTCACGTCCGTAGCCGGCGTTGCGTTGGGTGTTGGCCTCGGCTTTGCTCTCTTTGCTGGCATATTGATTATAGGAGCGATCTCGCAGCCGAGGTTCCATCGTTTAGGAAGAGGCCTCATTTGTGCCGGTGCCTTCTTGTTAAGCTCTTCTGTCTTTGGCATTGGCTTTTTTATGGTGACCGAGAAACACTTGGGCGCCCCCATTATGACTACTGAAATCGTTACTTTGTTGTCAGTGCTCCTTGTCGCGGTGTGCGATGTAGCCATCGTGATTGACGAGATCAGAGTCAGGCGTGCGGAGCAGATCGTCGAACGAGCGCTTACACACGAATCTGCCTAGGAAGAGAAGAAGGAATTTAGTGATGACGATTGACGAACGCCTCGCAGCGTTGACACGCAATTTGGAATTGATGGCGCTGGAGACGGAGAAGCACGACCGGCAAATTGCCGCGTTGGCCGAGCAGTCGGAAACGCGTGACAGACAGCGCGACAGACAAATTGCCGTACTTCTCGAACAGTCGGCGGGTCAGGATGGGTGGCTCGGGCGAGTCGGAGAACGCTTGGATGCGCTCACGCAAAGCCTACAGTTGCTCAGTTTGGAAAGCGAAAAACATGATCGCCAGCTTGACCGGGCGGCCAAGCTAGTCACAGAGGTTGCTGAGGGCACAGCCAGGTTGCTGCGAATTGTCGAGATGCACGAACACCGACTCGACAGCCATGACGAACGGTTGGACAAGTTAGAGTAAGTGCGGCGAATGCGGCAGAAACTTTGAAACCTTGAAACCTTGAAACATGGTCCTACTTCAACACAAACTCAGCGTCAAACTCTCCCAGCGCCAGATCCTTACCCCCGGCCTGGTGCAGATGGTCTCTGTCCTCGCGCTCAACAAGCTGGAGCTCAAGGACATGATCAATGCGGAGATGGTCGAGAATCCGGTTCTCGAAGAGCTCGAAGAATCAGTCCCTTTAATCGACGAAGTAGGCCGCAAGGAAGAAGACCGCGACCGGCTCACCGCGAAGACTTCCACCGAAGAAGCTCCCATCACCGCCGAGAAGAAAGACCCGTTCGAGGAGATTGACTTCGGTTCGTTCTTTCAGGATTATCTCGATCCCGGTTACCGTACTCGCGGCGAGATGGAAGAGATCGAACGGCCATCGTTCGAGAACTTTCTATCCAAGCCGACCACGCTCACCGATCATCTTGCTTGGCAACTGGGAGCGTTAAGCCTGCGCCCCGAAGTTCGCGAAGCCGCCGAGCAGATCATCGGCAATCTCAACGAAGACGG
>JBAVQD010000140.1:0-28133 GCA_049693675.1 Candidatus Sulfotelmatobacter sp. | reverse complement strand
TTTGCGGGAGATTCTGGCCCCTGAACTGGAGCGCATGGAGCGGCAAGGAGGCGCGCTGCCCATGACCGATTTCAAGTCAGCCCTGCAGGAGACCTTGCAAGGATTGGGCATGGCGCAACCTTCTTATGTTCTGGTGGAAGAAGCGGGTCCGGAACACAGGAAGACCTTTACGGTGGAAGTCCGTCTGCAGTCGAAAGGGGATGGGGACGCGGAATTCGTAGGCCGCGCCCAAGGATCGACCAAGAAGACTGCAGAGCAGGACGCGGCGCGGCAGCTATTATCCTACCTGGCTTCGCGGCCGCAGGCTGTGGGAGCCAGGCTGGGGCGGGGCTCGCGTTCGGCGGAGCAGCATTAGAGTGGCGGGATGTACGTGGAGTCAATGAATTCCCCAAGTCGTTTATCGGAACCGAACGGCCAGTACTCGGGTGAACCGTCCCGCGGTGAACGGTCCCCGGGTGAACAGGGCTCAGACCCTCCTTCGCCGGTGGTTTTGCCCGGTGGTCAGGAGGCCGCGGATTCGTTGCCGAGCCAGCCCTTGCTCAGCGGCCAGCCGCCAGCAGAACGCGTAACGACCTGGGGGCACAGTTGGGGAGTAATTGGTTCCTTGCAGTCTTTGCTGGGAACCGTGGTCATTGCGGTATTCGTAATCACTTTCATCGTGCAGGCGTTTCAGATACCGTCTCCTTCCATGGAGAACACTCTACTGGTCGGCGATTATCTGCTGGTAAACAAGTTGTGTTATGGCGCAGGAAGTTTCGGGGACTATCTGATGCCGTATCGCCGGGTGCAGCGGGGTGACATCGTGGTATTTCACTATCCCGTAAATCCCGCACAGCATTTCGTGAAGCGGGTGATCGGCGTGCCGGGAGACCGACTACGGTTGATCAATAAGCGGGTCTTCGTGAATGGAGTGGCGCTCAACGAGCCTCACGCACAGTTCAGCCGATCAGCAAACGACTTGTTCCGCGATAATTTCCCCCGGCTGGACGTAGCAGCGGGGGAGACTCCGGAGTGGTGGGTGCAGCTGGGTAAATTGGTCGAGGACGGACAACTGATCGTTCCCCAGGGACATTATTTTGTGATGGGGGATAACCGGGACGACAGCTACGACAGCCGTTATTGGGGATTCGTTCCGCAAGCCAACATTATTGGCAGGCCGCTGTTGATTTACTGGTCGGTGAAAGAAACAGATAGCGAGGTAACAGCACCAGTTACGGTCGCAGGGAAGCTGACGCACTTTGCCTACGCAGTGACCCATGTCTTTCGAATTACCCGCTGGAGTCGCACCTTGCGGTTGGTGAATTGAAGTTTGTGCAGATAAGATAACGCTGCAGAGCAAGATTGGATGGATTGATCACGGTGGCGAAAAAAGAAAGCAAAGTAAAGAATGAGGTCGACGAAAAACCACGGGAAACGACCGTGGAATTTTTTTCGTCCCTGGCCGCGGTCCTGGTTACGGGCCTTTTCATCATCACCTTTATCGTGCAGGCATTTGAGATTCCGTCCAGTTCGATGGAAAACACATTGCTCATCGGCGACCATGTGTTCGTGAACCGGATTCAGTTTGCCCCAAAGACCAACTGGGTGGGCCCATTGATTCCGTACCGCCAGGTGAAGCGCGGGGATATTGTGGTTTTTCTGGCGCCTTGTGAGCCAGGATTGTATGTAGTGAAGCGGGTCATCGGCGTGCCCGGCGATCGCATTCACCTGCGCAATGGGGTGGTGTACCGCAATGGCGAGGAATTGAAAGAGCCCTACGTGATTCATACGCAGGATTCGGCGATGTATCCCAATCCTTATCGCGATAATTTTCCCGCCGTGCCGCCTTCGGAAAGCTATAACGTCTATCCCTGCTGGGAACCGGAGTTGCCCATGCACATCCAGGGCGACGATCTGGTGGTGCCGCCGGGACATTATTTCGGCATGGGCGACAACCGCGACGTGAGCCTGGATAGCCGCTACTGGGGCTTTATTCCGCAGGAAAATATCATTGGACGGCCCATGTTCATTTACTGGTCGTTTGAGACGCCGGCCGATCAGTATCGCAAGACCGATATGGGGGACCGTATCGGCTTCCTGGCGCATGTAGTGTTGCACTTTTTCGATGAGACGCGGTGGCGGCGAACGCTGCAGGTCGTGAAGTGAAAGTTTTGTCTTCCAAACGGCGCATCGCCGCCGCGGTGGTTGCAATTCTGCTCATCCTGTTTCTGGTGCGTCCGGGCGTTTCTCGCCTGAAGCTGCGCATTGCAAACTCCATCAGCCGGGCGCTGGCACGTCCGGTGGCGATAGGGTCGGTCCAGTTGCGCTTTCTTCCCCGGCCGGGATTCGATCTTGAAAATGTCGTCGTCTACGAAGACCCCGCGTTCGGCGCCGAGCCCATGTTGCGAGCTTCCGAGGTGACTGCGGCAGTGCGTTTGACTTCTCTGCTGCGCGGACGCCTGGATATTTCCCGCCTGGAGTTGACCGATCCAAGTTTGAATCTGGTACGAAGAGAGGATGGCCGCTGGAACCTCGAGGCTCTACTGGAACGCGCAGACCGCACGCCTCTGGCGCCAACCGCGAAGTCGAAGCGTGAAGCACGTCCCGGCTTTCCCTACATTGAGGCCAGTTCCGGCCGCATCAATTTCAAGACGGGACCGGAAAAAAGACCGTACGCTTTGCTGAATGCGGATTTTGCCTTGTGGCAGGAATCAGAAAATGAGTGGGGGGGTCGACTGAAAGCCGAACCCCTGCGCACCGATATGAGCTTGAGCGACACGGGCCTGCTGCGAGTGAATGGGACCTGGCGCCGGGCAGGCAGCTTGCGTGACACGCCGCTGCAGTTCACGGTGGCGTGGGACCATGCGCAGCTGGGGCAACTCAGCAAGTTAGTGTCAGGAAACGACCAGGGCTGGCGCGGCGACGTGCAGATGGAAACGACCTTGAGCGGCACTCCCGGGTCATTGCAGTTAGTTTCCGATACTGCGATCCATGACTTTCACCGTTATGACATCTCGACCAGCGAAGGGCTGGGATTAGCGGCGCATTGCGAAGCCAAGTACAGTTCCGCGGAAGGCATGATGCGCGAAATCTTCTGCAGCGCGCCCGTGGGCAACGGCATGATCACCCTGCATGGAGAGTCAGGTAAGCCGGGATTGCATGTGTTGGATTTGGCGGTGAACCTGGAAAACGTCCCGGCGAATTCAGTGGCGCAACTGGCTCGCCGCGCCAAGAAAGACTTGCCGCCAGATATTGTGGCCGCCGGAAGTGTGCAAGGGAACTTTGTGATCAAAGAATCTGCGGCATCGCCGGCTGGTCCTCAATTGCAGGGGCACGGCGAGATTATGAACCTTCACCTGCAATCGGCGAACAGCAAAGCGGAATTGGCTCCCGGCAATGTGCCTTTTACGTTGAACGCAGACCAGGGCAGCAATCGCGATCCGTTGCAGCATGTCGCATTCTGGCATTCCCTTATAGAAGCTTTACCAGCTTCGGGCGAAATGCGCATCGATTTCGGACCTTTCCCACTCGCTCTGGGTCGACCGTCTGCGGCGCAAGTGCGCGGCTGGGTGGGAAGATCCGGTTACGGAATCGCGGTGCGCGGAGATGGAGAAGTGTCGCACACCTTGCGCATGGCCAGCCTGCTTGGATTGCAGGCGGTGAAATCCGGCGCGGAAGGCACGGTCAAGATGGATTTGCAGATTGCGGGATCCTGGGCGGGAAACGCGACGGGAAATCCTTCAGGCTTTGCTTTGCCGAAAGTTACCGGGACCGTGCAGATGCGAAATGTTCGCGCAAATTTGCAGGGCACGAATGGAGCGATCGAGATTTCCTCGGCGGAATTAGATCTTTTGCCCGACGAGGCGCGCGTCGAAAAATTCCGAGCGCAGGCCGCCGATGCGGAGTGGTCCGGCTCGATGGTAATGCCGCGCGGTTGCGGAACGCCGGGAACATGCCTCGTCCACTTCAATTTGAATACCGACGCGGTTGGCCTGAGCAATCTGCATGAGTGGCTGGCTTCGCGGCAGAGCGAGCGCCGCTGGTATCAAGTGCTGACCCCATCTGCATCCAACGCGCCGTCTTTTCTACAGAGTTTGCGGGCGTCGGGGAAGGTGAGTGCCAGCCGTTTGCGGATTCACAATCTGATTGCCGAACACGTTTCCGCCGCACTTGATCTGGACCGCGGAAAGTTAAAGATTTCAGATATGCGGGCGGATTTACTGGGCGGAAAACATCGCGGCGATTGGCAGGCCGATTTTACCGCTGCGTCCCCAGTCTACACAGGGAATGGAACCCTGACCGGAATTTCGCTGGAACAAATGGCCAGCACGATGCACGATGCTTGGATTTCCGGCACTGGTGGCGGCACCTACGAAATCACGGCCTCCGGCAAAACCGCTGCGCAATTTTGGCAATCGGCAGCCGCGAACCTTGGTTTCGATCTGCGCGACGGGGTGCTGTCGCATATTGCCCTGGGAAGCGCGGATGAACCGCTGCACATCAGTCGCTGGCAGGGGGGTGCCCAGCTGCGGGACGGAACGATCAAAATAGACAAAGGCGCCCTCATTTCTTCCACGATGTCGTATGAGGTCAACGGCACTGCTTCGTTAGGCCAATCCTTGGACTTCAAACTGGTTGCGGGACCCGAAGCGAAATCCGCCGCAGGCACGCTGGTCTATAGCATTACTGGAACCCTGGCTGAGCCGCGTGTGGCGGTGAGTCCGGCGCCGGAGACGCAGGCACGGTTGAAGCCGTAGAGTCGCCCGGTTACGGAACATAACCGGCACCGCGGAGGACTTTTCCCGGCAATCCTCCCGTCATCTTTGACTGATCGATCACCGGCACGCCATTCACCAGCACGTACTCCATTCCCTCGGAAAGCTGATTCGGATTATCAAACGTAGCAAGATCGCGCACCGTCGCTGGATCGAAAATGACGATGTCGGCCCACATGCCTGACTTGAGAACGCCGCGATCGGTGAGGCGCAAGCGTTGAGCCGGCAAGGCCGAAAATTTGCGGATGGCGTCTGGCAAAGACAGGGCTTTCTCTTCTCGGACGTATTTACGCAGGATGCGCGGGAAGGTTCCGTACGCGCGCGGGTGAGGATGCTCCTGGCCCAGGATGCCTTCTGGTGAAGTTCCGGAAGAATCGTTGTCAATCGCGACCCAGGGTTGCTGCAGGGCGAGTGTGACATCTGGCTGCGACATGCCAAACACGGCAACACCAGTGGCGGGATCTTCAATAAGAAAATCGAAGAGCGCGTCCATGGGATCTTTGTTCCAGAGTTTCGCGATCTCCGAGAGACGCTTGCCTTGCAGGGGAAGCATTTTCGGGTTCTCAACCACGCCGATCATGATGGCATCGGGTCCGGGGATTTCCTGCCACTCGTTGTCCCAGTCCTTCGAAGGCGTGAGCATGTCTTTGCGGATGCGTTCGCGGGTTACGGGATCTTTGAGGCGCTCGACCAGCTTTGCGGTTCCGCCATCGTGCGCCCACGGCGGAATGAATGCGGAGAAATCGTTGAACCACGCGGTGTAGGCGTAGGTATCGGCCGTAACATCGGCGCCCGATGCACGCGCCGCATCGATCTTGGCGACGACTTCGGGCATTCGTCCCCAGTTATTCTTTCCAGCAACTTTGATATGCCAGATCTCGACCGGAACGTGGGCCTCGCGGCCGATGCGTAGAGCTTCATCGATAGCGTCGAGCACCGAATCGCTTTCGTTGCGCATGTGAGTGGAATAGATGCCGCCGAATCTTCCCGCTTCCGCCGCGAGGGCAATGAGTTCGTCGGTCTTGGCGTAGGGCGCGGGCGCGTATTCGAGCGCAGTGGAAACGCCCACAGTACCGTCTTTCATGGCCTCGCGAACGAGAGCTTTCATCTGGTCGAGTTGCTCGGGTGAGGGCTGCACGTTGTCATCGCCGAGAACCATACGGCGTACTTGGGTTGCGCCGACGTAGCTGGCGAGGTTGATTCCCATGCCCTGCTTTTCGAGACGAGCAAAATATTGCCGGAACGCGCGCCAGTCCGGCGTGATGCGATAGTGCTCGTATGCGGCGTGATCGGATTGAATGATGGCGTCGTTGAGGGGCGCAACGGTGCCCCCTTCACCCGTAATTTCTGTCGTGATCCCTTGATAGATTTTCGATGGCAGGCGGGGATCAACAAGTATGGAGAGTTCGGATTGCCCGAGCATATCGATGAAGCCGGGGGCGACGACCTTGCCGCCCGCGTCGATAGTGCGCTTTCGAGGTGCCGCGGTGAGATTGCCGATGGCGGCGACTTTTCCATCGCGAATGCCAAGATCGCCGGAATACCAGGGCGAGCCTGTGCCATCAATGATATGGCCATTCGTGATGACGAGATCGAATGCCGGAACGCTTTGCGCGGGCACTGCTGCAACCGCGACACAAAGAAGAGCGAGAATAATTAACGGATTCAGCGCGCGTAGTTTCATTTCCATTTTTTTTGGAACGGAGTGGCGACGAATTATAAAACATGCGAGAACAATCATTCTTCCTGCGCGGCTCAACGCCGAAATTCTTACGCCTGCATGGTAGTATCGACAATACTCTGCATGAAGCTGACACCATTGGCATCTGGCGAGCTGTGATGGCGCGGTACTTCCTTGCGATTTGCTCAAGAAACGATGACAACTCCGAATAAATTGCGTAAGCGCGTGCTCAGCGGCATGCGGCCGACCGGAAAACTGCATCTTGGTAATTACGTCGGCGCGCTCGACAACTGGGTGCGCATGCAGGATGAGTATCAGTGTTTCTTTGAAGTGGCCGACTGGCACGCGCTTACCACCGATTACGCGGACACTTCGCGGGTGAAGCAGAATTCGCTCGAAGTGGCTCTGGACTGGCTGGCGGCGGGGCTCGATCCCCAGAAGTCCGTGATTTTTATTCAGTCGCACGTGCCAGCACATGCTGAGTTGCACCTGCTGTTTTCCATGATCACGCCCCTGGGCTGGCTGGAGCGGGTTCCCACCTATAAGGAGCAGCGCGAAAACATTAAGGATAAAGATTTGGGGACGTATGGATTTCTTGGCTATCCCCTGTTGCAGGCGGCGGACATTTTAACCTACAAAGCAGATGTGGTTCCGGTGGGCGAAGACCAAGTGGCCCACGTGGAACTGACGCGCGAAGTTGCGCGGCGGTTCAACGGCTTTTACGGTGAAGTGTTCCCCGAGCCCCAGTCTTTGCTCACGATCGCGCCCAAGTTGCCCGGTACTGACGGGCGCAAGATGTCGAAGTCGTATGGCAATACCATCCTGCTCACCGATCCCGAGCCGGTGGTGCGGCAGAGGCTGAAGACGATGGTGACTGATCCGGCGCGGGTGCGGCGCTCGGACCCGGGCAATCCGGATGTTTGTCCGGTGGGCGATCTGCATAAAATTTTCAGCAGCAAAGAAACGATGGCGAAGGTGTATGAGGGCTGCCGGTCGGCTGGTATTGGGTGTATCGAGTGCAAAAGCTGGGCGGCCGACGCGCTGGTGCAACTATTGAGTCCGATGCAGGAGAGGCGTAAGAAATTCGAAGACAATCCGCGGCTGGCTTGGGATATTCTTGAGGCAGGCAGTGAACGGGCGCGTACCGCGGCAGCCGAAACCATGGACGACGTGCGCCAAGCGATGGGAATGTCACTCGGGTATGAGCCGCCAGCCGGGGGAAATGGAAACCAGGATGGAAGATAGAATCGTTGGCTCCGCGAACAGTGTACCGGAGTTTGCGCCGTCCGGGCTTGTCGCAAACCAATCGGCGCGCCCGAAGCCTTCCGCAAAGTCAGACTCAGGAAAATCCAATTCGCAAACAGAACAAAAACAAAAAGAAGAAAGCGATTCTCCGTTTGCGGTTTCTGTGGCCGATGTTTACGAAGGCCCGCTCGATTTGCTGCTGGATTTGATTCGCAAGCAGGATATCGATATCTACGATATCCCCATTGCGCGTATCACGGCGCAATATCTGGAGTATGTGGAAAAAATCCGTGAACTGGATGTGAACGTAGCCGCCGATTTTATTTACATGGCCGCGGTTCTGATTCACATTAAGTCGAAGATGCTGCTGCCGCGCGATCCCTCAGCAAAAGCTGAAGAGTTGGAAGATCCGCGAACCGAGTTGGTGAACCGGTTGCTCGAGCACGAAAAGTTTAAATCAGCAGCGCAAATGCTTTTGCAGAAGCAGCAGATTGAAGAAGCCGTGCTGACGAATCCGGCGTTGAAGGAATTTATGGACGCCGAAGGCACCGAGCCCGAGATGGCCGCGGACGTGATCGATCTCGTCAAGACCTTTCAGCAGATTCTCGAGCGCGTGCGCACGCGGCCGATGATCAATGTGAACGAGGAAACGGTTACCGTGGGCCAGATGATTGACTATCTGCGGCGCAGGCTCGCGCTGGAATCAAGGCCGATCCGGTTGAAGCAGTTGTTGCTGCGCGTCCCGTCGCGGCAGGCTTTGGTGTGCATGTTTCTGGCGTTGCTTGAAATGGTGCGACTACAGGCGATTCAGGTTCGTCAGGATGAATTGTTTGGCGAGATCGCGGTGCGCAAGCATACTGCATTCGAGGCAGTGATGGCCGAACAAGGTGCCGTGCGGGATGATTGGAGATAGACAGAGCAATATGCTCCCCTCTGATTTATGAGTTTAAAAGCTCAACTCGAAGCCATCATTTACGCGGCAGAGACGCCGATCTCTACCGAGCAGATGGTGCAGCTCGTCAAAGAGTCGGCGATTGCCGAAGGCGCGTCGGACGACAGCGATGTGAAGTCGCGAGTGCGTGCTGCGCTGGAAGCGCTGGTTGCGGATTATGCAGCATCCGAGCACGGAATCGAGATTCGTCAGGTTGCGGGCGGATATCGCATGTCCACCAAGCCGGAGCAGCATGAGATGGTTCGGAGTTTTGCGAAGAGCCTGAAGCCCCCGATCCGGCTGTCTTTGCCGGCCCTAGAAACGCTGGCCGTGATCGCTTATAAGCAGCCGGCCACGGTCCCGGAGATCAACGAAATTCGCGGCGTGGATTCCGGCGGCGTGATCGCGACCTTGCTGGATCGCAAGTTGATTACAACTGCTGGGCGCAAGCAGGTCATCGGCAGGCCGATTCTGTATAAGACGACGAAAGAATTCCTGATGCGCTTTGGATTGAAGGATGTCAACGAACTGCCCAGCATTGAGGAGTTCGAGAAGTTAGTGGCAGAATCGTTTCAGTCCGAGCTGATTCCGGCGGAAGAAGCAGCGCGAGACAACTCCAATTCTTCCGAGCGGAACTCCGAAGCTTCCGATCTCGCCGAGCCTTCTTCCGAAGCGGTTCCAGAGTCCGCGGCGCAAAAAGAATAAACTTCAACAATTAGGCTGGGAAGCCTCGCATATGCCTGCTGAACGTCTGCAAAAAATTATTGCCGCTGCGGGAATTGCATCGCGCCGCAAAGCCGAGGAATTGATCAGCGCGGGACACGTAAAGGTGAACGGCGCCGTGGTCACAGAACTCGGGACCAAGGCTGATCCGGACACCGACCATATTCGCGTAAATGGCAAGCTTCTGCAGGGGGCACAGCATCACGTCTACTTGCTGCTCAATAAGCCCAAGGGATATGTGACCACGGTGAGTGATCCGGAAAAACGTCCGACCGTGATGCAGTTGATTCGCGGAGTGAAGAAGCGGGTTTATCCCGTAGGCCGGCTGGATTATGCCAGCGAAGGTCTATTGCTTTTGACCAACGATGGCGTGCTGGCGAACAAGCTGATGAAAGCCGCGTCGCAAGTTCCGAAAACCTATGTGGTGAAGATTGCCGGAGTGCCCACTGCGGAATCGCTTGAGAAATTGCGCGCTGGAGTTTCGATCGAGACGGAAAGCGGCCGCAGAGTGCGAACGGCGCCGGCAGGAATCCGGCTAGTTAAAGAAGCCAATAACCCCTGGTATGAGGTCACGTTGATCGAAGGCCGCAATCGCGAGATCCGGCGGATGTTCGAGAAGGTCGGCCATCATGTAGAGAAAATTAAGCGCGTCCGCTACGGGCCGCTCACTCTCGATATTCCGCCAGGGAAATTCCGCGCGCTCTCGGAGGCCGAGGTCGATCGCCTGCGCACCGCATGCAGCAAGCCCACGGCGGTAACCAAGCGTTCCACCGCATGACCCGCGACCAGTACTTGAGTCCCGGAGGCATCTGATTGCCGCCTCCGGGACCGCGGTGGGGGAGGACCCCGTCTTCCGAAGACTGCTCGCTTCGGAACTTTTCGAATCGCAGCAGGCCTAATAACGGCCTTGCTTGACCCAAAGGCGAACCTGCTCCTCTACGGAAAACCTCTGCGCCCGCGCGCTCATGAACTTGGATTCAAGTGAAAATGCGTGAGCCTCAAGCGGCACCGAGAAGTGGAGCTTCGTGTTGACGAAGCTGCGGACGAAGAGTTCGGTGTAGCGCTCCAGCCCTAGAATCTCGAACTGCACGGCATGCACAAGCCCGTGAAATAAACAGCGCTCGCTGATTTTTTCGTTGAAGACAACCACGTCCAGAAAAGTCAACGAGTGCATATGCCTCACCTCAGGCAGATTCGCAAAGCCCAATGACTTGGCCTCCGGATAGAAGGGCGGGTTGGGCAGGCGTTGCCCGTGCAGCTCGACAACCCGCACCTGATCCAGGAGTTCTGCCGAGAAATAGGGCCACATGAGCGCCTTTTGGTGCTTGCTGAGAGGTCTCGCCGAATGAAAATAGGATTCGCGCTGATCGCGTAAGTATGCGGAAACCAGTTCGATCGCCTCGCGGATACGTTCGTCGGCTAATGCGACCGCAGGCTCGGAATTTGCCTGCACGCTGGGAATCCTATTTTCGATGGATGAATAATATTCACTGAGGGCGTTTGCCGCCTGCACTGATTTGCGGAGAACATCGCGTTGGCCGAAGCGGGCCAGATCGTCCAGAGAAAAGCGGAGGCGAAGCTGATGCGTGGCGCAGTGCGCACTCAGCAGTTCCAGCTGGGCGTGACGAAGTTCGGAATTCATTTGGACGATAGAAATCCTATCGTCAGGATTTTCCCACGAATACATCACTCTACTCCTGAGGAATGAAAATACCGGAGGGGGCCCAATTACTCATAAGTTATACACTGTTATATTCACAGTGTCAATATAATTCTGGGCTTGACTTGGACCAATCTTTGCGCCGCAGCTATTCTCTTTACCTTGTTGTGTTTACGTAGTATACATAATCTTTCTGCCACCGAGATGGCGAAGGAGATCACGTGCCCCGGCCACCCAATCCTGACCTGGAAGAACGACTTCTGAAAGCTGCGCGCAAGCTGTGGAAGAAAGGCGGCGAGAACGCTCTCACCATGCGTGCCGTGGCGAAAGCTGCAGGAACAAATACACCCGCGGTCTACCGGCGCTTCCGCGACCGGGAAGATATTCTCCGGGCATTACTGCAGCGCATTCGTTTGGAATTTGGCGCGTTAATGGAAGGGCCAGCGTCGGTGGAAGATGCTTGCGAACGCTATCTGGATTACGCCCTCAGTCACCCCCACGAGTATGAATTGTTCTATCAGCACGAATACGAATTGTTTTATTCGCCGCGGGCGGTTCGCGCTGGGGCAAGGAATCTGGTGGGGCGGCCGGCTCGTGATGCCATGAAGAAAAAGCTGGCCGATCGATTCGGTGGAGCGCCCGAGGACCACGGGTATCTCACGATGTCGTTGTGGATGCTGGCCCATGGCGCGGCCATGCTGATAATTGCGAAGACGATCCCCCCCGGGGATGCTGGCGAAGCGCGGGCCTTCTTTACCGCAGCGGTGGCGGCCCTTTTGACCAGGTAAATTTATGCGAACCGGGGCGCTTGTTTGGCGGGGAGACTTTCAGATCACCACAGTTTCCTTGTACTCACCGAACACCCGCCGCATCGCATCGGAGATTTCCCCGACGGTTGCGAACGCTTCCACCGCGGCGATAATTCTCGGCATCACGTTCTCGCCCGTTCGCGCCGCATCCTCGACGGCTTGCAGCGCGGCGGTGCAAGGCTGCGCATCCCGCCGCGCGCGCAGGGCCCGTACCCGCTCAATTTGCCTCGGTTCCAGCGCTGGATCAATCTTCTGAATCGGAATCGTTTTACCCTCTTCCACTTCAAAGCGGTTTACGCCGACCACGATGGCTGCTCCGCAATCCACGGCCTGTTGTGCCTCAAATGCTGCGTCTTGAATTTCGCGCTGCACGAAGCCACGCTCAATTGCCCGCAGCATGCCTCCCATGACTTCAATCTTTCCCAGATATTCGGCGGCGCGTTTCTCCATCTCATCGGTGAGCGACTCGATAAAATACGAACCCGCCAAAGGGTCTATCGTCTGGGCCACGCCAGATTCGTAAGCGATGATTTGCTGCGTGCGCAATGCAATGCGGGCAGCCTGTTCGGTGGGTAGAGCCAGGGCTTCGTCGTAGGAGTTCGTGTGCAGAGACTGCGTCCCCCCCAGAACCGCGGCCAACGCCTGAATCGCGGTACGCACAATGTTATTTTCCGGTTGCTGCGCTGTAAGTGTTGAGCCTGCCGTTTGGGTGTGAACGCGCAACATCCAGGACTTTGGATTCTTGGCCTTGAAATGTTCGCGCATGATTCGCGCCCACATTCTTCGCGCGGCGCGAAACTTGGCTACTTCCTCCAGAAAATTGTTATGCGCGTTAAAGAAAAAAGAGAGACGTGGAGCAAACTTGTCCACGTCGAGGCCGGCCGCGATTGCTGCCTCCACGTAGGTCATGCCGTTGCCCAGTGTGAAAGCCACTTCCTGCACCGCCGTCGATCCCGCCTCCCGCATGTGATAACCGGAGATCGAAATCGAGTTCCACTCCGGCACGTAGTCTCTGGTCCATGCGAACATGTCGGTTATTACGCGCAAGGCCTGCTTTGGCGGGTAAATATAGGTTCCGCGCGCGATGTACTCTTTCAAAATATCGTTCTGCACCGTGCCTGAAAGTTTCCGGATATCGGCGCCCTGCCGCCGCGCCACCGCCACGTAAAGCGCCAGCAGAATGGACGCCGTCGCATTGATGGTCATTGAAGTGGAAATTTTCGTGAGATCAATGCCGGAGAAAAGTCGCTCCATATCCTCAATGGAATCGATGGCCACGCCGACCTTCCCGACTTCTCCGGCCGCCAGCGCGTGGTCCGAGTCCATTCCGATCTGCGTTGGCAAATCAAAGGCAACCGAAAGTCCCGTAGTGCCGTTCGCCAGCAAATACTTGTAGCGCTTGTTCGATTCTTCGGCGTCGCCCATGCCGGCATACTGCCGCATGGTCCACAAACGCCCGCGATACATGGTGGCCTGAACCCCGCGCGTGAAGGGATATTCGCCGGGATAGCCTACCTCAGCCTCGTAATCCGAGCCCTTGCGATCGGCTGGAGTGTAAAGCGGCTTGACCGGAATATGCGAAGGGGTTTCCGGGTCCAGAGCACGCTTTTCGTCAGCGAATTTAATTTTCTCGGCCACGATCAGCAATTTTTTGCCACCCGGCATTCGCCGGCGGAAACTCCTTTGCGCCTATTCGTTCCTGAATGCGTTCTTTCCCTTGCGCTTTACCCTCAAGAAGGAACTGATTCCGAACCACGCGAATGTCAGGGTGGCGCAGACAGCAAGTGCCACGCGCCCCGGCCCAGCCTGCCCGGCGTGGTATTTCCCATACTCCTTGACAGTGGCGCCTGCGAAGCTCAAGGCCATAATCAGGAAAATAACCCCCACAACCTCCAGCCACAACTGGTGCAGCACGCGTCCGAAGGCCCGCCCGGTAGCGGTGGCGGCTTGGCCCGCGGCTCGGACGATGCGGCTGCGACCGGCCTGCCGGCTCGCCACCCGCGCCACCACACCTAACTTTTGTGCAGTAGAAACCTTAGTCACGACTCGATTTTAACAGTGTCTGGCGCTACAATGACGCAAACCTGTGCCGTCGGCAAAACCGTTCGGCGGCTCTTGGCATCTAAACGATTGACTGGCGAGTTAAGATTGGCAGACTAGGTAGACGGCGATCGGGGGGGGGATGTGGATCAACAACTCAAAGACTTGATGAAAGAACTCGGCGAAGCCATCAACGAATCTCTCTCCGATTCTGAACAGATTGCCGAAGTCGTCTCCCGCATCAAAGAAGGCGGTTACGATATTTTTCTCGTCCTTGAGGCCACGATCGGCGTCAGTAAACAGGGTGAGAAAACCTCGGACAAAACTTCTTTGGTAACGACTCTGTCCACGAATCCGGAATTCAAAATCAACGACCAGGATCTCAAGTTTTTGAAATCGCTGCGCATCAAGATCGAAGAAGAAAGTAAGTAAGGAAGATTGATCGTTATCGGCGAGTGACTGATCCCTCACGCGGCGCACTCTTGCCTGCCTTGCGAAAAAAAGAAACATGCCGCTTTCTTTCGCTCCTCTTGGGAAAACATTATAAGGATCTCTGCGTCGCTGCATATGGCAACTTTACGGGCTGTGCTACCATCTACTGTTTTCTGTGACAATTAACAGCCTGACTCTTGCTCTTGGGAATTCGCAAAGGAAGTCAGAGATAGTCCGATGAAAGACACTCTCGGAGTCCTTCTCGCCGGCGGCGCTGGAGAGCGCCTTTATCCTCTCACCCGCGATCGTGCCAAACCCGCTGTCACCTTCGGCGGAATGTACCGCATTATCGACATTACGCTTTCCAATTGCCTGAATTCGGACCTGCGCCGGGTCTACATTCTTACGCAATACAAAGCGCTTTCGTTGAACCGGCACATCCGCGAAGGCTGGAACATTCTGGGGCGCGAGGTGGGCGAGTTCGTCGAAGTGCTTCCGCCGATGAAGCGGGTGAGCGATCAGTGGTATCAGGGCACCGCCGACGCGGTGTATCAAAACATTTATTCCATCGGCTCCGAGCAGCCCAAATATGTCCTGATTCTTTCCGGCGACCATATCTACAAAATGGATTACGGCAAGATGATGAAGCAGCATCGGGATTCTGCTGCCGATGTCACTCTCGCCACCATCCAGATTGATCCCGAGGAGACATCGCGCTTTGGCGTGGTCGATGTCGACAAAGATGGACGCATCAATGGCTTTGAAGAAAAGCCCGCGAACACGCAACTGCGTTCCCCGTGGAATCAGCAGAAAGTTGCTGGATCGATGGGCGTCTATCTTTTCAATGCCGACGTCCTCATTCCCGTGCTGCTGAAAGATTCGGAAGACCCCGCGTCCAGTCACGACTTCGGCAAAGATATTTTGCCCAAGATGGTGGACGACTACCGCGTCTTCGCCTACGACTTTATCGACGAGAATAAGAAAGAAGCTCTGTACTGGCGCGATGTTGGCACGCTTGAGGCCTACTACGAAGCCAACATGGACATCGTTTCCGTGTCACCGATTTTTAATTTGTACGACCAGGATTGGCCCATCCGGACCCATCAGCGGCAGTACCCTCCCGCGAAATTCGTTTTTGCGGAAAAGGATCGCACGGGCACCGCGCTCGACTCGATCGTATCGAATGGCTGCATCGTCTCTGGCGGCACGGTGAAGAACTCTGTGTTATCGCCCGACGTACGCGTAAATTCTTATTCCGAAGTGGACTCATCCATTTTGTTCTCGCATGTGGCTGTGGGACGCCATTGCCGCGTCCGCCGCTGCATTATCGACCGCAACGTCCACCTCCCCGAAGGCACCACGATTGGCTACGACACTGAGGCCGACCGCTCCCGTTACTTCGTCACCGATAGCGGCATCACCGTAGTCACGCGGGATTACTCGCTGTTCGAGAATCCGGTGACAGTGGACTACTTCACTAGCGAGTAGCGTCGTGATTATCGTTGTCGGTAACAGTTCGAACCGCGTCGCCATCTTTCCTGGCAAAGCCTAGTCTGTTAAGCTTCTCCTCGCCCACGACGAAAGGCTCAAATTCTCTGATGAATAATTTACTTCGCGCGAGTGTATTCGGCTTGGCTCTTTCGATCTGCGTGGCCTCTGCCGGTCATAGTTTAGAGTCTAAATTGAAATCTGATCCGCCCGCCGCGCAGAAGGATGACATCCTGCTCTCTGCCATGCAGCAGGAATTGCAAAGGGCTCACGACAGTCTGGGCAAGCTCGATCCTGCACCTTATTTCCTCAGCTATGCGGTCCAGGATAAAAGCATAGCTTTCGCCGTAGGCAGCGAAGGCAGCCTCCTCATGTCATCTTTTGGCCGCCGGCGATCTGCCGACGTGATCATCCGCATCGGGACGCCTGCGCTCGACAATGCCCACGAGGATAATCGCTCTTCCGCCATTAGTTCTGGGACCCTTCCGTTGGAAGACGACCGCAACGCCATCGCACGAGTGCTCTGGCGGCTCACTTGTGACGAGTATCGCAAGGCCTCGCGCGCCTATGCGAACGTGAAAACCAGTACGCAGGTGCACGCACAGGAAGAGGACACTTCTCCCGACTTCTCGCAGGAAACTCCACAGACTCATTCAGACTACGGAAATAGTGGCGTGTTACCCGACCAGCAGCAACTGCAAAAGCTGGTGCGGCAGTTCTCTTCCTACTTCCGCAGGTATCCTTACGTTTATAACTCGGTCGTGATGGCGACGATTGAGCGAACGCGCAACCATTACCTCTCCAGCGAGGGTGCGCGGGTGGTAACTCCGGCCGCTATGGTGAGAGTGAGCATCGACGCTGAAACTCGCGCCGACGACGGCATGGAGTTGATGCGTGTGGAAACTTTCCAGGCTGAGACGCTTGAGCAATTGCCGTCGGAATCGGAAGTGGCAGCTCGGGTTGAAAAAATGGCGATCGACCTTAAAGCGCTGCGCGCCGCTCCCGTGGCCGAACCCTTCGATGGACCGGCCCTACTCTCGGGCCGCGCCACCGCTGTGTTCTTTCACGAGGTTCTGGGTCATCGCCTCGAAGGCCACCGGCAGCGCGGGGAAAAAGAAGGGCAGACTTTTACCAAGAAGGTAAATCAGCCGGTGCTGCCGGCATTTCTTAGCGTCTCCGACGATCCCACTCTACGCACGCTGGACGGCGTGCCGCTCAGTGGCTGGTATGAATACGACGACGAGGGGATGCCGGCGCAGCGAGTGGATGTGATTCAGAATGGCATTCTCAAGAATTTCCTCATGTCGCGCATGCCGATTAAAAATTTTGGCAAGTCCAATGGACATGGTCGCTCCCAACCGGGATTGATGTCGACCGGACGGCAAGGAAATCTGATTGTTACCTCTTCCAAGACCGTCAAAGATTCCGAATTGCGCCAGAAATTGAAAGATGAGATCAAGAAGCAGGGAAAGCCATACGGTCTTTACTTCGAAGATATTCAGGGAGGATTCACGCTGACCCAACGCAACATGCCGCAAGCGTTCCAGGTGTTGCCGATCATGGTTTGGCGTGTTTATCCGGATGACCGCCCTGACGAACTGGTGCGTGGAGTCGACATCGTGGGTACTCCGCTCGCTGCTCTGGAACGGGTGGTGCTCACGGGCGATAAAACTGCCGTCTTCAACGGAGTCTGCGGAGCCGAATCCGGCTCTGTTCCGGTATCGGCAGCGGCTCCAGCCATGCTTTTTTCTGACATTGAAGTACAGAAGCGTGCCCATTCCCTAAACCGGCCGCCGATTCTTGCTCCGCCTGGGTTCGAGACACCGGAATCTGCCCCGGCCGCGAAGTCCGGAGGTCATCAATGACACAAATCGTGCCGGCGTTAACGCGGTCGTACGCAGATCTTATGCTTGTTGTTTTGTTTCTTGCCATGGGCGTGCCTTTCGTTTTTGCCCAGCAGAACGGTGCAGCTTCGGAGGATCCTCTCTTGCAGGCGATGAGCGCTGAATTGAAGCGCTCCAAGGAGTCGCTCAAATTAGACCAGGTGGCCGCGCCTTACTACATCGAGTATCGCGTGTTTGATGTTGATGAATACGACGCGGAGGCAGCGTATGGATCGCTGCGTACCAATGTGCGCACCCGCTTCCGCTTTCTGCGAGTCGTGGTCCGCATCGGAGATTACAAACAAGACAGCTACTACGGGCCACAGGGGCAAGGCGCTATCAGTATTGAGCCGCTCGACGATGACTTGATCGCGATGCGCCATCAGATATGGGAAGCGACTGACCGGGCCTACAAAGCTGCTGCCCAGGAGTTTACAGCCAAGCAGGCTCAGCTCAAGCAGTACACCGCTCCCGACCAGCCGGTCGATGACTTTGCGCATGCCGAGCCAGAGCAATCTATCGGCGCATTAGTGAACCTTGATTTTGCCGCGAAGCCGTGGCTCGCTATGCTGCAGCAGGGCTCCTCCGTCTACAAAGATGATCCGCTGTTGCAATCCGCAGATACGTCGCTGAAATTCCAGGCAGTGAATCGTTATTTCGTGAACTCAGAAGGAAGCGTGGTTCGTGACGGCTACAACTTGTATGAGATGAGGATCAATGAGGGTACTCAGGCTGCGGATGGTATGAAGCTCGAGCGTTCGCACGCCTACACCGTCGAGAGTATGAAAGATCTGCCTTCGGCGGCGGAGTTTTACGGCGAAGCCAATAAGCTAATGGGTACGCTGAAGCTTTTGCGCGACGCTCCACTCGCGGATGAGGAATATCGTGGCCCGGTATTGTTTTCCGCTGACGCTGCCTCTGATGTTTTCTCTGATCTCGTTGGAGAGCACATTCTCGGGCGTAGGCCCGAGCTAGGCAAGACTGCGCGCACCACCGGAGAGTTCGCCTCAAGCTATAAGACCCGCGTGCTGCCCGACTTTCTGTCGGTTGTAGATGACCCGACCGTTGATTCCTTCCAGGGGCAGCATTTGATTGGTAATTACGCCTTCGACGACGAGGGAGTGAAAGCACAACGGGTTTCCGTCATCGAGAAAGGCAAACTGGTCAACTATCTGGTCGGGCGCGAACCCATTCGCGATTTCCCGGCTTCCAATGGCCACGGGCGGGCACGAGTCCCCACGAATCCGCCGGGACCCAGTCTGGGCAATTTGATCGTAACCGCTTCGGAATCGTTCACACCGGTGGAGTTGAAGAAGAAGCTTATCGAACTCTGCCAGCAACGCGACCTCCCCTACTGCTATTACGCCGAAACGCTTGGCCCGCAGCGCGTACCGCGCCTGCTCTACAAAGTTTGGGTGAAAGATGGACGCGAAGAGTTGGTACGCGGCGGCAGCTTCGGCGATCTGGACGCGCGCGCCATGTGTAACGACCTAATCGCCGCCGGCAGCGACTTCAACGTGGATACTCAAGCCCTCAACGTTCCTCACAGCATTGTGAGCCCCTCGTTTCTGTTTGATGAGCTTGAGGTCAAGCGCGTGACTACCAACAAGGACAAACTCCCGGACTATCCCGCTCCGCCATTGGTTGCGGGGAAATAGTAACGGGGTTCGCTATTAGCACTTCGTACGTTCCAGTTTAGCGCTGAGCGCCGCCAGATTGGTCCTGCGAGAGCATTCCTTGCTCACTGCTACAATGCCCTGTTTCGCATAACTTTCGGACGCGCCTTTAACCCCGCGAACTTACCCAGGAACATCCGCGTACTGTCTTGTAGGGGAGGGATGCGGCGGCGTCCAGAAACAACGGGTTCCTCCCTCGGTCGGAATGACGAAGCTTCTCGTCGTTTTGACGATTGAATGGGTCTCTGAATGGAAGATGTCCAGGTAGTCGCGATGCTGGTGCGCCGCTGTGTGGCGGGCGACGCGGCTGCCTGGGAGGAAATCGTCCTGACCTATAACCGCCGTATCTATAACATCTGCTATCGCTTCGCCGGGTCCGCCGACGACGCCGAAGATCTCGCCCAGGAAGTCTTCATCAAGATATACCGCACCCTATCGAGCTATGACAGCTCAAAAGGAGCGTTCGTCACCTGGGTGACGACCATCACTCGCAACCTGCTCGTGGATCATTTCCGCAAAACCAAGCAAGACCGCATGACCGACTCGCTCGACGCCGCATCCTCCTCTCACGAAGACGCGCAGCCGCTGAGTGAGCAAATTCAGGACCAATCTGCGCCTCCCGATCAGCGTGTACGCAGCCGGGAGGTGGGGGAAACGGTTCACGCAGCGCTTGGCAAACTCTCGCCAGAACTCCGTGAAGCTGTGATTCTAAGAGACTTACAGGATATGGACTATCGCGAAATCGCCACCGTTTTGAAGGTGCCGGAGGGAACTGTGAAAAGTCGAATAAATCGTGGGCGAGCGGAACTAGCGCGCCTTCTACAACGTACCTATAGGCAGGTGATGTGATGCCAAACCCCACCAGTAACGGAATGCAGTGTCAGGAGTTTGACGGCCTGCTCACGGACGCGCTCGACGGCGTTCTGACAGGGGTTCAACTCGACCGCTTCCAGGCCCATGCGCGGACTTGTTCCGCCTGTGGACCGCTGTTCGCCGAGGTAGGGGTGGGCCGCAGCTGGCTGAAGGATCTTACGGAGGTGGAGCCTCCAGTCAGCCTGGTTACGAGTATTCTGGCATCCACAACGGGCGTTGACACCCAACGCCTGCGGGTAAACGTTGCTGCGCCTCAGCCACGCGCTACTTTGCTGGAAAAAGTGCAGGCGTGGGCCTCGGGAGTGATGCAACCCATCTGGGCAACGGTCCGGCAGCCGCGGTTTGCCATGTCGTTTGGCATGGCATTTTTCGCTTTGTCGGTGGCGTTAAGCGTGCTCGGCGTAAAACCCGCCGATCTGCGCCAGTTGAGTTTGCGTCCCGCCGCCATTCGGCACACGTATTACAACACGCAAGCCCGCGTTGTCCGGTACTACGAAAACATCCGGTTCGTTTATGAGGTGGAATCGCGGGTGCGTGAATTCAAACGCAACGTGACCACCGCCGAGCCAGCTTCTTCAGGATCTGGTTCGCAGGATTCGACACCGGATAAGAAAGACCATAAAAACGACACAACTCAACAGCCCGAGCAGAAGCAGGAGCGCAACTATAGCCAGCCGGAGAACAGTCAGGTTCTGGCCAGCGCTCCGCTGGGTCCCTCTGTCTTTGATCCGTCAAATCCGGATCTGCCTGTAGTGTCGGTGACCACGTACAGGAGGTTCGTATGAACTGTGCCACGCACAACGATACGGCTGCAGTCGCGTTTTGCCGCACTTGCGGCAAGCCGCTCTGCGCCAATTGCACCCGCGACGTCCGCGGAGTCGTCTACTGCGAGCCTTGCCTCGCAGCTCGTCTGGAGGGCACAGCCCCGGCAGTCGGGTTCGCACCTCAGCAAGCTGTCTATCCACCCGTGGGAGCGCCGCCAATTTCACCGCGGGCAATCTCTGGCCCGAATCCCACTGTGGCCGGAATCCTCGCGGGATTCTTTCCCTTCGGAGTGGGACCTGTCTATTGCTCGCAGTATGCAAAGGGATTCGCCCATCTGCTGATCTTCGTACTCCTCGTCTTGGGTTGGGCCCACGGAGGAGACTTCTGGTGGATTTTCTTTCTTGGCATGGGCTTTTTTTACGTCTACCAGATCATCGATGCCGTACGCACGGCACGCGCTCTTCAAGAAGGCCAGCCCCCGCCAGATCCATTTGGATTGGGTCAGGCCTTCAGCATGGGCGAAAGAAGCGAGGCCAAAAACATCCCTGTCGTTGCCATCGTCCTGATTGGATTAGGCGTGCTTTTCCTGCTGCACACTATGAACATCTGGGAGTTCGGTATGGACCGTTTCTGGCCGCTGATTCTGATCTTCCTTGGGGCATGGATGTTTGCCCGAGCGTGGGGAATGATCGGAAGGCACCCCGCTGGCTGCACCTGCGGGAGTTGCCGTGTGCGCAGAGCTGTCGGTTACAACTGTCAGTGCGATCGCTGCCGCATGCGGAAGATTATGGGGCCGGCGATATTGATGACGATTGGAACGTTATTCCTGCTCCAGAGTCTCAATGTTGCCAGCTTTGATCGTACCTGGCCCGCGATTCTGCTGGTGATTGGCGTGGTCAAACTGCTGCAGAGCAACGCCTCGTCAGCCGGACACGTTAGTCCGCTGCAGCCGCCGCCGGCAGCCGCGCCGCCTCCACCGCCAACGAATCCAATGCCGTCCAACCCAGGCCCAGCATCTTCTTCCGGGGAGGTGCGCAATGTCTAGTCCGGTGTCTTATCCCGTTCCACCGCCGGTTCAACCTCCGCTTCCGCCTCGGCACCGGCGTTCTTTCGCCGGACCCGTGGTGCTGATTATTCTCGGGATTGTCTTCCTTCTGGGCAACATGCACCTGCTCTCCTGGGCGCGCCTGGGAACCTGGTTCGCCCACTACTGGCCACTGCTGTTGATTCTGTGGGGTGTGCTCAAGCTGATCGAACACCAGCAAGCCCAGCGCGATGGATTGCCCTCGCGCGGCATTGGAGTCGGTGGAGTTTGTCTGGTAATTCTCATCGTTATCTGTGGGCTGATTGCTACCCAGGCCTCGCGATTTAACTGGGGTGAAATCCGCGACAACATGGGCATCGACGGCAGCGGCTTCGATAACGTTTTTGGCCAGACCTACAACTTCGACGACCATCTTGAACAAGCCATACCGCCAACCGTGACCAGCCTTCGCGTCAATGACGATCATGGCGCGGTGCGCGTCAGCGTGGCCGACGACAAGCAAATCACGGTCGTGGTCCGCAAACGCATCGGCGCGGAGAGCCAGAATGACGCCGATAAATACAATCAGCAAACCAAACCACAGATCACTGTTGCCGGCAACGCCATGGTTCTCGACGCCAAGCCCCATGTTGGCGACCATTCCGTGCAAAGCGATCTGGACATCTCCATCCCCCGGAAGATGGAGCTGCACATTACTGGCCGGAAAGGTGACGTTTCCGTCACCGGCCGCGACGGAGACGTGGAGATTGCCGCCCAGCACGGCGATGTCTCCGTGGAAGACGTCAACGGAAATGTAAAACTGAATCTGGAAAAAAGCTCCGCCAAAGTCGAGCAGGTCACGGGCGATGTACACATCGATGGCCGCCTGAATGAAGTCTCGGTGATGGATGTAAAGGGCTCCCTACAACTGGACGGCGAATTCGAGGAGAGCGTCAAACTCGCCCGCATCACCAGGAATGTCGCGTTCAAATCTTCTCGTACCGACATGGAGTTCTCGCGGATCGACGGCGAACTGGATCTCGACTCCGACGACCTGCACGCGGATAAAATCACGGGTCCGGTTCATTTGACCACGCGCTCCAAGCAGATACGCCTCGAAGACGTATCCGGCGATGTCCGCTTGCAAAATAACAATGGCGGGATTGAGATATCCATGCATTCGTTAGGAAATGTACAGATCGACAGCCGCAATGGAGACGTGCAGTTGAGCGTGCCGGATAAAGCCGGTTTCCGCGTGGACGCGCGCACCCGCGACGGCGAAATTCAATCCGACTTCCCCGAGTTGAAAATCGACAATGGAGATCACGAAGCGACGGCCAGCGGCAGCGTGGGCAACGGCTCATCCCACATCGTGATCAATAACGAGCACGACGGGATCGAAATACGTAAGGCCTCTGCGACGGCACCGCCGGCGCCGCCCGCAACTCCGGCGAAACCAGCAAAAGCCCTGCCCGCGCCAAAGTCAAAAGTTGAACCAACAGATAACTAAGATTTATGTAGGGACAGCCGCCCTCGGCTGTCCCCGGGCGCAGCCCGGTGCCTGCACTACCAGCTGGCCCGGAAGACTCCCGCCTACGCTCAGTCTCCCAATTTCTTCCTGGCCATCTCTTCCACCTGCGCCAGCACTTCATCCTCACCCATGCTGGTGGAATCAATCACCACTGCATCCTCCGCGGCCATCAGCGGAGATGCCGCCCGGGTGCGGTCGCGGCGGTCGCGCTCGCGCAAATCCGCCGCCACATTCGCGGCGACTTCGCCTTTGATCTTCTGCTGCTCCATACGGCGCTGCTCGCGGACTACCGGGTCAGCGTCGAGAAATATCTTCAAATCAGCGTCGGGAAAAACTTTCGTTCCAATGTCGCGGCCTTCCATCACCACCCCGCCACCGGCGCCCATCGCACGCTGATGCGCCACCATCCACGCCCGCACTTTTGGATGCACGGATACTCGTGAAGCTGCCTCGGTCACGTCGCGCTCGCGAATGCGCGCCGAAACGTCGTGCCCATTCAGCAGCGTTCGATTTCCATCCCGGGTCGGTTCCAGTTGAATGCGCGACTCTTCCGCAAGGTTCACCAGCGTGGCTTCATCATCGAAAGATGCATCCCTTTCGATAGCTTTCAGCGCCAAGGCTCGGTACATCGCGCCGCTCTCCAGATTCACGTAGCCGAGTTTGCGCGCCAGCCGCGAAGCAATCGTGCTCTTGCCCGCGCCCGCCGGGCCGTCAATCGCAATGATCAGTTTGCGTGGGGAAGAATCTGGGGTCTGGTTATCGGTCATTTCGCGAGTAGATTGTACACGCGATCACATGATGAACGAACAATCTACTTGGCGGCGTGACGGGGCTTGGCCGGAACCGCCACTTCCTTCTCCGGCGTGATCTGCAGCATCGACCGCCCACTCACATGTACGAAGCTCAACTCGCGCGCCGCCAACAAGGCATTGACGGCTTCCTTCACCCGCGACCGCGCCACAAATCTTCCGAAGAAGGATTCCAATTCCGTCAGGTCGGCAGCCACCACGCAATCCAGATATTTCGAGAGCAGCGCCGAGAGCGCCTGCTGCACCGACAAGCCCACCCCCTCGCGCACCGCCTCCGGCGACCAACGATATAACACGTCCCAGTAAGAACCTTCAGGAAGCTTGTAATCCACGCGCGTGATGCGCAATTTGGCGAGCAGCTCACCCAAAGCCTTGTCGAGCGCGGGCAGAGAAACCGCGCCACCCAGCGCCTCCTGCAACTTCTGCTTTGAGATCGGCCCATCGCGCCGGATCAATTCAAAGGCATCGCACGCCAGCGGCGAATAAGGAGAACGCGGGCCCTGCTTGGGCGCCAGCTTTGGGTTGCGCTCCCCCACTAACGCATAAAAATAAGGAAACGCCGAAGCCGCTACCAGAAATGCATTATTCTCCTCGAACAAATTCGCTTCATAAGCCGACCGCTCGCGCAACAGCCGGACCATAAGTTCGGTGGCCCCGGCGGCACGCGGATCGGAATAAGCATGCTGCCAGGTCGGCAAACGATTGTCCGATCCTACGAACGCGCCAATAAATGTCGGCACCGGCATCGCCGGCCGCACCGGATACATCAGGCAGAATCCAACTTGCTCGACGAAGGCGCGCGCCTGCTCCATGGTCCGGATGGCTTTGCCATCCAGCCGCCACTTCTCGCGCCGCAGTTGCTGTAAGTCCTGCTCGGTCATGGAATGCAATTAGCCATTAGCAATTAGCAACACTACACTGGTCAAATCGCCCCGAGCGCAGCAAGGTCAAGCCGGAATTGCCAATTGCTAATTGCTAAATGCTGGTTTCGATCAGATCCTCTTAAACGCCTTCTGTATGTCTTTAACAGAATACCGCAGCACCACCGGCCTGCCATGCGGGCATGACATAGGATGATCGGTTTTCGCGAGCTCGGAGAGCAGCCACTCCATTTTGTTCTGTTCCAGGGGCATGTTGACCTTGATGGCGGCATGACAGGCGATGGAGGCAGCAATGCGACCGCGAATCTTCTCCAGATTGAGCGACTGTTCTTCGCGGGAAATCTGATCGAGTAGTTCGTGCAGCATTTTCTCGACTGCGGCCGCATCCACTCCCGCCGGCGCAACTTTCACAGCAACGCTCCGCGCTCCAAATGGCTCAGCCTCGAAGCCGTTATGCTGCAGTTCGTCGGCGATTTCCGCAAAGACCGCCTGCTGCGCCGGAGAAAGCTCCAGCACGATCGGCATCAGCAACCGCTGGCTCTCGACTTTCTGCGCCGCCCGTTGCTTCAGAATGCGTTCGAAAAGCACGCGCTCATGCGCCACGTGTTGATCGACAATCCATAATCCATCTTCATTCACCGCGAGAATGAACGAATTACGAATCTGTCCCAGAGGACGCAGCGTTGAAAGCGCTGCCAGTGTTGGTTCTGCCTCTCGTACTTCTAGCTCCGGGGCGCAGCCGTTATCCGGAATCGCTTCGACGAAGCGGCCCTCGAGCCCTCGAGCCACGGGAATCGCTGCGTTGGCCTCCACCGCAATTCCGCCCTCGAACTGAAATCGCGCCGAAACCGGTGGCGCAACCGGTGCCTGCAGCGCAAATCCCGCACCGCCCGCAGGTTCATACAAAGTTCGCGCCCCGGACTCAGCCAGTATGTCGGAAGGTGGTTCCCACTCCCGCGCGCCCGGCGTCAGCCCAGAACTTGCGGTCGCGTGAGCGTGAATCTCCGTAGTGAACTGCGGCGCTGGGCGAGCCTTCATCAGCGCGGCCCGCACCGTGTCCCGCACAAAATCATGCAGCACGGTCGGTTGTCGAAAGCGCACTTCAGTCTTTGAAGGATGCACATTCACATCCACTTCGCCCGCAGGCAATTCCAGAAACAGCAGCACCACGGGATACACGCTCGGCGGAATAATGTTTCGATAAGCCTCGGTCAGTCCATGCTGCACCAAGCGATCACGAATCAGCCGGCCATTCACGAATACATAAATCGAATTGCGATTCAGCTTCTGAATCTCCGGCTTCGAAACGAAACCGTGCAGCCGCATCTGGCCGGGTTCGACATTTTCCACCGCATCGTCGCTGCCTTCGTCCTTCCGCCGCCACGGCGGAGGCTGCGGCAAGCCAACATGCTCGAGCGCCTGCACCGCCGCCACTGCGAGGAGCTGGTCTAGCGTCTCCTTGCCAAACACCTGATAAACGCGCTCGCTATATCCTGCCACCGGAGGCGCCACCAGCACGGCATTAGTAGCCGAATGCAATTCAAAATGCTTTTCCGGATGGGCCAGCGCGTAGTGCGTTACCAGCGATGCGATGTGTGACAGCTCTGTGGACTCCGCCTTCAAAAACTTTTTGCGCGCCGGAGTATTGAAAAAAAGATCTCGAACCGTAATCGATGTGCCCTCGGGCAATCCTGCCTCTTCGACGCGCGCCATCTTGCCGCCGTTGATTTCAATAATTGTGCCGGAGGCCGCAGCGCCAGATTCGACCGCGCAAGTCTCCAGCCGCAAGCGTGACACCGAGGCGATTGAGGGAAGCGCCTCGCCGCGAAATCCCAGCGTGGCCACGCTCAACAAATCTTCTGCATCCTTAATTTTCGACGTAGCGTGGCGCTCGAACGCCAGCATGGCATCGTCGCGCACCATGCCGCATCCATTGTCTGTGATCTGAATTAATTTCTTGCCGCCCGCCTCGACGCTGATTTTGATTCGCGTTGCACCCGCATCCAGGGCGTTCTCCAGCAACTCTTTCACCACCGACGCAGGCCGCTCCACCACCTCGCCGGCGGCGATTTTGTTGGCGACCTGCTCGGAAAGTACGTGAATGCGGCCCATGAAACAGTTCTCAGTTCTAGCTTCTCAGAAGGTGAGGAGGATAGGTCAGTTTCGCAGAACGCAGGGCGGAAGGCAAAGATGGGAAAGCACGGAAGGCTTGCCAACGAAGACTGCTGGTACTATTTATTCTTATCTCTTTGTCTCCTGATGCAACGGAGTGAACGAATGATCCGGTCTTTTAAAGGGATGAAGCCGACGATTCCGGCGACTTGTTACGTGGACGAGTCGGCGCAGATTATCGGCGACGTGGTGCTCGGCGAGCACGCGTCTGTCTGGATGAATGCTGTGGTGCGCGGCGACGTTTATGCCATCCGTATCGGGGCGCACTCGAACATCCAGGATTGCAGCGTGTTGCATGGCATGAAAAATACTTACGGGGTTACGCTCGGTGAATATGTGACTGTCGGCCACTCGGTAACGCTGCACGGCTGCGTGATCGAAGACCGCTGCCTGATCGGCATGGGCTCGATTATTCTGAATGGCGCAAAGATTGGCGCCGGATCGATTATCGCCGCAGGCACTCTAATTCCCGAACGGACAGTGGTCGAACCGGGCTCGCTATGGATGGGATCTCCAGGAAAGTTTCGCCGGAAATTGGATGCCGACGATGCGGAGACAATTATGAAGTATGCGAGGAATTATCTGGGATACACGGAGGAGTATTTGCGGGAAGGGTAGCGTAGGGAAACTGTCATCCTGAGCGGAGCAAAGCGATTCGCATTGCGAATCGGTTTGCGGAGTCGAAGGATCCCTATTGCTCGTACGCCGCCAAGCCGGATTAAGGCATTTCTCCCTCTGCTCGCGTGATGCCGAGCG